>DASSMK010000029.1:0-31365 GCA_035688915.1 Thermoanaerobaculia bacterium
GAGAAGTGCGTGGCGACCTGCGCAGCCGGATCGACGGTGACGTTCGCGCTGCCGTTGATCGAACCGTCGGCAGCCGTGATCGACTGCGCGCCGTTCGTCGTCAGCGTCACGCTGAACGTGCCCGTGCCATTGGTGAGCGTGGAATCAGCCGGCAGCGTGCCTGCCGAAGACGACGTGAAGTGAACCGTGCCGGTGTAGCCGGTGACGACCGCGTTGCTCGCGTCGAGCGCAGTGACCGTGACATTGAACGGCATGCCGTTCGTCACGTTCGCCGGAGCGCTGACGGAGAAGTGCGTCGCGACCTGTGCGGCCGGATCAACAGTCACGTTCGCGCTGCCGTTGATGGAGCCGTCGGCAGCCGTGATGGACTGCGCGCCGTTCGTCGTCAGCGTGACGCTGAACGTGCCGGTGCCGTTGGTGAGCGTCGAGTCAGCCGGCAGCGTGCCTGCCGAAGATGACGTGAAGTGGACGGTGCCGGTGTAGCCGGTCACGACCGCGTTGCTCGCGTCGAGCGCGGTGACCGTGACGTTGAACGGCGTGCCGTTCGTCACGTTCGCCGGAGCGCTGACCGAGAAGTGCGTCGCAACCTGCGCCGCCGGATCGACAGTGACGTTCGCGCTGCCGTTGATCGAACCGTCGGCAGCCGTGATCGACTGCGCGCCGTTCGTCGTCAGTGTCACGCTGAAAGTGCCCGTGCCATTCGTGAGCGTGGAATCCGCCGGCAGTGTGCCTGCCGACGACGACGTGAAGTGCACGGTGCCGGTGTAGCCGGTGACGACTGCGTTGCTCGCGTCGAGCGCAGTGACGGTGACGTTGAACGGCGTGCCGTTCGTCACGTTCGCCGGTGCGCTCACCGAGAAGTGCGTCGCGACCTGCGCGGCCGGATCGACGGTGACGTTCGCGCTGCCGTTGATCGAGCCGTCGGCAGCCGTGATCGACTGCGCGCCGTTCGTCGTCAGCGTGACGCTGAAGGTACCGGTGCCATTGGTGAGCGTGGAGTCAGCCGGCAGAGTGCCTGCCGAGGACGAGGTGAAGTGAACCGTGCCGGTGTAGCCGGTGACCACTGCGTTGCTCGCGTCGAGCGCGGTGACCGTGACGTTGAACGGCGTGCCGTTCGTCACGTTCGCCGGTGCGCTGACAGAGAAGTGCGTGGCGACCTGTGCGGCGGGATCAACAGTCACGTTCGCGCTGCCGTTGATCGAACCGTCGGCAGCCGTGATCGACTGCGCGCCGTTCGTCGTCAGCGTGACGCTGAACGTGCCGGTGCCGTTGGTGAGCGTGGAGTCAGCCGGCAGCGTGCCTGCCGAGGACGACGTGAAGTGGACCGTGCCGGTGTAACCGGTGACGACTGCGTTGCTCGCGTCGAGTGCCGTGACCGTGACGTTGAACGGTGTGCCGTTCGTCACGTTCGCCGGTGCGCTGACGGAGAAGTGCGTCGCCACCTGCGCGGCCGGATCGACCGTGACATTCGCGCTGCCGTTGATCGAACCGTCGCTGGCCGTGATCGACTGCGCGCCGTTCGTCGTCAGCGTGACGCTGAACGTGCCCGTGCCGTTGGTGAGCGTGGAGTCAGCCGGCAGCGTGCCGGTGGAGCTGCTGGTGAAGTGGACGGTGCCGGTGTAGCCGGTGACAACCGCGTTGCTCGCGTCGAGCGCGGTGACCGTAACGTTGAACGGCGTGCCGTTCGTCACGTTCGCCGGAGCGCTGACCGAGAAGTGCGTCGCCACCTGCGCGGCGGCGTTGACGGTCAGCTCGGCGCTGCCGTTGATCGAACCATCGTTGGCCGTGATCGACTGGCCGCCGTCCGTAGTGAGCGTGAAGCTGAACGTGTGTGCGCCCGCGTCGCCGCCGGTGAACGTGTAGTCGGACGGCAGGGTGCCGGTCGAGCTGCTCGTGAAATGCACCGTGCCGGTGTAGCCGGTGACGACGGCGTTGCTCGCGTCGAGCGCCGTGACCGTCACGTTGAACGGCGTGCCGTTCGTGACCGTGGCCGGAGCGCTGACGGAGAAGTGCGTCGCCACCTGCGGAGCCGCGTCGATGGTGATGTTCGTGGTGCCGGTGATCGACGGCGTGGACGTATCCGTCGCGGTGACGGAGTGCTGTCCCGCGTTCGTCAGCGTGACGGAGAACGTGTGCGCGCCGTGGTTGCCGCTCGAGAAGGTGAAGTCGCTCGGCAGCGTGCCGGTGTCGTCCGACGTGAAGTGAACGGTGCCGGCGTACTGGCTGGCGATGTTGTCGCTCGCGTCGAGCGCCGTCACCGTCACGTTGAATGGCGTGCCGGCGGTGGCGTTGGCAGGAGCGCTCAACGCAAAGTGCGTCGCCGGCTGCGGCGAGGTCACGGTGACATCGACACTCTTCGTGTCGGTGCAGCCGCCCGGCGTCGTGACGGTGACGGTGAGCTTGATCGTGCCGGAGAAGATGACCGGCGCGAACGTGACGCTGTTCGTGCCGTTGCCCGACTGAATCTGAGCGGCCGTGCCGAACCACTGGTACGTCGCGCCCGCGCCTGCATCGGCCACGCTGGCCGTGCCGGACGTATTCGCAACCATCGTCGACGGAGCGGTGATCGTCGCGTTCGGCGCCGTGCTGGCGCTGGACGTCAGCACGATGGCGTTGCTCACGCTGCTCTGGCAGCCGAGCGCGTTGAGAATGGCGGTGTACGAGCCGGCCTGCGTGGCCACGTAGTCCTGGCTGCCCGCGCCGGGGATCAGCACTTCGTCGCGGTACCACTGGATGCCGGTGGCGCTGTCGGACGACAGCCGGACGCTCCCGCCCGCGCAGATCAGCGTGCCGGTGGAGGTGATGAATGCCGAATGCGGTGTCGGGTTCTGCACCACGTAACCGGCCGACTGTGCCGTCGTACCGCAGAGGTTCGTCGCGGTGACGTAGTACGTGCCCGCGCCGGTGGCCTGGTACGTCGAAGCGGTCTCGCCGTTCAGCAGATCGTTGTCGTGGTACCACTGGTAGGACGTGGCGCCGGTCGACGTGGCGGTCAGCGTGAGCGGCTGCGCCGGGCAGGCCTGGTCCTGCGTGCCCGTGCCGTTCGTCGTAGCGCTGACGGTCGGAACCGTCGGCGTGTCGCACGTAACAGATACGTTGGTGGTGCCGTTGATCGTGCCGTCATCGGCGGTGATCGACTGCGTGCCCGCGCTCGTCAGCGTGACGCTGAACGTATGCGTGCCCGCGTCACCGACGGTGAATGTGTAGTCAGACGGCAGCGTGCCGGCCGACGACGACGTGAAGTGCACCGTGCCGGCGTACGTCGCCACCGTCGCTTCCGACGGATCGAGCGCCGTGACCGTCACGTTGAACGGCACGCCGCCGGTGACGTTGGCCGGAGCGGAGACCGAGAAGTGCGTCGCGGCGATCGGATCGACTGTCACGTTCGCGCTGCCGGTGATGCCGCCGTCGGTGGCGGTCACGCTCTGCGCGCCGTTCGTCGTCAGCGTGACGCTGAACGTGTGCGAGCCCGCGTCGCCGCCGGTGAACGTGTAGTCGGACGGCAACGTGCCGGCCGACGACGACGTGAAATGCACCGTGCCGGTGTAGCCGGAGACGGTGGCGTTGCTCGCGTCGAGCGCGGTCACCGTCACGTTGAACGCACTGCCGTTCGTGACGTTCGACGGCGCGCTGACGCTGAAGTGCGTCACGCTGGCCGTGGCGGTGTTGGTGAGATTGAAGTTGGCGGTGAGCGCAGCGGTGGTCGCAGTAACGATGTAGCCGCCGGCGACGCCGTTCGCGGTGAACGTCGGCGCAGTGGCCATGCCGCTCGCGTTCGTGGCGACGCTGACCGTGTTCGTGCCGTTCGGGAACGTGCCCGAAGCGCCGCTGGCCGGCGCAGTGAACGTCACGCCGACGCCTTCGATCGGCGCATTGCCCGCATCGGTCACTGTGGCCTGCAGCGCGGTGCTGAAGGCGGTGCTGATCGTCGCCGACTGCGGCGTACCGCTCGTGGCATTGATGGCCGAGGCGGCGGGAACGGCGGGCAGGAAGTCGGTGGCACGGATGCGCGGGAAGAGCTGGTAGCCGCTGTCGAACGGCGCGGCGTTGTCGAACTGGCCGAGGACGCCGATGACGGAGAACGTCCCCGCCGGCGGCGCGGTGCCGTCGATGTCGGTGTCGCTGTCGATGCGCATCTGCACCGTCACGACGCCGTCCGTGATGTTGTAGTTCGTGTTCGCCGCGAACGTGGCCGGCGGCGAGGTGATGGAGACGTTGTTCACGCGAACGAGACGGCCTTCGTAGCTTTCACCCGGGCCGCCGTTGGCGAGCTGCGACAGTGTGACCACTTCGAGAATCGGATCGGGCAGCGTGCCCGGCGCCAGCACGACGATGTCCGCGGCGCCCGAGGGTGTGATCTCGGTGAGGCCATTGAACTGCGCGACCGTGCCGGTCACTTCGATGTTGTCGCCAATGTTCAGCGTGGTGTTGATGGACGTCGAGAAAATATCCACCCCGCCCGTCGGATCCTGGATGTAAACCTCGGTCCCCGACGCGCCGCGGAAGTCGACCGACGTGACCACGCCGCGGATCTTGACCTGCTGGCCGAGACGATCCGGAACGTAGTCATCGGGCGAAACGCCCGTGGTCGAATCGACGTCTTCGCGCGCTTCGGCAATGGTGATGAGAGACGGACCGCCGGCGGCGGCGCCGAGGTCGGTGCGGTCGCGCGGAGCGATCGTGTAGCGCGTGTCGAACGGACGGAGGAAGTCGTCCTGGCTGACGATGCCGACGAGCGTGAACGGCGCGCTCGGCGTGGCCAGACCCGGGATGCCGCCGTCGCCGTCGATCTTCATTTCGATCGAGCCGGTGCCGTCGCTCACGGTGAGGAATGCGTCCTGGCCGCCGGAGGCGGGGATGGTGCCGCTCGTGACGGTCACGTTGGCGATCGTGACGAGCTTCGCTTCGTGACCTTCCGGATCGGCGTTGATCTGCGCGATGGTGCGCGCGAGCGGCGTGACCGCGGCCGAGCCGGTGGAGGTGATGGTGTACGGGTTGAACGAGCCGCCCGTCGTCGCCCACGGCTTGTTGATGCCGTCGAACGGCGGCGTGACGTCGAGGCGGAAGCGGCCGGTGAGCTGATTGATCACGCCCGCGACGGTGTAGGTCGTGCCGGCGGTGGTCGGCTGCGTGGCCGGCGTGGACGGTTCGATCGTGCGCGCGATGTTCAGCGCGCCGGTGCCGTCGTCGATGTAGTCGTCATTGTTGGAGCTGGAGAACTTGCCGGTGCCCGAGGTGACGAGACCGGAGATGCGCGCGGCGTATTCGAGGTACGTCGGCTCGCCCAGCGGGGTGCTCGAGCGGAGCGTGGCAATCGGCGTCGTGCCGGCGAAGTAACCGCCGGACCACGTCGTCGCGCCGGTGCCCGCGTTCGCGACCACGCTGTACTCGACGCGCGTGCCGTTCGGCTGCGCGGGGATCGTGCCGGCCCACTCGCTGCCGACCGTGTTCGTCATCGTCACCGGCGCCTGCATCGCGCCGTTGATCGCGTAGTTCAGCGTGACGCTGGAGATCGGATCTTCGCGGTCGTTGACCAGGGCCGTCACGGTGACGACGTCGGCTGCCGTCGGAACGGCGGGGCTGAGGTACGGAATGACGGTCGGCGGGAAGTTCGTCGTCACGCCGGCGCCCGTGCTGTCGAGCGCGTAGACGTGCGTCGAAGCGGGGATGCGCACGCCGCCGTCGTCGAAGCTCTCCATCGTGAAGCTGGCCAGGCCGTCCGTCTTCAGAAGCACGGTGCCTTCGCCCGCGTGCGCTTGGTCGGTGCCCGAGTAGCCCTGAACGCTGCAGCGGTTGTCCGTGGCCGGGCTCGGATCGGTCTGATAGAAGACCGGGCCGTTGCCTGGATTCGGCGGCACGCCTTCGCCACCGTACGTGTTGCCGCTGGTGACCGGGATGTTGAGGTACTTGTTGACGGTCTCGCGGTTCGGGTGACCGAACGTGTTCGTGGCGCCGACGGAAGCGAGCGACGCTTCCGCTTTCAACTGCGAGAGGAAGCGGCGGCCGTTGGCGGTGGTGGAGCCGTGGTGGTCGAGCTGCACGAAGTCGATGTCGCCGACCATCTGGCCGACGAACGTCTCGACGTCGGGCGTCTTGGCCGTGGTGGTCTGGCCGCCGCCGGTCATGTCGCCCGAGATCAGCAGATCGAAGTCGTTGTATTCGATGAGCGTGGAGATCGACTCGGAGTTGAGGTCCGTGTTCGAGATGTACACGTTGCCGCCGCTGAGGAAGTTACCTCCCGCGACCATGCACGTGGCCTTCATGCCGCCGCCGAGATCGATGACGGTGCCCGGCAGGATGGTCTGGCGCGTGATCGTGCCGCTGTGCGCGGCCAGCGCGTTGATGTACGTCGTGTAGTACTGGCCCGTGCTGTTGCTCAGCACCGGCGGCTGCACGCGCGCGGCGTCGCCGTTGTCGTACGCGGTACCCGCCACGCGGCCGGCGTTGATCAATTCGATCAGACCGCCGTCGTGGTCGATGTGGTAGTGCGTCAGGATCGTGTAATCGATCGTGGAGATGCCGAGCGTGTTGAGCAGCGGGATGATCTTGTTCGTGCCCTGCGTGTTCGGACCGCCGTCGATGAGCAGCGACTTGCCGGTCGGCGACACGATGAGCGTGCCGGCGCCCTGGCCGATGTCGACGAAGTAGACCTTCGCCAGCGGACCACTCGGCGGCGGCGCGCTCGGCTTCGCAGTCACTTCATTCGAGTCGCCGCTCTCGTTCACGCCGCTCACTGCGGAGACGACGTAGTAGTAGCGGATGGCGTTCGTGACGGAGGTGTCGGTGTAGCTCGGCGAAGCGATGTTCGATGCGATCGTCGAGTATGGGCCGCCCGCGGTGAGCGAGCGCTTCACGTTGTAGCCGCTGGCGCCGAGGCTGGCGTCCCACGTCAGTGAGACCTGCGCGTCGCCGGGCGTGGCTACGACATTCGTCGGCGTCGGCGGTGCGGAAGCCGATTGCACGTTCAGCGAGATCGACGCAGCGCTGCTGCGCGACTGCGCGTCGTTGATCATCACCGGCAGCGTCTTGCCGCCGAGCGCTGCCCCGTTGCTGACGGTGGCGGAGTACGAGTAAATGAGATCGCCCGGCGCGACGTCGCCGGCAGTGACGCCGTCGTCGTAGAACGTCTGCGCGCCGCTCAGACCGATCGAGGAGAGATCGCCGACGACGGTGACGCCGGTGCTGGCCGGATTCTGGCCGAGGGTGACGGTGACGGTGAGGAGCGTCGTGCCGCCCGGCGGGACGCTGGGCGGATTCGCGGCGCCGCTGCCGGTGGGCGCGGTGCGCGGAATGATGTCGGCCGTGCTGCGCGGCAGGAGCTGGTAGCAGCAGTCGAAGGGATTGGTCGAGTCGCTCTGGCCGACCAGACCGATGACGGAGAAGACGCCCGCAGGTGCGGTCGTGCCGTCGATGTCGGTGTCGCTGTCGACGCGGAGCGTGCCGCTGTTGACGCCATCGCCGATGGTGACGTTGCCGGAAGCGCCGCTCGCCGGGAACGTGCCGCTCGTGACGGTGACGTTGTCGATGCGGACCAGTTTTCCTTCGAGCGATTCACCGCTGCCGTCGGCGAGCTGCGAGACGGTGATGACCTGCGGCGTCACGGCCGGAACCGTGCCTGCCGGAAGAACGGTGATCGAAGACGGCGTCATCTCCGTGAGGCCGTTGAACTGCGTGATCGTGCCGGAGACTTCGACGCTCGAGCCGACGCTCAGCGCGGGGCCGAGGTCGGTGGTGTTGAAGACGTCGATGCCGCCGGTGGGATCCTGGATGTAGTACTCGATGCCCGCGCCGCCGCGGAAGTCGACGGACGTCACGACGCCGCGGACGAGGACCGGCTGGTTGAGACGATCCGGAACCGTGTCGGCCGGAGTGGTGTCGACCTTCACCGCGGCGATCGTTTCCAGCGGCGGCGTGATCGTGACGAGGATGGATGTGTTCGTGCTCTGCGCCGACGCGTTCGTCGCGGCGATGGTGACCGACTTCACGCCGGCGCTGCCGGTGGCGGTGGTCTGGAACGAGAAGATGTTGTCGCCGGCGGTGACGTCGCCGTTCGTGCCGTTGTCGAAGAACGCCTGCGAAGCGGCGCCGCCGATGTTGGTGAGATCGCCGGTCACGGTGCCGCCCGCAGTGGCGGGCGGGAGCTCGACGACGAGCAGGACGCTGCCGCCGGAGGCGACGGAGCTCGGCGTGGCGCTGCCGATCGCGGTGATCGTGCACGGCGTCGCAGCAGCCGCGGAGTTGCGCGGATTCGCGGTGGTCGCGGTGAAGTCGGTGTTGTTGTTGTTCGTGTCGGTGCAGCCGTTCGCCAGACGCATCGCCGAGTTGGTGGCGGACGGCGTGGGCGTGGTGCCGGCACCTTCGAAGCAGTTAGGACCGCTGCCGTAACCGACAAAGTCGATCGCGGCCGGGCAGACGGCCGACAGCGGCACGGTCGTCGCGACGAGCGCCACTTTCGCCGCACCGGCGGCCATGGTGAAGCCGCCGCTCGCATCCGGCGTCGGAAGCGGCGTCGTTCCGCCGCCACCCGCGCTCTGCTGGATGAGGTAGTGGCGTCCCGGCGCGAGCGTGCCGGTGAGCGCCGTGACCGTCCAGCTGGCGCTGGTGGACGACGCGTACTGCACGCTCCAGCCGTTCAGGTCGACCACGGAGTTGCCGCGGTTGAACAGCTCGATGAAGTCGTTCGTGTAGACGGAGCCGGTGTTGCCGCCGCCGCCGTAGACCTGGCTGATGTCGATGCCCAGCGCTTCCGGAACATCCGGCTTCGCATGCACTTCAGTCGAATTCGCGCTCTCGCCGGATCCCGGCGCGACCG
The DNA here is from genome assembly GCA_035688915.1 of Thermoanaerobaculia bacterium. Taxonomy (GTDB): domain Bacteria; phylum Acidobacteriota; class Thermoanaerobaculia; order Gp7-AA8; family Gp7-AA8; genus DASSMK01. Next base: position 8,813 of record DASSMK010000029.1, read on the forward strand.
CGCTGACGACATAGAAGTAGCGCGTGCCGTTCGTGACGGCGGTGTCGGTGTACGAAGTCCCCGTGGGCGAATTGATCGTGCTGTAGGGACCGCCCGCGGTCGTGGAGCGCTTCAGGTTGTACGAAGTCGCGCCGCCGACGGCGTTCCAACTCACGGCCACACTGCCGCTGCTCACGACGGCCACGAGGCCGGTCGGGACTGCAGTGACGCTGGCGGGCGTCGCGGAGACCTGCGCCGAGATGACGCCTTCACCGCCCGCACCGACGGCGCTGACGACGTAGTAGTAGGTCGTGCCGTTCACCGCGGTGGTGTCGTCGTAGCTGGTCGTAGTGGGCGACGCGATGGTCGCGTAGCCGGAGCCGTTCGTCGTGGAGCGCTTGACGTTGTAGCTCGACGCGCCGGCGACGCTGTTCCAGCCGAGGAGGACGTGCGAATCGCCGGGGGTGGCGTTGACGCCGGTCGGCGCGGGAGGCGGCGGCGGCACGTTCACCGTGATGTTGACGGCCTGATTGGCCGCCGGATTCACGTTGTCGGTGAGCGTGGCGGTGAACGTCGCGCTGCCGGTGAAGCCCGGCTGCAGCGTCACGGCGTACGTGGCCGTGGCCGTGCCCTGGCCGCCCGTGACGCTGACCGACTGCACGCCCGTGCCCGGCGTGGCGGACCAGTTGAAGATGTTGTTGTCGTCGGTGCCGGAGATGTTGACCGTGAACGGCGCTGCATCCTGCACGACCGTCGCGGCCGGATTGGCCGGCGCGGTGATCGCGGGCGGGAGGTTGGCCGGCGGCGCGCCGCAGAGGTGCAACGCGGTGGCGGTGTTACGCGGAGTCGGCGCGCCGGCCGCGAAGTCGCTGGCGTTGTTGTTCCCGTCGGTGCAGCCGGCGCCGGCGCGGATCGTTGCGGTGGTAGTCGACGGCGCCGGTGCGTTGGCGCCGCCCTCGTTGCAATTGGCGGTGCTGCCATAGCCGACCAGGTCGAGGATCGATGCGCTGGCCGGGCATCCGCCCACCAACGCCGTGGTCGTGTTCAAGACCGCGACCTTGCCGGCGGTGGCAGACATCGCAATCCCGCCGGTGGCGTCCGCCGTCGGAATGTTGTTGACGCCGTTCGCACCGGCGCCTTCGGCAACGAGGTAGTACTGGCCGGGCTGGATCGACACGTTGGTGAGAGCCGTGACGGACCAGGTTGACGTGCCGGTGGCCGGCCCATACTGAACGGACCAGCCGTTGACCGATACCGCCGTGCCGCCGCTGTTGAACAGCTCGATGTAATCGTTCTTGTAGGTGGAGCATCCCACCGTGCCGCAGCCGGCGCCACCGTAGACCTGGCTGATGACGATCTTGCCGGGGGCCGCAGGCGCGCCGCTCACTTCGCTGCTCGCGCTGCTCGTGCCGCTCGCGTTGGTGGCGATGACGACGTAGTAGTACGTGACGCCGTTGGTGAGGCTCGTGTCGTCGTAGCTGTTCGTGGCAGGCGTAGCGACGGAAACGTAGCCGGAGCCCGCGGTCGTGGAGCGCCGCACGTCATAGCCGGTGGCGCCGGCGACGGCGTCCCAGTTGAGCTGCACGTGCGCGTTGCCGGGCGTCGCCACCACATTCACCGGCGCCGCCATCGCCGTCGCACTCACCTCGGACGAGTTGCTTCCTTCACCACCCGCACCGACCGCGCTGACTACGTAGAAATACGCCGTGCCGTTCGTGGCGCTCGTGTCGTCGTAGCTGTTCGTGGCCGGCGACGCGATGGTCGCGTAGCCGCTGCCTGCGGTCGTGGAGCGCTTGACGTTGTACGACGTGGCGCCGCTGACGCTGCCCCAGTTCAGCTGCACGTGTGACGTGCCGGATGTCGCGGAGAGGCCGGACGGCGCGACAGGAGGCGCGACGACCGTGATGTTGACCGCTTGATTGACGGCCGTGTTGACGTTGTCGCTGAGCGTGGCCGTGAAGGTCGCGGTGCCGCTGTAGCCGCTCGTGAGTGTGACCGTGTAGGTGGCGGTGGCCGTGCCCTGCCCGCCCGTCACGCTGACCGACTGCACGCCCGTGCCCGGCGTCGCCGTCCAGTTGAAGATGTTGTTGTCGTCCGTGCCGCTGATGTTGACGGTGAACGGCGCTGCGTCCTGCGCGACCGTCGCGGCCGGATTCGCCGGCGCGGTGATCACCGGCGCGGCATTCGTGGCGCCGCACGTCACCGGCGTCGTCGCGGAGTTGCGCGGCGCGGCCGTGGCCAGCAGTGCGAAGTCGTTGTTGTTGTTGTCGGTGTCGGTGCAGCCGTTGCTGCCGCGGATGAGACTCGCGTTCGAGGTGGGTGTCGGCGTTTTGACGGTCCCTTCCACGAATGCGTTCGTGGCCGTGCCGTAGCCGATCGAGTCGATGATCGTGCCGGTATTCGCCGCGCCGTTGCGAATGGCCATGCCACCGCCCGCCGCCGCGAACGTGCCGGTGCCGCCGCCGGGGAACGTGATGTCGCCCGCCACGGAAGCGCCGTTGTCGTAACCGGTCGCGTGGACGATCAGGTAGTAACCACCTGCCGGCACCATGGTGCTGGTCGTCCAGTTGATCACCGCGACGTCGCTCGTGCCTGCCGCTGAGCGGTAGACCACGCGATAGCCGTTCAGATCGATGGCGCTTCCGCTGACGTTGTGCAGCTCGACGAATTCATCAGCTGCAGTGCCACCAGCGACCTGAATCTGGCTGATGACGAGCGTGGTGCTCACCGCGAAAAGCGAGCTCACCGACAGCAAGAAGACAAAAAACAGCAACAGCGGAGCACGAAGGCGCATTGGTTCCTCTGAAGACCTGGTTGTCGGGTTGACCGATTGGAGTAGGCCAGAATAACAGAGGAAATGCGGAGATGTTCCGCTTCGTCGACAAACCCGCAACTCCGGAGTGACGGCAGTAAGCGAGCGCTACTTCACGACGGTGATCGGCGCGGTGGTCGGCGCCAGGATCTGGATGCCGCCATCCTCAGCGTAGAGCGTCAGTTTCTCGCCGCCGCCGTTGACCTTGCCGGTGGCCCGAACACGTGTCCGGCCGCCCACCTGCTCGCGCTTGATCGAGAGGCCGGCGAAGTCGCTGCGAATCATGTTCGCCGTCGGGTCGGACGTCATCACCGTCGCGTCGATGTCCGCCGAGAAACGCGGCGGAACGCTGATGGTGATGTTGCCCTTGGCGGTCTTCGCGTCGAGCTTCATCGTTTTCGCTGAAGGGTCGACGGTGATGGCGATGTCGCCCGAGTGCGTTTCCGCGCTGACGGGTGCCGCCGCCTGCCGCACGACGATGTCGCCGCCGCCGGACTGGAGCGTGGTCGGACCGCCCGTGTACAGCAGACGGATGATGCCGCCTTCGGTCGTGATCAGCCCGCCTTCGCGCGCCGCATCCACGAGAATGTCGCCCGCGCGCGTACGCGCCACGAGCGGACCGTACATTTCGCCGAGGTGGAGCGGACCGCCGTTGGAATTGACGTTGCACTTGCCGAAGACGGTGCCGAGCTGCACTTCGCCGGCGCCGGTGGTGACGGTCGCGTCGCCGCGCACTTCACCCACATAAACGTTGCCGATGTTGATCGTGTAGATGAAGCGTCCCTGCACGAGCTGTTGCTGCACGGAACCGCTCGCGGCAGGACCGATCGCGGCGGGACCTTTCGCGCTCACGGCGATGGCAGGGATGGACTGGATCGACTGCGCCTGCTGCAGACTCGAGCCGCGGCGCAGCAGATAGACCTTGCCGGTCAGCGAACCGGTCGAGACCGTCGGTCCGCCGGGCGCGTTGACGTTGCCCGCGAACGTGTTGCCGTCGATGCGGCCACGCACCGGAAGCGTCGTGCGCAGATCGCCTTTCAGCGTCTCGCCGACCCAGCGGAAATTCGCGTTCGGCGCGACGACGACCTGCACGTCGCCATTGACCGTCGAGAGCTCGACATTCGCCACAGGCTGCGGCGAATCGAACACGATCGAGCCGTTCACGCTCTCCACGCGCGTCGCGCCAGTGACCGCGTCGAGCGTGATCAGGCCGTTGAAGTTCTTCACCAGCACATTGCCGCTGATGTTCGAGACGCGGATGCGATTGCTGAGCTCCGAGCCGACGCGCACGTGCACGGTGCGCGGGATGCGCAGCTGGAACGAAACGTTGTGACCCCAGCGCGGATGCGCGGTGGCGGGAATGAGCGTCCGCAGCACGCGCACGCGCTCGTCGCCGCCGGCCTGCACGTGCACGCGCTCCTGCCCTTCCGTCGCCGCTGCTTCGTCGAGGCCGGTGATGGTCTTGACGATGCTCGCTTCGACGCCGCTGCCGTCGACACCGATGATCTCGATGTCGCCGATGGCGTTCTCGATGACGAACGAGCCGCCCGGCGCCAGCGTGAGGCTGCGCACGAACTTCTCCGTCTTCACCACGTTCTTCGCCAGCAGCGAAGCAGCCGTGAAGAGCGCGAGAGTCGTCGCGACGAGGATGCGATGCGTTTTCATTTACGGATGGATGCTGCCCAATGCCTCGGCCGCCTTGACGCGGACGTACATGTTTTCGTCGTCTTGTGATGCTTTCGCGCGGAGCGTGTCGACCGTGGCGCTGTCGAACGGCGCACCGCTGCGCGCCATCGCCGCGAGCGCTTCGATGGCTTTCATGCGCACGGCCGGATTCGGATCGCTCTTCAGCGCTTCGATGAGCGCTTCGCGGCTCTGCGATGCCACCGCGGGCGGCAGCGTCTTCAGCGTGTCGACGGCGCGGATGCGCACCCCTTCATGCGCGTCGTTGCGCAGCACTTTGGCAAGGGCGTTGGCGATTTCCGGATCGGCGTACGCCGGATCGGAGTACGTCTTGCGCACCCATTCGATCGTGCTCGAGCGCGGCGTGGCGCTGCCTTCGTTCTCGAGCACGTACGACAGCAACCGCACCATGCTCTTGTCGGTCGGGCTGCCCGTGACGGTCCAGCGCGACGACATATCAAAGGAGACAGCGATCTTGTTGTCGCTCGGATCGGCATCCGCGAACTGCACGTTCGAGATGTCGGGGCGACCCTGAATGTCAGGGCTGATCGCGTCGGCGTTGACCGTGCGCGATTCCGCGATGGCCAGCGGTGCGATGGGCATGGAGACGTTCTGGATCGCGCCGGCGCGCTCCACCTTCACATCGTCGTTCGGCGCGACGCGCACGACCGGCGAGCTCTGATGTCCCGCGAACCAGCCGCCACCCGCCAGCAGCACGACGGCCGCGGCCTGCGCCAGCCACTTCGCGGCGGGACGGCGGCGGAACGGCACGACGGTGTCGTGCTCGCGCTGCTCCCCACGCACCTGCGCCAGGAAGCGGCCTTTCAGATGAGCGGGCGGCTCGACATCAGGAACGGCTTCGAGCACCGCCCACGTGTCGCGATACGCTTCCCACTCTTCCGTGCAGAGCATGCAGCCTTCGATGTGCTGATGCGTGAGCTCGCGCCGCACCGGGTCGAGAGACTCGGTCAGCAGCAACGGCATGCTCTCGGTCACTGCACGACATTCAGACATCGGTCACCTCCGCTCACCCCACCGGTGAGCGCTTTTTTCAGCGTTTCCATGGCGCGGAAGACGCGCGTCTTGACGGCCCCTTCCGAGCAGCCGGAGATCTGCGCGATCTCGGCGTACGAGAGCCCCTGGTAGCGCGACAGCAGAATCGCTTCGCGCTGCTCGGGCGTCAGCATCAGCAGCGCGCGCTGCACCCGGTCGCGATCCTCGCGCGCTTCGAGCGCGCGGTCGGGGCTCAGCTCGGAAGGGCCCGGCAACGTGACGAGCACGTCATCCGACTCCTTCGCTTTGTTGTCGGACTTCCTCAGATAGTCGCGGCACCAGTTCGCCGTGATGGAGAAGAGCCACGTCGACAACTTCGCATCTCCGTGGAACTGGTTGGCGTGTTTGATCATTTTGACGAAGACTTCCTGCGTCGCATCCTCGGCCGCCTCGGAGTTCTTCAGGAACCGAAGGGCAAAGTTGTAGATCCGCGAGCTGTAACGGTCGTAGATCTCCGACGCTGGGGAGTAATCACCGGCCTGAACGAGGGCCATCAGCTCCTGATCGCTCAGGTGTTTCATCTCCCCGGTTTCTCTGCTCTTCGACGTGGACATGTGAAAAAAGGTTACGAACCCACGCCGCAACAGCAGATGGGGCAGCTGTCATCCCGGAGTGACCGGCTCAACCTCTCGCGCGGACGCCACGTCTTCCATCGCCACCAGCAGAAACGCGTACAGGTTCAACATCAGATAGAAGACCTCGGTGTCTCCGAAGTTGAACTCGAACAGACCCGCGTACGCGAGGCTGACGGTGACCGCCACGCCGGCCTGCGCCCACATGCGCGTCGGTCCGCGCCACGCCTTGACGCACGCACGAAGAAAGAGGCCGAGCAGGATGACGTATGCGGCGAGGCCGAGGATGCCGCGCTCGGCCCAGAGCTGGACGATGTTGTTGTGGAGGTGCGGAGGACGGAAGCGCGGCGCGTCAGGACGGCGATAGAGCGGATAGAGCTCTTTAACGTTCGCGGGGCCGACGCCGAGGAGCGGGTAGTCGCGGATCATCTCGATGCCGGCTTCGATCATCCGGATGCGATCGAGGTTCGATTCCTGCCGCACGTCGAAAACCGAGATCATCCGGCTGAAGACGGCCATCGGCGAGAAGGTGATGAAGTAGACCAGCGCGATGCTCGCCCAGATCAGCAGCCGCGGACGCATGAAGACGAGCAGCGCGAACACGGCCACACCCCAGCCGAGCCAGACGCTGCGCGTGAAGGTCAGCAGCAGCGCGAACGTCGTCACGCTGCAGCCCACCAGCTGCCACCACCGGCGCTGGTTCCACCACATCACCAGCATCATCAATGACAGCGGCAGCAGCATGCCGGAGAGCGTCATGACGTGCGACGCAGGACCGGTGATGCGATGCTCGAGATCGCGCTGATCGAGGATGAAGTATTCGATGAGGCCCCAGCACGCGCTGCCGAATCCGAGAATCCAGAATGCGCCGAGGACGAGCGGGCGAAAGCGCGGGAGCGAGCGGAAGAGAACCAGCGCCGCCGGAAAGATCAGCATCTTGAACCAGAGCATCGCCTCGCCCGACGAATGGATGCGGCGCACGGCGGTGAGCGCGGAGATGGTGGAGACGACGCCGAAGAGCAGCAACGGATAGAAGAGGATGTGCGCGGAGAAGCGGATCTGCTTGCGGTACCAGGCGAAGGCGAGAAAGAAGATGGACCAGAAGGCCATCAGCTCGGAGAGCGCGATCTTCCCCTGCAGCAGGATGTGGAGGATGTAGAGCGCGCACGACCAGCGCAGCGGAGTGGAGAGATCTTTGAAGAAATCACGGCCGCGCGCGAGGAAAGGGCGCAGGCCGAAGAGGTCGTGGCCGCCGCTCAGCGTCGCGACGTCGGGCGTCGTTTCACTCAAGGGCCTCTTCCACGAGCATCACCGGAATGTCCGAGACGATCGGGTAGATCCGGCCGCACTGCACGCACTGCAGTCCCTGCTCGACCACCGGCTCCTCACCGCGAAACTTCTCGCGATACTTGTCGCGAATGGCTCCGCGCCGCTCCTCGGGAAGCGGAACGAGCTTTACCTCCTGCTTGCAGAGAGGGCACGCGAGAATCTCGAGTAATTCCTGATCGACCGCCATGGCGGGCGAACTATAACGTCTGCGGCGGCCGGAGGCCAGCCGGTTCAGTGGTCAGTGGCCAGTGGTCAGTGGTCAGTTGATGCCGCGCGAGGGGCGGCAGGCAGCTAAAATCCCGCGCGTCTCAACTGACCACTGACCACTGACCACTGACCACTCTCTCCGCGCCGCTGACCACTAACCACGCATGAAAGTCCTCCACCTCGCTTCCGCCAACCGCTGGACCGGCGCCGCGGCTCCCGCATTCGCGGAAGTCGAGTCGTTGCGCGAGGCGGGCACCGAGGCGCATTACGCGTACGTGGGCGGCTACAAACTGGAAGCGAAGATCGGCCACCTCGGCTACGCACACGCGGCCATCGAGAAAGCGCAGAATCCGGCCGCGTTTTATCGCACCGTCGCCGCGATCGAGCGGATCGTCGAGCAGCACGGCATCGATCTGCTGCACGCGCATCTGACGTACGACCACTGGATCGCGCGCACTGTAGCGCGGCGTCGCAAGCTGCGCCTGGCGCGGACGTTTCACGCGCGGCGCGTGCTGCGGCGCGATCCGTTCAGCGCGCATCTCATCCGCCGCACGGATCACGTCTTCGTGATCAACGACGCCTTTCGCGACGCTCCCACGCTGCGCGGACGGAACGTGATCTTCACACCGCCACCGCTCGATCTGCGGCAGTTCACGCCGGAAGGACCGAACGCACGCGCGCTGTACGGCTTTGCGCCGGATGCAAAGGTCATCACCGTGATCGGCAAGCTCTCCGCCGGACGCGGTTTCGAAGAAGCGCTGCAGACGTTCGCCGCGTTGCGCGCGAGCGGATCCGACGCGCGGATGATGATCATCGGCCACGGCGAACATCGCCCAACGCTCGAACGTCTCGCGCAAGCGCTGAACATCACGCCGCACGTGACGTTCGCCGGCTATCACGAAGACGATCTCGCCGAGCATTACCGCGCCTCCGACGTTCTGCTCTTCACCGCGCGCGGCTCCGATGAAGGTCACCGCGCCGTGCTCGAAGCGATGGCGTGCGGTGTCGTTCCCGCAACGTTTCCGATCGAAGGAATGGACGCGCTGGCGGGAACGCTTCCGCTCCTCGCCCGCGATCCGTCGCCGCAATCGCTTGCACAACACGTGGCCGCGACACTCAAAGGTGACTTGCTGCAATTGCGCGCGCAAGTGATCACACGTTCGCACGATTTCGCCTACGGACGCGCGGCGGAACGGCTGCTGGCGGGCTATCGCTAGCGCGTACAATCTCGGGCGGTCCAAACCACTCAATGCCTGAATTCAGTCTCGCCGTCGCTGCGACTCTGACTGCACAAATCGTCGGTGCAGCGATGATGTCGTTGCTGCTCCTCGGCTTCTATCGCCAGTACGGCAAAAGCTATCTCCTGCACTGGACCTATGCGTGGGGCGCGCTGGCCATCTATCACCTGGCTACGTCGACGGCGCTGGCACTGATGTCGACGCACCCGCCGATGCATCCGTTGCGGATCACGGCGACGTTCGTCTCGAGCATCAGCGGCTATCTGCAAACGGGCTGGCTGCTCTTCGGTGCGTACGAGCTCGTACGCCGCCGCCCCGTACGCATCCTCTCCGCGCAGCAAATCCTCGCCGGACTGACGGCATTCGCCATCATCTCCGCCGCCATTCTTCTGGTCACGCTGCCGACCGGATCGGTGCGCTTCGCCACGCGCGTCGGCCTGCATTCGCTGCTCGCCGGCTTCGCGGCCGCGTACGCCTCGGTGGCGTTGTGGCGCGCGCGCCGCCGCCGCAGCGGCATCGGCTTCACCGTGTTGAGCGGCGCCTTCGCCGCGTACGCGCTCGAATCACTGCAATACGTGTTCGTCGATGCCGCCACCGTCGTCGCCGGCACACTCAGCGAATACGCCACCTACCTCGGCTACGTCGACTTTGTGCTGCAGTCGGTGATGGCCGTCGGCATGATCGCCTGCCTGCTCGAAGACGAGCGCGAAGCGACCGAACTGGCGTCGCAAGAAATCGAGCATCTCGCCTATCACGACGCGCTGACCGGTTTGCCGAACCGGCCGCTGTTCATCGATCGGCTGATCGTCGCACTCGCGCACGCGCATCGCGCGCACGCGAAGCTGGCGGTGCTCTTCCTCGATCTCGATCGCTTCAAAGACATCAACGATTCCCTCGGCCACTCCATCGGCGACGCGCTGTTGAAGGCGGTGGCCGAACGGATCCGCCGCTGCGTGCGCGAAGGCGACACCGTGGCGCGATTCGGCGGCGACGAGTTCACGCTGCTCATCCCGAAAATCGATCAGGTGGAAGACGCGGCGAAGATCGGGCAGAAGATTCTGGAGACGCTGAAGATCCCGTTCGACATTCACGATCAGGAGCTCTTCGTCACCACGAGCATCGGCATGAGCATCTTCCCCAACGACGGCGCTGATCCAGAGACGCTCGTGCGCAACGCGGACACGGCGATGTATCGCGCGAAGGAGCAGGGCCGCGACAACTATCAGCTGTATGCGCCGGCGATGAACGCGCGCGCACTGGAACGGCTCGCGCTCGAAAACCTGCTCCGCAAAGCGATCGCGCAAAAGGAGCTGGTGCTCTATTACCAGCCGATCATCGATGCGCACACGCGCGTGATGACGGGCGTGGAAGCGCTGATCCGCTGGCGCCATCCCGAGCTCGGCCTGCTGCTGCCCGCGCACTTCATTTCGGTCGCGGAAATCTCCGGACTCATTCTGCCGATCGGCCAATGGGTGCTGGAAACGGCCTGCCGCCAGATCAAAGCATGGCAGCGCAAACACGATCAGCTGACGATGTCGGTGAATCTCTCCGCGCGGCAGTTCCAGCAGCCCGATCTCGTCGATCAGGTACGGTCGGCGCTGCACCAGACCGGCATTGAGCCATGGCAGTTGCAGCTCGAGATCACCGAGAGCAACGCCATGCAGAACGCGGAGAACTCGATGTACACGCTGCGCGAGTTGAAGTCGATTGGCGTGCGCATCGCGATGGACGATTTCGGCACCGGCTATTCGTCGCTGAATTACCTCAAGCGCTTCCCCATCGACACGCTGAAACTCGACCGCTCATTCGTCAGTGACATCGAGCACGACCCGAGCGACGCCGCCATCGCCAGCGCGGTCATCTCCATGGCGCACAGCCTGGCCTTGAAGGTCGTAGCGGAAGGCGTGGAGACGCTCGAACAATTCGACTACCTGCGCCAGCAAGGCTGCGACGCGATCCAGGGCTTCTTCTTCAGCCAGCCGGTGCCGGCGGAGGAAGTGGAACGCTACTTTGCCGTGACCGTGTGACGCGGCGCCCTGCCGCCACTCGCACAGGCTCAAAGGCTCACAGGACTTAGAGGCTCAAAGGCGCAAAGGCTCAAAGGCTCAAAGGAGTACCGCGCGAGAAATCGGCGCACTGCGCCTGAGGTCATGTGCGCAGGTGCCGGCGCTGGGCGGAACGCCGCTACTTTGAGCCTGTGAGCCTGTGAGCCTTTGAGCCTGGGCGGGCGGCGGCGGGGGCTAGTCGAGCGTTCGCAGCACCGCGCGCACCGGACTGGCGTCCGCGTGCCTGAGCCGGAGCGGCAGCGCGATCAACTCGTATTCGCGATCGGGCGCGACGTCCGTCAACACGAGACCTTCGAGATTGGCCATGTCGCAGCGCGCGAGTGCCTGGTGCGCTTCGAGCGCTTTCGAATCGAATGGATCGACGGACGGCGTGTCGATGCCGACGGTGATGACGCCGCGCGCGTAGAGCCACTCCACGAGCTCCGGTGAGAGACTGGCGAAGTCTTCGTTCCAGCGCCGCGGATCGGGAAACGAATCCGTGCGAAAGAGCACGCGCTTGGCGGTGACGTTCCGCTGCATCACGTCGGACGGCATGATGCGGCGGCCGCGCGAATCGGCGATGTGAAAGACATTGCAGCGGCCGAGGTAGTACTCGAGGGAGCGGGAGGCAATGTCGGCGCCGGCGGCGAGGTAGTGACTCGGCGCATCCGCGTGCGCGCCGACGTGAACGCTCGTACGGATCTCGGAGAGCGTGAGATTCGCGCCGGCGGACATTTCGAGATTGAAGGTTTGGCTGTACGGCGTGTCGCCCGGCCAGACGTTGATGGTCGCGTCGACGAGCGGCGAGATGTCGATCAACGCCACTGGTAATTCTCGTCGACCGTCAGATCGCCTTCCGGAAAGTGGACGATCTGATGGCGATGCGAGGGCTTGCCATCGCGCGCAATCGTCAGCTCACCCTCACCGGCCTGCTGCCCTTCCACCATGATGTCGAACGTGAAGCGATGCGCGTTGAGGTCGTAGACCACGTTCGTGACGCGCACCCATTCGTCCGCGCCGCCCGGCTTCGGATCGATGCCCTGCTTCATCATCAGTCCGCGCACGAGATTGTGCAGAAGACCCATGCGCGTCATGCCGATCAGCAGCGCGCGGCGCGTGTTCGGCGGCAGCGTTTCGCCTTCGGCCGGCATGCGCGTGTACGCGTCTTCGCCTTTCACCTTCGCGCTGCCGTAGAGCTGCACCGATTCGCCGTCGAGGTGCAGCTCACCGTTGACGACCGTTGGAATCGGACCGGTCGATTCGATGTGGTAGCGCATCGACGCCGCCGGCAGGCGCTGCAGCCGCGCTTCGAGCACGTGAAACTCCGCGTCGCCCGGAATCGTGTCGACCGCCGGAATCTTCGGCACCTCCGCGGCGAACGCGGGAAACGCAAACAACATCAGGAGCACGAAGCTCTTCATACGGACGCGATCACTTTCATCTCGACGGAAATCGGCGTGGGCAGCGAATCGACGCCGACGGTGGTGCGCGTCGGCTGCACGTCCGCGAAGTATTCGCCATAGACGCGATTGAAGCGATCGAAATCGCGCTGCATGTCGGTGAGGTACACCGTCACGTCGAGCACTTTCTGCAGCGAGCTGCCGGCGTCTTCGAGAATGGCTTTGATGTTCTCGATGCACGCGCGCGTCTGCACTTCGATGTCGTGATCGATCACACTGCCCGCGGCGTCGCGAAGGATGCCCGGGATCTCGCCCGTGACCGGTGTGCGCGGACCGATGCCGGAGAGGAAAAGAAAATCGCCGACGCGCCGCGCGTGCGGATACGGGCCGACCGGCTTCGGCGCGCGATCGGTTTTCACGATTGACGCATAAGCGCTGTCTTCACCGCTCGAGCTCATCTCGCTTTCGCGATGGACGTCCGGCGCTTCGGCCAGCACGTTGTGCGATTCGAGTCCGGTGCCGCCTTCCGCTTCCGCGAACGACACTGGAGTGCCTTCGTCGAACTCCTTCTCCCAATCCATCTGCTTCCGCTCGTTCGGCGTCAGCTCCACCAGCGCACAACCGGTGCCCCAGACGGGCTGATAGTCGTGCACCTTGCCGTCGTACTTGTTGTGCTCGCCCATTACCGCGCCGAGCCACCAGATGGCCTTGAAGCCCATGTCCGCATTCGCTTCGCGACCAAAGTCGCGCGCCACCTGCGCCACGTCTTCTAAGCGGCCTTCAGCGAGCATCTCAAGAATCTTGCGATTCCACTCGTCGTCTTTCTGCGAGGAGATGCGATCCTGCGCCGGATCGATCTCCGCCACTTCATAGCGATTGGAGAGATTCGTCACGCAGACAACGATCGTCTTCTTGCCATAAGCCTCAATGGCCGCACGCGCCGCAAAGCCAAGTGCGCGCGTCTCTTCCCGTTCCGCGTAAATGTTGCACGAGACGATGGATGCCGGAATGGCATTGTTCGGATTGAGCAGCTTCAGCGCGACGACAGTACCGGTATCGATCGGAAACCCGCGATACGAAACAGTGGCCGACTGCATGCCGTGCTCTTTACAGAGACTGGCATACAGCTTCCCAAAATTCGGATCGATCCGAAACTCATACGGGATCTCCCCAAACTCATACCAGTTCTGATCGACCAGCGTCCACGCCGGCTTCGGATCGACTTGAAACAAATGCCCAATGACCGAAAACCACTGCGTCGAATAAACGAGCATCAACTCCGCGCCCGACCGCTCAATCTCGCGACCGACGGCTTCGTAGGACTTGCGCAAAGAAGACCAGCCGGGGTTGCGGTCGGGGGCCAGGAGGAAATGGGGCTGGCCGGATGCGATGAACGCTTTTGTAATCATGCTTGTGCACCGCGGCGCGAATTGAGAATTGAGAATTGAGAATTGAGAATTGGCGGCGTCACGGTTTTCGCTCCCTTGCGTTTCTTACGATACTCGTCAGGATTGCGACCAGCTCATTTGATTCAGTCACCAGCAGGCTAAGTTCTTTGTGCTTCAGCAGTCGTCCGAGAATGCGAAGCCAGTAGTGCGACTCACGCGCTTCTTTCAGTGCGATGTTGCATTTCGAAATAAAGTCCGCGCGACTCTGCGCGGCATCCGCTTCTTCGAGGTTTGCACCAATGGACGTGGCCGCGCGGAGAAACTGCCGCGACACATCGCGCAATGGCGGGTCGTTGCGCCAGACAAATCGATGAAGCTCGACCGCAGCGCAGCCGAACTCAAACGATCGGGCGCGAATGTCATCCCCCGCGCGTCCCCCATTCTCAATTCTCAATTCTCAATTCGCCGCTTCAGCGGCCGGAGGCGTCCAGCCGACCACAGCGTTTCCCGTCCCGATCACCGTCCAGTACCCATAAACCTCCGCCGCGTAATTCGGGAACCCGAGCGCCGACAGCATCCAGGCCAGCGAGCCCGCCTTTACCTCGGACACCGCGTGGTCCATGAATTCGGGGAGGATGGCGATCAGTTCTTTGGTGCGGCCGGTGCGCATCAGGTCGATGACCTTCATGTCCCAGAGGTAGCCCGAGTGTTCGTAGACGTGCTCGCGGGACATGTCTTCGGGGATCTCTGGTTCCGTCGTGAAGTGGCGGTGGGAGAGGGTGTTTGACGCGAGGAGGACGGCGCGTTTGCCGCTTTTCTCGATGGCGCGGCGCGTCACTTCGCCGAGCTGGATCATTTGCGCCTGGCCCATCTCGTTGCTGAAGTAGTAGGGCGAGTTGTTCGAGGAGATGCCGACGATGGGGATGTCCCAATCGGGATTCATCATGTGGCACGAGACGATCGTTCCGTAGTCGACGCGAAAGTGCGGGTTGCGCATCATCTTCGTGATGAGTCCCGCGTTGCGGCCTTCTTCCGCGATCTGCTCCGCCAGCTCGACGTCCACTTTGATGTCGTAGTTGAAGCGGAAGAGATTGGGGAAGATCGGATCGACCGAGAGGCCGTGAAACTCGGGGACGCCGAGGAAGTGGTGGCCGATCACGGTTTGCCAGTGGGGGGAGTGGACGAGGATCACGTCCGGCTTCATGGCCAGGTAATGCTTGCGCGCGCGCTCGTAGCCCCAGCGCAGCACTTCCCAACCGCACTCCGACTTTGGCTCGTTGCGCCAGTGGTTGTCGCCGTACACGATGTGCGGCGGGTGCGGCGCGAGCACGCCGCCGATGATTTCACCTTTGCTCATGTCGATCCTCTATCGGTTGAACGGAAGTTCGGTGATCCAGTGGAAGCCGCGCGTCGTCAGCAGAAACTCGTGCGGCTCTTTGTGCAGCGTCGCGGCGATTTTCTTTCCTTCGAACATGCCGCTCAGCAGCACAGTGTCCGCGCCGCGGCGTTCGTAGGTGAGCTTGGCCGGCCGTTTGTCTTCGTGGCCGGCAAAGATCCAGAGCATGTGCTCCTTCACGTCATCGCGGATCATGTGGCGTTTCCGCGTGTCGTCCATGTTCTGGATGAGCATCGACTGCCCGCCATTCACGATGAGCCGGCGCCAGCGTGCGTGGTCCGTCGTGAGCGGCGGATGCGCGACGCCGTCGACGCTCAGTTCGTCGACACTCCAGATGCCTTGTAGCGGCGACGCCGCCGTCCACGACTGGCGCGTGAGCATGTACTTGTGCGCGTCGCGCAATGACGTTATGACGAACAGCGCGACCAGCAGCGTGCGCACGATCGGCAGCCAGCGCCATGTTTTGGGCGCGAGCACGGTCGGCTCGGTCGCGCGATTGAAGACGAAGAAATTCGCGAGGCGCTGCAAATCCGGAAGCGTCAGGAAGAGCGCCATCAATAGCAGCTGCGTGGAGTACAGCTTCACCGGCACGTCGTAGGCGAAATTCATCATCGCCACGTTGGCCATGACGCCGGCGGTGACGAGTGCGCCGAGGAGCGTGGTGCGGCGCGTGGTGAGCAGGAGGCCGCCGAGCATCTCCGCGGCGCCGGTGAAGATGTTGTACGGCTTGGAGAAGCCCATGAACGTCCAGAGCAGTCCCATGGGCGACATGTCGCCTAACGGCTGCACGAGGCGGTCGAGCGTCGGATCGGGAAACTGCATCTTGATCACTTTGGCCGCGCCATACGAGACCATGGCCACGGCCAGCGAGTAGCGGACGATCACGCGCAGCCAGACGTACAGCTTCGCGTAGTTCGCGCGGCGGCGATCGAGGATCGACCAGATCAGCGTCGCCATCGCGGCGATCGCCGCCATGACGAAGACCAGCACGTAACTGAACGTCGTATCGCCGCTGCCGGTCGGGAACAGCTCGGCCTTCGCGCCGAAGACCGCCAGCGCGACCGGCTTCACGATGACGAGCCAATATCCGTCGATCTTTTCGGCGATCGGCTGGGTCGCTTCGACCAGCGTGAAGATGACCGGGAAGTTGTAGAGGATCAGGTAAACGAACGCGAAGCGGAACGCGACGCGTGTGGCGAGACTCCACCGCGGCGACGCCGGTTGCGACTCCGGTTGCCGCTCCGTTTGCGGCGCCGTCGTGACTTCGTCTTCGACGTACGGCTGCGCAGGCTCAGGCCAGCTTGACGCAGACATTCTTCGCCTCCGTGAAAAAGTGCAGTGACTCGCGGCCGCCTTCGCGTCCGACGCCGCTTTCCTTCATGCCGCCGAACGGCACGCGCAGATCGCGCAGCAGCCAGCAGTTGATCCAGACCGTTCCGGCGTCAAGCGCCGCAGCCACGCGATGCGCGCGCTGCAGATCGCGCGTCCAGACGGTCGCCGACAAGCCGTAGCGCGTGGAGTTCGCGAAGCGCAGCGCTTCCTCTTCGCCATCGAACGGCGTGATGGTGACGACGGGACCGAAGATCTCTTCCTGCAGCACGCGGCATTCGCATCCGAGGCCGGTGATCACGGTGGGCTCGATGAAGAAGCCGGGACGGTCGATGCGATTGCCGCCGGTGACGATCGTGCCGCCTTCGTGTCGCGCGAGCTCGACGTAGCCGAGAACCTTCTTCAGATGCGCGGCGGAGATCAGCGCGCCGACGTCGGTCGCATCATCCGCCGGATCGCCGACGCGCAGCTTCTTCGTGGCGGCGGTGAAGCGCTCCACGAATTCGTCGTAGATCGCGCGCTCCACGAAGAGGCGCGAGCCGCAGAGGCAGATCTCGCCCTGATTCCAAAAGCTCGAGCGGATCGATGTGGCGATTGCTTCGTCGAGATCGGCGTCCGCGAAGATGACGTTCGGATTCTTGCCGCCGAGCTCCAGCGACAATTTCTTGAAGCGCGGCGCGGCGTTCGTGGCGACGGCGGAACCGGTCACGGTGCCGCCGGTGAATGAGATCAGCGGCACGTCGTCGTGCGACGTCAGCGCGCGACCTGCTTTGCCGCCGTAGCCGTGCACGATGTTGATCACGCCGGCGGGGATGCCTGCTTCATTGGCGAGCTCGCCCAAGCGGTTCGCGGTGAGCGGCGTGAGCTCGCTGGGTTTGGCGACGCAC
The DNA here is from genome assembly GCA_035688915.1 of Thermoanaerobaculia bacterium. Taxonomy (GTDB): domain Bacteria; phylum Acidobacteriota; class Thermoanaerobaculia; order Gp7-AA8; family Gp7-AA8; genus DASSMK01. The sequence continues at coordinate 26,131 of DASSMK010000029.1, forward strand.
GTGTTGCCGGTAGCGATGGCCGGCGCGATTTTCCAGGACAGCAGATAGAGCGGCAGGTTCCACGGCGAGATCAGACCGGCCACACCGATCGGCGTGCGCAGCGTGTAATTCAGTGCGCTCGGCGCATCGGTGATGTGCGCGTCCGTGGCGTCGTGCAGGATGGCCGTGGCGAAAAAACGAAAGTTCGCGACGGAGCGCGGGATGTCCAGCCGCTTCGCGAGCGAGACGGTCTTGCCGTTGTCGCGGCTTTCCAGTTTCGCGAGGTCGTCGAGATTCTGTTCGATGAGATCGGCGAGTTTCAGCAGAAGGCGCGAGCGCTCGGCTGCAGGTGTTTTCGACCACGCCGGAAAGGCGCGCTTCGCGGCCTGCACGGCGGCGTCGATGTCGGCGGCATCGGAGTCCGGAATGTCGGCGATCACTTCGCCGGTGGCCGGCTCGACGTCGTCGATGTACGTGCCTGATTTCGGCGGCACGAACAGTCCGCCGATGAAATTACCTAAGCGCAACGAATTCCTCCGGATCGAACTCCCACCGGTCCACGTCGGGATCCCACGAATCCCACGGCACAATCCCGGCCATGCGGTCCCGCAGCGCCGGCGGAATCACCTCCGGAACGATGAACGCCTTCTGGCGGCGCAGCTTGTACGGATTGCGGAACTCGAAGCCGAGGACGCCGAGAATGTAGCGGGCGATGTACCAGGTGGCCTGCGGATTCCAGCCGTGCGCGATCTTCACCACCACGCCCAGGCCTTCGGGATATTCGGGATGTTCGATGGCCAGGCCGAGAAGACCGTCGGCGCCTTCTTTCGCGACGACGCGGCCGCCGCACGCTTTGAGGATCGTCGAATCGAGGCGATTGAAGCCGCCGATCAGATCGGGATGCGTGGTCATCGCGCTCCAGATCCAATCCTGATCTTTTTCCGTGACGAGATTCGCGAAGAGCCTGGCGAGATCGGTCACGGTCATCGAAACAGTGGGCAATCCGCAGCCGTCCTTGGCGATCCGGCCGGTCTTCCACTCCGGGCCGAGGACGCTCTGGATGTAGCGCAGGTAGTCGACGAAGAACGGGTGATGCGGCCAGACGTAGCCGATGCGCGACCACCCTTTCAACTTGCAGCCGCGCAGGATGGCCGCGTGCTCGCCGGAACAGCAGTGGTACCAGCGGCGCGGGCGGCGCACCTGCCGGCCGAACTGCACGAGCGGCACGTCGTGCGGCGTCTGCATCAGCCCCCACTCGGCCTCTTTGAGAATCGATCGCGCCACCGCCACATGCTCCGTGTCGCCGTTATGCGAAGCGACGGAGATGGCCTGCTGCTCGTCGTTGAGCTCGCGCGCGAATTCGCGCGTGAACACTTTCATCATGATCGGCTTGACCATCGAGCGTCCGTACACCTCGACGTTGCCGCCGAACGAGTAGAGCAGGTTCTTGCCCGTCACCCACGACACCGCGCCGTGAATGGTGTTCTCCGCCACGCCGTTGCGCCGGTACTCGACGAGCGGCTGCCAGTTCGGCATGGCGCGCGCGAAATTCGGAGCGGCGGACTCGTCGAAGGCGGTGGTGGACGGCGTTTGCTCGGTGATGGTCATGGTGGTTTGGCTGCGCGTTCGGAGTCGTCGAGTCGTCGAGTCTCAGAGTCTCAGAGGCGTTGATGGGCGCCGTGCTCCTCTGAGACTCGAAGACTCTACGACTTTACGACTCTACGGCTCCCCTCGGAATTCCGGCGCCACGCGTGTCATAAAATCGGACATATTTTTCATCACGCGTTTCGAGTCATGATTATTGAAATCGAACCAGAGCATGAGCCGGTCTTGCGGATGGAAGCGTTCCTTCATCTGCGCGCGGATCGTCTCCACGTCGCCGACGAGCGCGTTGTTCGTGGCGCGGCGCACTTTTTCTTCGTCCAGCGTCCCTTCCAGCGCGCGCCAGTAGTTCGACAGCGCGTCGCGCGCTTCTTCCCTGGCCTGCTCCGCATCGTCGTTGATGAAGACGAGCACGGTGCGCGGCATGAGGCGCCGGTGCCAGCCGCCGCCGTCGCGGTGATAGTGCGATTGCATCCGCTCGTTCGTCTTTTCGATCTCGTCGCCCGGCGTGATCGAGAGATTGAAGACGCCCACCGGCAGCAGCGTGTTCGCGAAGATCTGCGTAGCCGGATCGTGTGAGCCGATCGACAAGCGCAGCAGATCCATGCGCGGTTCCTGCGGCACGATCTTCAGATTCGGGAAGACCCAGCGCGGCGCCACCGGGATCTCATTTACTGCGTGACCATACGCTTCGACGACGCGCTGCCAATCCGCATCGGTGCGAAAGTCCGCGCGCTTCAACGTTCGCTTCGTCACAGCGTCGGAGCTGAGGATCTCGCCGCGCAGCAGCCGCAGAAAGATCTCTGTCGCCTCTTCGAAGATCTTGTTCTTCATCACCGGCCACGCCGCTTCTTCCACGGCGTTGCGCGGCACGATGCCGTACGGGATGTTGATGAACGGAAAGCGTCCCGACGCGAAACCGATCGTCAGCAGGCGGCGCTCGTTCGCGTCGAGTCCATGCAGCGTGAGAAACGTTTTGATCCGCTCCGCCGCGGCGATCGGTCCGCCGTTGCAGAGGATGTTCATGATCGCGGATCCGACGCCGATCTGCTTCGTGCGCGCGAAGACGCGATGCGCGAGCTGGAGGATGTCGGTGTTCAACCCGATCTCCCCCACAAAGTGCGGGATGACCGCGCCCGGATTCATCTTCTGCACTTCGGTCGACAGATGGCTTTCCGCGACCCACGCGGTGCCGCAGCCGAGGCGATCGGCCAGCTCGACTTGCTCGAAGAAGTTCTCGAACATGACGCGCTCGCTCGGCATGTAGCCATGCACGTCGGTCTGGCAAATCGAGAAGAAGATGTCGAATTCCATGAAGGCGCTACATTAGGCGACATGAGACGAGCGATCAACTTTGCCGCCCTGCTGCTGGCGCCGCTGCTTACCTTCGCCGCCTGCGCCACCGCACCCGCCATCCCGCAGAACGAGTACGGCCTCGCGGTCGTGCCCGATCGCGCCACGTATCAACAACTCGTCCGCGCCGACGCGGACAAGCAGCTCGTCGACTTGGCCACGCTCGGCATCCCGCTCGACATCCGCTACGCCACGACGAACAACTTCATGCACCAGACGCTGTACCCGTCGGCCCGCGCGTTCCTCCGCGCGCCCGCCGCCCGCGCCCTCGCCGCCGTCGAACGCGACCTCGCCGCCCAAGGCCTCGGCCTGAAAGTCTTCGACGCGTATCGCCCCTACTCGATCACAAAGATGATGTGGGAGCCGATCAAGAATCCTGACTTTGTCGCCGATCCCGCCAAAGGCTCCCGCCACAACCGCGGCGCCGCCGTCGATCTCACGCTGATCTCACTGAAGACAGGCGAGGAGCTGGTGATGCCGACGCCCTACGATGACTTCACCAACCGTGCGCGTCAGGATTTCAACGACCTGACGCCGGAGCAACTCGCCAATCGCGCGAAGCTGCGCGAGGCGATGGAGCGCCACGGCTTCGTGCCGCTCCCAAGCGAATGGTGGCACTTCGATTTCGCGGGCTGGGAACGGTTCGAGTTGATGGATGTGCCGTTCGGCGACGTGGAGTGACCGGGGCAGGCTCAAAGGCTCACAGGCTCACAGGCTCAAAGTAGCGCGCGCGGCGTGAGCTTCGCGGTTTTCGCCTGTGGCATGTGCGCGAGCTTTCACCGTACGCAGCGTGTGCTGCTCTGAGCCTGTGAGCCTGTGAGCCTTTGAGCCTGCCCCGGCGGGCGGGCGGCGTCGGTCAGAACCGCGTAACCATCGAGATCGAACCGACCTTGTAAGCGTCCGCGGTGTCGTACGCGAAGTCGATTTGGAAGCGTGGCCATGCGAAGCCGCCGCCGATCGACAGGTGCGTCTGCGACTCACCTTTCGGATACAGCAGCGCCTCGGCGATGTAATCCGGGCGATTGACCGGACCGCGCCACTCCACGGAGTGCGCGGGATCGCGCCAGTAGCCGGCGCGCAGCGCGAACGGAATCTTCGTCGTGAAAAAGTATTCGGCGCCGAGGTGCAGTTCGGTCACATCGTTCGCGACGAACGGCGCGCCGATGTCTTCTACATTCGAAATGGTGGCCACGAAGTCGTCGACGAGATTCGAATACTTCACGTGCACCGCGTCGGCGTTGATCGTCAGCGTCGGGATCGGACGGACGGAGACGCCGAGGCCCATCGAGTCGGGCATGTGGAACTTCGTTTCGGCGAGGAGGACGTATTCGAAATCGGTTTCCGGTCCGGCCACGAACGTCGGCGCGTCGAACTGTGCGCCCTGCTTGTAGACGCCGCCGATGCTGACCTTGTCCGTCGGCGACCACTTGAAGCCGCCCGCGAACGTGAAGTCCTTGTCGGTGACGATGTCCACCTGATCGCCATTTTCCTTCGCGGTGGCCTGCACGGAAATCGACTTGGGGATGAAGTCGGGATAGCCCGAGAAGCGGAAGGTAAAAGCGCCTTCCTGGAACGTCTGTAGGCGCGCGGTCACGCCGACGGAGAAGCGCGGATGCACCTGCCACGCGGCCGCCAGTCCGTACGTCCGCTCTTTCACATCGAGCGCGGAGATGAACGGATCGATGTCGTACCGGACGCAACCTGCCGGATTGGTCTGCAGGATCTCGTCGCATTTCGCTTCCGAGATCGCTTCACCGCCGCCCGCGGGGACATAAAAGTACGGAGGCGTCGTTTCGACACGCCCGGTGAACTGGTTGAAGGTCGGGAAGACCTGGCCGCCGCCGGTGTTGCGCAGCGGCTCGTGGTAGTAGCCGCCGATCGTCACTTTGTTCTTGATCGGATAGACGAAGCTCGCAAACGACACGACGGTGCGATCGCTGTAGTTGCGGAACGCGGTGCGCTCGAGATCAGGGAAGACGCCCGACGTCGTCAGCACCTGCTGCTCGACGTAATTCCGCGCCTCGATCGTGACCTCCGGCTTGCGCAGGATGGTCAGACCGGCAGGATTCGCTTCCGCAGCCGACGCATCGTCCGCGAGGCCGAGGAACGCGCCGCCCATGCCGAGCGAACGCGCGCCGGGATTGCCAAAGTTGAACTGCAAACCGGACAGCGATTCGATGTCGACGTTCTGTGCGGCGGCAGGAAGAGCGACGAGGGCGCCAACGAGCACGATCAGTAACTTGCGCATGGTGGGAAAGGATAGCAGGACGACGGACCGGGGGCCTCCGGCGGCCGGGGCCA
>DASSMK010000030.1:0-5122 GCA_035688915.1 Thermoanaerobaculia bacterium
AGAGGCGCCGTGGTCTCGGAAAATGCGCCGAGGTAGGCGACGCCGCCGGTGATGGGCGAGGTTTGGGCGAAGAGTGGCGTGGGACCGGGGAGCACGCCCGACGGCTCGAATGAAAGCGGAGCGGATGCCGGCGAGAGTTTCGCCGCCAGCGAAATGCCTTGAATCCGTTTGCCCGCACCGGCGTCGACGCCGAGCGGCGTGCCGCTGACGTCGCGGAGATAGATCGGAATGCGCACGGCAGCGCCGGCAGGTGCGGAGCTGGAGCCGGCCGTCATCACGTCCTGCGCTGCAAGCGACAGCGCCAGCGCAGCGGCGAAGAGAGCGAAGAGAACGATGCGTTTCATCAGCGTCTTCTCGATCGCGCTCACGGCTGCGGCGCCGCGCCACCGGCGTATCGGTAACTGATCAACTGAAAGACATCCTCGGCACTGATCCGCTCGTCCGCGTCAAAATCGGCGGCGGGCGAAGTGCCCGGGTGCCCCCACAGAAACGCAGTCGCCGCTTCGATGTCATCGAGCGTGGCGGCGCCGTCTTCGTTGCAGTCGCCGCGAGTGATGTCGGAGGAGCCGATGAGCGCGAGCTCCGTGCCGGTGTCTGTGTCCATGAGGAGCTCGGGACGTCCATCTTTGGTCGCGTCGACGACCGTGAGACGGCGGACCCCAAGGACCGCGGCGGCGGTCACTTCACGCGAGCTGAATTCGGGACAAGTGGTGCCGTCGAGCGGCGCCATGAGCAGCGTGCCGTCGAGTGTGCCCACCAGCAGGCGAGGGTTGCCGTTGAGGTCCGCGAAGGCGAGCGACGAAGCTTGGTAGGCCGGTGCGTCGCCGCACGACCAGGTTTCGACCATCGCCGGAGTCGCGTAGTAATGCACTTCCCTGGTGCTGTAATACGTCGGCGCCGCGATGACAGCGATGCCGGCCGGCGACGCGGCCACGCGGTAGACATTCGGCATCGCCACCTCGCCGCGCGAAGCCCACGTGCTCGTGTTGAAGACTTGAACGCCCGCGGTGGTGCCCACCACCAGATCGAGTTTGCCGTCGTTCTCGAAATCGGTGACGGCCAGATCGACCACCACGCCGTCGAGCGGTTCCAGGTGCTGGATGACGCTCGACGCACCGTTCAGCACCAGGAGCTTCGCGTCTGACTGGCCGACGAGAATCTCATCCGTCGCGTCATTGTCGACGTTCGCGACGGCAAAAGCGGTCGTTGTGATTTGCGGCGCGTCGTAGGCCGCCGGAAGCGTGTTCGCCCACTCCTGCTGCAGCGTCACGCCGTCCCAAACCACGATGCGTCCGTACGACGCTCCGGAGAGGACCACGATCTCTTTGGCAGGGTCGGCATCCAGCTGGCCCACCGCTACGCGACTGATGTCCAGCGAGGTGCCGTTGAGCTGCGCCGTAATACTCCCTTTTTTGACGTGGGTCCGCGCATCGAAGATCTCGATGACCGGAGGGTAACCATAGCTGTAAATGGGAGCGGAGATGATCTCCGGGTTTCCGTCGTTGTCGAGATCGGCGACGGCGCCGGCGAACACACCTGTCGATGTAGCCGACGTCCAGTCGATCGTGTTCTGAACGGGATCGGCAACGGAGAGAGCCCCGTCGCTGTAGTTCGCGTACCGCCAGATCAGCTCGGACTTTCCGTCTCCGTCCACGTCAGCGAGCAACGCGGCGCTCGGCGAGAGGAACGACGTAACGCTCCAGACGATGGCGCCGTCACTGGGTCGCCGGCCGGAGATCGTCGAGCCGTCTTCATTGCCGCCGATGATCTCGTTCACGCCGTCGTTGTTGCCGTCGCCGATGGCGATCGTGTAGTTCGGGTGGTAGCCGCTGCTGGGAACGGTCGAGGTGGTGAACGTGTCGCCGTTCAGGATGTTGATGGTCATCCCGTTCCCATTCGTGACGAAGCAGATCTCGTCTTTGGCGTCGTTGTCGACATTGCCGACTGCCATGTACAGGCCGAACCCGCCGACGTAGCCCCACTTCAGCGTGTGCGCCGCGCCGTCCAGGACGGCGCCGGTGGAGCCGTTCACGACGATCTCTTTCGCGGTGTTGCCGTCCACGTCGGCGATGGCCACGTTCTTCCCGCCGTAGCCGCTCGCCGTCCACTCGAGATTCAGCGTGGCGGCGTCGTACACATACGTGGCGGCACTGGTCACGACCACGATCTCCGCGGCGGCGTCGTTGTCGACGTTTCCGATCGCGACGTCAGCGCCCGCGGCGGTTCCGGGAAGCGTGACGCCTGCGCGCGCCGTAGCCAGCCCGCGCGGATCGAAAATCAGCAGCCTGCCCGGCGCGTTCCCCGCCGCCGCAGCGGTGGTCACGATGACTTCGATCGTGCCGTCGCCGTCGCGATCGCCCGCCGCCACCGCCCTGCAGCCGGCTGACGGCCCCTGCCACATCACGGAGTAACCGGTGCCGGTCCATTCGAGCGCGTACGGCGCACCACCGGAGCAGCCGATGATTTCGCGATCGCCATCGCCATCGAGATCTGCCGCCACGAGATTCGCGCCGCCGGCGCTGCTCGACGGACTGCCGTAACGGAAAATCGGCACCATCCGCAGGTCGTCCGCGGACGCGGATGCAGCCACTACACAGACAATGAGCACTGCGAGTGCGTGTTTCACCAGGGCTCCTGATTGGGGGAATTGCTGAACGACTTCTGGCCGCAGGGTAGCAGCTCCGGCCGCCCGCCGCGACGGCGATCTTGCACACCTGCCGGTGTGATCCGTCACCGCCCGCGTGTACAATCCGCGCGAAATTCGGACTTCTCTCAGCGGGAGCTCTCAGCAAAATGACGCAGAAAAACATCGTCCACGTCGTCGGGACGGGCACGATCGGCGAGCCTCTGATCGCCCTCTTCACCGATTTCAAGGACAAGTGGGGCATCGACGAGGTCACGTTCCACAAGCGCACTCCGAGCAGTGACGATCGCGCCATGATCAATTCGCTGATCCAGCGCGGCGCACGCCTCACCGCCGACGAGCAGGCCCGCGACGATTTCGCCCGCCTCGGCCACCGCGTCTCGTACACCAACGAAGAAGCGATCGAGCGCGCCACCGTCGTCGTCGACTGCACGCCCGCCGGCAACGAGAACAAAGTGAGCTGCTACCAGCGCGTCAAAGGGCCGAAAGGCTTCCTGGCGCAGGGCTCCGAGTTCGGTTTCGGCAAGCCGTACGCGCTCGGCATCAACGACGAAGTGCAGACACCCGACGACCGCTTCGTGCAGATCGTCTCGTGCAACACGCACAACATCTCCGTGCTGCTCAAGACGCTGGCGACGCAAAACGGCAAGATCAATCTCGACTCCGCGCAGTTCGTCTGCATGCGCCGCGCGAACGACGTCTCCGATGCGAAGTCGTTCCTGGCCTCGCCGCAGGCCGGCAAGCACGACGACGCCGAATTCGGCACGCACCACGCCCGCGACGCCTACCACATCTTCCAGACTCTCGGCGAGAAGCTGAACCTCTTCTCCTCCGCCATCAAGATCAACACGCAGTACATGCACACGCTCTGGTTCACCATCAACCTCGGCTTCGACACGACGCTCGAGGAAGTGAAGGCTGCGCTGCGCAACAACCCGCGCGTCGCCACGACGAGCAAGCGCTCGGTGAACCAGATCTTCTCTTTTGGCCGCGATCACGGCTACTACGGCCGCATCCTCTCGCAGACCGTCGTGCCGCTCTCCACGCTGGCCATGGCCGATGCGCGCAAGATCGTCGGCTTCTGCTACACGCCACAGGACGGCAATTCGCTGCTCTCCTCCATCGCCGCCACCCTTCGCTTCCTCGACGCGAAGAAGGTCGACGAGCGGATGGACATGCTGCGGCCGTACATCTTCCGGGAAATTTAGTCGTCAGTGGTCAGTGGCCAGTGGTCAGTTCGAACCGCTGGCCACTCGCCGCTTTTCAACTGACCACTGGCCACTTTCAACTGGCCACTGAATCTCTGCTAGAGTCGCCCACGCATGGCTTGGTTCCGTAAAGAGAAGAAGCCCAAAGAAGCGGTCGAGAAGCAGACGGCCATCCCGGAAGGGCTTTGGGTCAAATGCGATGAGTGCAAGGAGATCGTCTACCGCAAGGAAGTGGAGGCGAATCTCAACACCTGCCCGAAGTGCGCGTACCACTTCCGCCTGACGGCACGCGAGCGCTTCGAGATCCTCTTCGACGACGACAAGTACAAGGAATTCGCGACCGACGTCCGCTCGACGGATCCGCTCGGCTTTCGCGACAACAAGCGCTACGCCGACCGTCTGAAGGTCTACGAATCGCGCGTCGGTAAAGGCGATGCGGTGCTCTGCGCCGAAGGCAAACTGGACGGCCTGCCGGTCGTGATCTGCGCCATGGAGTACAACTTCATGGGCGGCTCGATGGGCTCCGTCGTCGGCGAGAAAATCACCACCGCCATCGAGCGCGCCATCGAAAAGAAAGAGCCGATCATCATCGTCTCCTGCTCCGGCGGCGCGCGCATGCAGGAAGGGATTCTGTCGCTGATGCAGATGGCGAAAATCTCCGCCGCGCTCTCGCGACTCGCGGCAGCCGGGCTGCCGTTCATCTCCGTGCTCACCGATCCGACCACGGGCGGCGTCACCGCGTCCTACGCGATGCTGGGCGACCTGAACATCGCCGAGCCGAAAGCGCTGATCGGCTTCGCCGGTCCGCGCGTCATCGAGCAGACGATCCGGCAGAAGCTGCCGGAAGGCTTCCAGCGCAGCGAGTTCCTGCTCGAGCGCGGCATGCTCGACATGGTGGTCGATCGGCGCGAGCTGAAGGCCGCCATCGCGCGCGTGCTCCGCTTCGGCGTGCCGGCCCAGCCGCCGGCGGATCGTCCCGCCTCGGAAACCGACGCGGTGCCTGCGCCGCAGGGCTGAACGGCGTGCCTGGCGCGATGTCCAGGGGTCCGGCCACCGAGTTCCTTTTTTCCCTCGAGCGTTTCGGGATGAAGTTCGGCCTGGCCACCATGGCCCGGCTGTGCGAAGCGCTCGGCCATCCCGAGCGCGCGTTCCCGTCGATCCACGTCGCCGGCACCAACGGCAAGGGCAGCGTGACGGCAATGGCCGACACGGCGCTGCGCGCCGCTGGTCATCGTTCGGCGCGCTACACGTCGCCGCACCTGCAGCGCAT
>DASSMK010000031.1:0-42098 GCA_035688915.1 Thermoanaerobaculia bacterium
CGAGCTTGTCGATGTCGACGTTGCCTTTGAACGGATGCTCGCGCGTCGGATCGTGCGCTGCGTCGATGACCACGTCGACGAACTCGCCGCCCTGCAGTTCCTGATGCACGCGCGTCGTCGTGAAATACATGTTGCCGGGGATGACGTGGCCGGGCCGGATGAGAATCCGCGAGATCAGATGTTCGGCGCCGCGACCCTGATGCGTCGGCACCATGAACTGAAATCCGTAGATCTCCTGAACCGCGCGCTCCATGTTGTAAAAGGAGCGCGCGCCGGCGTAGGACTCATCGGCCAGCATCATGGCCGCCCACTGCCGGTCGCTCATCGCGTTCGTTCCGCTGTCGGTGAGGAGATCGATGTAGACGTCTTCGCTCTTCAGCAGAAACGTGTTGTATCCGGCGTCTGCGATGGCGCGCTCGCGTTCCGCGCGCGACTTCATCGTCAGCGGTTCGACGGTCTTGATCTTCCACGGCTCGGCAGTCGGTTGCATGGAGAAAACGTAGCAGCGCGCCGAACGATGAAAGGAGACGCGGCGCACGCGCGGGCGTGACACGCGTCACCAATCAATGCGCGGCATGATCGCGCGATGCGCACGTCGCTCGGTGACGGCAATCACTCCGGCACGTGAGCGGTGTCGCATCGCACACGTGCACGTGGCCTCACATTCGGTGACGGAGGCTCTTCCATGCCGTCGCCGTACAACATTGAGATTCAAAACAGTTGCACTGCCTGCGAGCGGGGCCAGGTCGAGCTGTTCTGCAACATGTCGCCCGAGGCGATGAAGACCCTCAACGCGATCAAGTTCACGAGTGTTTACCCGAAGGGATCGGTTCTCTTCGTGGACGGCGAAGAGCCGCGGGGCGTGTTCATTCTCTGCAGCGGGCGTGCAAAGCTCACGACCTCTTCCACCGAAGGCCGCACCCTCATCGTCAAGATCGCCGAAGCCGGCGAAGTCCTCGGCGCCAGCGCCACGATTCTCGGCCGCGCTTACGAAGTGAGCGCCGAAACGCTGGAGCCATCGCAGCTGAACTTCATCAAGCGCGACGACTTTCTGCGCTTTCTCAATTCGCATCCCGAAGCGTGCATGCACACGGCACAGCAGCTGAGCGAAAAGTATCAATCGGCACAGCGGGAAATCCGGTCCCTCGGCCTCGCGCAATCAACCGCCGAGAAGCTCGGAAAGCTCCTCCTGGAGTGGTGCGCGCTGCACGGCGAGACGACGCCGAAAGGCATCCGCCTGAAGGTTCTCCTCACGCACGAGGAGATCGCGCAGATGATCGGCACGACGCGCGAGACGGTCACGCGCCTGCTCAGCGATTTCAAGCGGAAAAAGATCGTCGAAGTGAAGGGCTCCACGATCGTCGTGCTCCGCAAAGAAGAGCTGGAGCGGATCGTCAGCATCTGAGCTTCCGCTACAACTCAGCTCGATTGACGCGCACGTGAATCTCGCGCGCTACTTCGTCTTCCAGCGCGACTGACGCGGAGCCACACGCCAGCACCACCGCGGGCCGCCGCGCGAGCAATTGCACTTCACTTCCCGCGGCGATGCCGTATGACGCGAGCCGGCTCAGACGCGCGGCCGATTGCGATTCGATGGTGGTGATCGACGCGGTCACACCGACCGGGACATCGAGCAACGAATCACCGGCGGGACAGGCCGGAGCACGGCGCACCCAGCGCCGCAGCATGTCGAGGAAGCGGCCGCTTTCGACGAATTCATAGTTGCAGCGCGGGCAGCGGATCATCGAGCAGCCGCGCGCCATCGGGCATGAGGAGTGACACTCCTCGCCTGTGAAATCGAGACCGCAGAGCGGGCAGTCGTGCGTCGTCATTTCGTTCATCGCAGGATCCAGTTCAGCAACGCGCCGGTCGCAAATGCGTAGACCGTGACGAACGCCGCGATCGCAACCGCGGCAGCCTTGCCGCGCTCGCGGATCATCACCAGGAAGTTCGCCACACACGGAATGAAGAGCGTGATGACCGTCAACGACACGATGGTCTGCGTGGCGTCGAGCGCACCATTGCGCTGCATGGCGAACAGACCGGCAGCGCCGTAGTCGCGGCGCAGGAAGCCGATCACGAAGGCGTTCGCCGCTTCGGCCGGCAGTCCCAGAACGCCCACGACGAGCGGCGCCAGCGCCCGCTGCAGCAGCGCGAGCATGTGCGTGACATCGAGCAGATAAAGCAGCAGTGTGCCGACGATGAACAGCGGCACCGCTTCTTTCAGATACCACTCCGTGCGCGCCAGCACCTTGATGAGAATGTTCGAGAGCCGCGGCAGGCGCATCGGCGGAAGCTCGACGATGAAGTCGCCGGTGGGACCGGGGATCACTTTCGACGAGAGGTAGCCGACGAGGAAGATCGTAGCGACGGTCACACCGAGCCAGACGGCCGTGGCGCCGAGGCCGAGGCGGCCGAGCATGGCCATGATCACGCCGAGCTGCGCGGAACAGGGGATGCCCAACGCGAGCAGGATCGTGACGATCACGCGTTCCTTCTTCGTTTCCAGAACGCGCGTGGTGAGCGTGGCCATCGTGTCGCAGCCGAGGCCGAGAACCATCGGCAGCACGGCCTTGCCGTTCAGTCCCATGCGGCGGAACGTGCGGTGCAGCATCACCGCGAGTCGCGGCAGATAGCCGGAATCTTCGAGGATGCCGAACAGCGTGAAGAACGTGATCACCACCGGGAGCACGATTGCGATCGCATACGTGAGCGCCATCGTGATCACGCCGTAAGGACCGACGAGCAGATCGCTGAGCCATTGCCACGGCACGAGCAGATGCACGAGACGCGTCGACCACGGATTGATGAAGCTCTCGAAGATGGAGCTCTCGACGAAATCGACGAGCGTGCCGGCGCCGAGCTTGCCGACGAAGAGCCACGCCGCGTACAGCACGCCGAGAAGAATGAGCCAGCCCCAGATGCGGTGCATGCAGAGCGCGCCGAATCGTTCGCGTCCGCGCGCCTGCGACTCGGTCATCACTTCGCCGATGACTGCGTCGACGGCGGCGATCCGTGCAGTAGCAATCTCGATCGCGAGCTGCGGCGCGTCTGCACAGAGCGACGAAAGCGACTCCGCGCGCGACAAACCGCCGCCGCGCCGAAAGGCGATCGCTTCTTCGACAGCTTTCGGATAGTCGACGCGCAGACGCGAGCGCGCCGGACGCACTGCCTGTCTCTTCAACTTTTCGAGATTCCAGCGGCGGAGCGCCGAGACGGCGACCACCGGGACGCCGAGATGATCGGAGAGTGCGTCGATGGCGATGGACGGCGCATTCGGCTCATCGCTCATGTTCAGGCAGAGCGTGAACGGCACCTCGTGCTCCGCGAGTTGGAGCGACAGCAGCAGCGTGCGGCGCAGATTGCCGATGTCGCCGACCTGCACGACGTCCGCGCGATTCGCGGCGAGCGGCACGTCGCGCGACGCGACGAGCAGATCGAGCGTGACCTTTTCTTCGAACGACTGCGGCGAGAGTGTGTTCGTGCCCGGCGTATCGACGACCTCGCGCAGCTCGCCGTCGAGATCCGCGAGCGCGCTGGTGATCTCGACGGTCGTGCCGGGATAGTTCGAGACGGTCGCGTAGCGCTGCGTCAGTCGCGTGAAGAGCAGCGACTTGCCGACGTTCGGCTGTCCGACGAGGAGCAGTTTGCGCGCCGGCAGAGAAGGGCTGAATGCGATTTCTGGCTGAGACATGGTCGCAACGGCATCGTCGCGCCGCGCGTCGCACGACCGGGTGATGACTGTCACCCGCGCCAGTGACGCCACTCATCGCCGCGCGTTCACCGCACCGGCACCCTGCATCGCATGAGCGAAGACGTCACATTCTCGATCGTTGGCTCCGGCGGAGACGGCGCGGTCGTTGCGGGAGATCTCGCGGCGATGGCTTGCGCCGCCGTCGGTCTGCACGTCATCAAAACGGAAGCGTACGGGCCGCAGATCCGCGGCGGCGAATCGTCGTCGACCGTGCGCATCTCATCCACGCCCATCGCCGCGCAAGGCGAGGCGATCGATGCGCTGGTCGTGTTCCGCTTCGGGGACTTTGCGCGCTTTCGCAGCGAGATGACGCTCTCGGATCGCTGCATCGTGCTGCACGAGCCGGACGACGCGCCGCCGCCGGAGCTCGCCGCGTTTCGTTGCGTGCCGGTGCCGTTCGCGCAACTGACGAAGGATGCCGGCGCGCCGGGCGCGAAGAACATCGTCGGCCTGGGACTCCTCGCGGCGATGTTCGGCCTGCCGCTCGACAGCATTCGCACTGCGGTGCGGAAGCGCTTCCGCAAGCGCGACGCGGCGATCATCGATGCGAATTTGCGCGCACTCGATACTGGCGTCCAAGCCGGCCTCGCGTGCAGCGGCGGCGTGTCCTCATCACAGCGTTTCGACGCGCTCACGCCGGCCGCGCCTCGTCTGCTCATGTCGGGCAATGAAGCCACCGCGTTCGCCGCGTTGCATGCCGGCTGCAGCTTCTTCGCCGGCTATCCCATCACGCCATCGACGGAGATCCTGCAACTGCTCGCCGAGTGGCTGCCGAAGATCGGCGGTACTTGCCTGCAGACCGAGGACGAGCTGGCGGCGATCGGAGCGGTCGTGGGCGCGTCGTTCGCGGGATCGAAAGCGATGACCGCCACGTCAGGTCCCGGACTCTCGCTCATGTCCGAAATGCTCGGCCTTGCGTCGATCGCCGAGATCCCGAGCGTCGTGGTCAACGTGCAGCGCGGCGGGCCGTCCACCGGCATCCCCACGAAGAGCGAGCAATCCGATCTCTTCCATGCCGTGCACGGCGGCCACGGCGACATGCCGCGCGTCGTGCTCGCACCGTGCGACGTCGAGGATGCGTTTCATACGACCGCCGATGCGTTCAACATCGCGGAAGAGTTTCAGGTGCCGGTGATCGTGCTGTCGGATCAGCTCATCGCGCAGCGGCGCGAGACGATCGACGCGGCGTCGCTGATTCATCCGGTCGTCCCGCGGCGAGTCGTGCTCGATCCGGACGATTCGTACCGTCGCTACGCCATGACGGATGACGGCGTCTCACCGATGACGGCGCCGGGAATCGCGGGCGGCATGTACCAGACCAATGGCCTCGAGCACGACGAGGAAGGGCGTCCGAGCTCGATGTTCGTCACACACGAGCGGATGAACGCGAAGCGGCACCGCAAGCTCGCCGCGATCGCGGAAAAATATCCGCTGTTCCGCCGCTACGGCGTCGCCGATCCGGAGCTGGGCATCCTCTGCTGGGGCTCGTCCGCCGGTCCGGTCATCGAAGCCGTCGAACAGCTGAACGCGCGCGAGGCGCGAGTGGCGGCGTTCGTGCCGCGCATCCTCGCGCCGCTTCCGATCGACGCGCTGGAGAAGTTCATCTTCTCCTGCAACCGCATTCTCATCGTCGAGCTGAGTTTCGAAGAGCAGTTCCACCGCTATCTGCGCTCGCTCGTCGATCTCCCTCCGCTCATGACGCGCGTGCTGGCGCGGTCGGGAGGCAAACCACTTTCGGCAGCGGAAGTCATCGCAGCCGCCGCGATTCTCGAGGAGGTGACGGCATGACATTCACGGCGAACGATTTCAAGACCGATCTCAAACCGGTGTGGTGCCCCGGCTGCGGCGACTTCGCCGTGCTCAACTCCGTGCATCGCGCGCTCGTCGCCGCGGGATGCGCGCCGCACGAGACCATCCTTGTCTCCGGCATCGGCTGCTCTTCGCGCCTGCCCGGCTACGTCGAAACGTATGGTCTGAACTCGCTGCACGGACGCGCGCTGCCGATCGCGACCGGCGCGAAGCTCGCGCAGCCGCGCATGACGGTCGTGGCCGTCGGGGGAGACGGCGACGGACTGGCGATCGGCGGCAATCACTTCCTGCACGCCGCGCGTCGCAACGTCGACATCGCCTACTTCATGATGGACAACGAAATCTACGGGCTCACCAAAGGCCAGGCCGGCCCGACGACGCCGACGGGCGACAAGACGAAATCGACGTCATACGGCAATCCCGATCCGGCCATCGATCCGTGCGCGCTGGCCATCGCCTGCGGCGCGTCGTGGGTCGGTCGCGGTTTCTCCGGCGACGTGAAAGGAACGACGGAGCTGATGACGCGCGCCATCCAGCACCACGGCTTCGCCTTCCTGAACATCCTCTCGCCCTGCGTCACCTGGCGCGGCGAAGAACAGCACAAGGAGATCCGCGCCAAAACGCGTGCCGTTCCTGCGGATCACGATGTGACGTCGCGCGAAGCGGCGTTGCGCTTCACCGACGAGCAGGAGCAGGTCACGACCGGCGTGCTGTACGAGGTGAATCGGCCGACGCTGCTTGACGAGCTGTCGCACATCGAGCGGCGCGCACGCGGCGAAAAGCCGGCGGCGACGCGGAGCGATTTCCTCGCGGCGTTCGGCGCGTGAGTACTCTCACGAGGGGAGGCTTTCCCGCTCCCCCGCCTTCACCAGCGCAACGGAGATCACGAGCAGCAGCGTGATGCCGTTGCCGATGATCACGACCAGATCGTGGCGAAGCACGCCGTACAGCGTCCAGAGCGCGACGCCCATGACAAAGAGGGCGAGATAGCCCCACGAGAAATCGCGCGCGCTGCGCGTGGTCCAGGTGCGCAGCACCTGCGGCAACCAGGCCACTGTCGTCCCAATGGCAGCTCCGAATCCGATGGCGAAGATCGATGTGTCGTTCATGCAGCAGAGACGTTGAACGAAGCCGTCGCATCGACCCATGACGGGCGTCATGCGCAGATGTGATTTCGCGCACGCACGCGCATGACCAGCATCGCCGCGGCAAGCAGCGATGGCGCGCACATTCGTCAGATGGGCACAGGCATCGGTTTCACTGTCGCCGCGGCGGCCGTCGTCGCGTTGATCGTCGCATTCGGAGTCTTGTCCGCAAGGTATCGCGGCAAACGGATCGTCACCTGTCCCGAAACGCGCCTCCCGGTGAGCGCGGAGATCAACGCGATGCTTGCCGCAGGCACAGCAATCGTCACGCAACCGCGCTTCGTCGTGACCAACTGTTCGCGATGGCCGGAACGCGCCGGATGCGATCAAGCATGCGCGCCGCAACTCGCGGCGTCACCCGAGGAGACACTCGTCCGGAACATCGTCGCGCGGTGGTACGCCGAGCGCGCCTGCGTCTATTGCGCCCAACCGATTCGCAGCATCAGCGGTGCCCTGATCGTCCCCGCGCTGCTCACTGCAGCCGGCGAGCTGCGCGAATGGAAAGACATCGCGCCCGAGGATCTGCCGCAAGTCCTGGCGAGCGCCGTCGCCGTCTGTGCGCGCTGCGAACTGGCGGAGGATTTTCGCCGCCGCTTCCCGAATCGCGTGACGGACCGGCCGGTTACACCGCTGCGCGAGCATGCGGCGGTGCCGCGGCATCTTGTCGTGGAGCCGCCTTCGCAGGCGGTTTACTGACAGGCGCGGTCTCCGCGCATTCCGCTGCGGCACCTCGCCGACGTTGGGCTCCACGCTACACCACCTGAACTTTGGTCAGTGTCGTCTTGAAGCCGTAACTCGTCAGCTGTCTGTATGCGTTGCGCAGCGTCACGCGACTGAAGAACGGCAACGAAAGCTTTCCTGCGGATTGGCTCGCCACAAGAAATGCAATCTCGAACTCCGATGCGCTCGGCCGGTTCGCGGGCACAGCGAATTGGAGCGTCTCCGGAAGAAGCGCGTTCACCTTCTCCCGGAACTGCTCGTCGGACATGAACGTGACGGCCGACACTACGCCTTGCGCGAAGAGATGACTGAGCACACTCGCGGAGCCGTATCGCTTGACGTGAATCATCTGGCGCGAAGGCCCGTAGACGTCACAGAACTCCACGCTGCTTCTGCCGCCTCCATGCAGAATCATTTTCCGATCGAGGCAGCACGATCCCTCAATCGCGGCCGAAAGGCGTTTGTTGTATTGATCCTCATGTTCGCCATGTGTGTATTCGATCGGTACAAAAGACGTCTCGACGATCATGTTGATGGTTTCGTCAACGCGCGCGACGAAACCATTGTCGATCTGGTACCAGTGGCCGCCATTGAGAAGATACGTCGAATCATCAATCGCAATCTCCGCATGAATGCACTGATAAACCGGCCAGGATGCGAAGACAGCATCCGTGGATCGGCGATGGCCGCAGATCTTGTGACGCCGCAGCGACTCGTCGGAAATAGCCGCCGCGGAATAGTGATCGATGTATTTGCTCAGGTGAACGTCATTAAAAATCTCGGCCGACGCTGCTTTCGAGTATGAGAACCCTTTGATGTCTGACCAGTCGATCAGCTCCGGGATCGCCAACCATATTTTCGGATTGCCGCCGGATCGCATCATCTCGACGAGAACCGCGTCGAGCTCTTTCTGTCGCGCCTTGTCCCGCACCTCGTGAATGTTGTCAATCCAGCCGAATCGTTTCTTGTACGTGTCCTCCTTGCTTTTCGCGTAATACTCCTGAAGGAGCTCCGGCAGCCGGTCGAGTGTCACGTCGCACCGAGCGGTCAACGAGTCCTTGCCGATCAACTGGCTGCCGAGCGTGTCGTCGGTAGGGGTGCCGGTCACGGCGCTGACGACGTCGCGTTCGACATCCAGTCCGAAATCACCGATCGACGTCTCTCGGCTCGCCTGTTCGCGCGTGTGCGTGGAGATGCCTTCGAACGTCTTCTTGTCGATCGTACGAACGTTGTCCTGCGAGATCGAATTCAATGTCGCATGTAATCCGAACCTCGCCTCGACCGCCATCAGATCGACGAGATGCCGCCCATATCCGAACGTGACCGTGAACGTGCGGTTGGCCATGGGAACAACGAGCAGCGCCGACGCACTCGCAGTTTCGAGCGCGAGCACCTCGGCAGGCACCGCATTCTTGAAGAACGATGCCCACGACGGCGGATGCGGCGGCAAGCTCTTCGTATACAGCGTGCCTTTGACGTGGCCGACCTGAATCGGCGTCGAAGTCGCGCCGTGGCCGGCCACAAGAAGGTCGTCCGCAGAAACTCCTTCTTTCGCCAAAAAGATCGTTAGCGGTGGCGTGGCCATGACCGTCTCTCGCACTGTCCAATGCGACGACCACACGACGCGTGACACCCATCACCTCCTCCCGTGACCCCCACCCCCGCGCCACCGCCCGTCCCGCCACACCATGACGTTCATGAAGCCCGAGCTCTCCGCTTCCGACCTCATGCGGCGCAAGACGCGCCGCTTCGTCTTTCTCGCCTTTGCTGTCGCCGCAATCGCCTTCCTCGCCATTGCCGCCGGCGGCATCAACCACAACCTCGTTTACTACTGGACGCCTACCGATCTTCGCGCCGCCGGCAACAAGGCGTACGGCGCGACGATCCGTCTGGGCGGCATGGTCGCCGGCGGCTCCATCCGGCACCGCACAGGAACGACGGGCGTGGAGTTCGACGTCAAAGACACCGGCGCGATCGTCCACGTGAAGTCCACCGGCGTGCCGCCGCAGATGTTCCGCGACAACATCGGCGTCGTCGTCGAAGGGACGATGACCCGCGGCGGCTCATTCGAAAGCCACCGCCTCATGGTCTCGCACAACAATCAATACAAAGCGCCGCAAGCAGGCCATCCAGTCGATCCCAAACAGATGAAGAAGTACATCGAGGAGGCGCAATGACCACCGCGGCTTTGGGACGCATCGTCATCCTCCTCGCGCTTCTTGCCTCCACCGCCGGCGCGGTCGTCGGATTTGCATCCGGCGCAATGCGATCCGAAGAAGGACTGCGCTGGACGCGCCGTCTCGCCTACGCCTTTGGCGCCTGCATGCTCCTGGCGACGCTCGTCATGGAGCGCGCCTTGGTCACGCACGACTTCAGCGTCAGCTACGTCGCGCACGTCGGCTCGCGCCAGGTGCCCGTGTGGGTGACGATCGTCAGCCTCTGGTCCTCGCTCGAAGGGTCGATTCTCTTCTGGGGCTTCGTTCTCGGACTGTTCGTCGCCGCGGCCACCCGTTTCGCGAGCCGTGCGAATGACGAATCGATGCCGTACGCGATCGGCACCTGGCTCGCCTGCGGGTCGTTCTTCAGCTTCCTCATCGCCGGTCCCGCCAATCCGTTCCAGACCGTGTCACCCGCGCCGTTCGATGGCCCCGGCCCGAATCCGCTGCTGCAGAACCACGTGCTGATGGTCGCCCATCCGCCGCTGCTCTATCTCGGCTACGTCGGCATGACCATCCCCTTCGGCTTCGCCGTCGCGGCGCTGCTGCGCGGCCATCTCGGACCCGCGCTTCTGCGCGCCATTCGCAACACGCTGATGCTGTCGTGGATCTTCCTCTCCATCGCCATCATGCTCGGCGGCTGGTGGGCCTACGAAGTTCTCGGCTGGGGCGGATACTGGGCCTGGGATCCGGTCGAAAACGCGTCGCTCCTGCCGTGGCTCACCGCCACCGCGGCGCTGCACAGCATCCTCGTCGTCCAGCGCCGCGGCGTATTGAAAGGATGGACCGCCACGCTGGTGCTGGCCAGCTTCCTCCTCACGATTCTCGGCACGTTCATGACGCGCTCGGGCGTCTTCAACTCCGTCCACTCATTCACGCAGAGCGCGATCGGGCCGACCATCCTGGTCTTCCTCGCCGCAGTGCTGATCGGCTCCGTGACGCTGCTGACGCTGCGCATCGATGCCCTCGAAAACGACGGCCGCATCGACGCGCCGGTGAGCCGCGAAGGCACATTCCTCGTCAACAATCTCCTGCTCGTCCTGCTCACGTTCACGGTTCTCGTCGGCACTGTCTTTCCGCTGGTCGTCGAGGCGGTGAACGGGAAGCAGATGAGCGTCGGACGTCCCTACTTCGACTCGATGGTCGTGCCAGCCGGGATCGCGCTGCTATTCCTCCTCGGCGTCGGTCCCGCTTTGCCGTGGGGTGCAGCAACGCGCGAACACCTCCGTCGCGCGTTGCTGCCACCTCTCGCCGGCGCTTTCGCACTCGCCGCGATCGGCATCGTCTTCGGTGTGCGCAACACCTGGACGATCCTGACGCTCGCATGCGGCGGCTATGCACTACAGGTCACGCTCGTGCAGCTCGCGCGACTCCGCCGCAGCCGTCGCGGCGTCGGCGCGTACCTGATCCATCTCGGCGTCGTCATCGCCATGATCGCCATCGGCGTCTCCAGCACGATGCGCGTGCAATCCGAAGTCATGCTGCAGACGAATCAGACCGCGACGATCGGCGACTACCAATTGACGTTCGTCGGCACGGAAGAGCGGAGCGAGCCGCATCGTGATTCGACGGTTGCGCGCATTCGCGTGATGAAAGCCGGCCGCTACGTGACGACGCTCGAGCCGCGCATGAATCAATACGAAATGATGCGCGAGCCGATCGGCACACCCGACGTGCACTCCACGCTCGGCGGCGATCTGTACGTATCGATCGCCAGCATCGAAAACGGCCGCGCCGGACTGCTCCTCATCATCACGCCGCTGGTGTCGTGGATCTGGGTTGCCGTGCTGATGATGGCGCTGGGCGGCCTCATCGCGCTCGTCCCCACGCCTTCATTCAAGCGCCGCGCAGCCACCGAGCCGCTGATCGCCATCAAGGCTGCGCCATGAACCGCTTTGCGTTGTCCATCGGCGGTCTCGCCACCGTCACGCTCCTGATCGTGCTGATGGCCGGTCTCGGCCGCGATCCGAAGCACATCGATTCGCCATTGATCGGCAAGCCCGCGCCGCAGTTCACCCTGCAGCGCGCGGGCAGCGGCGAGTCGATCGATCTCGCTGCGTTTCGCGGCAAGCCGATCGTCGTCAACTTCTGGGCGACGTGGTGCGGGCCGTGCTGGGAAGAGCATCCGATCCTGAACGAAGCCGCGCGCGCCAACGGCGATCGCGTGCAATTCCTCGGCGTCGTCTTCCAAGACGACGAAGCCAAAATCCTCGGCTTCCTGCAGCAGCGCGGCGCCGCGTACCCGACCGTGATCGACCAGCGCGGAACGACCGCCATCGCCTACGGCGTCGGCGGCGTTCCCGAGACGTTCATCCTCGACGCGAACGGAATCATCGTCGCCAAACACGACGGCCCCGTTTCCGCCGAGCAACTGCAGTCGTATCTCGCGGAGGTCCTGCCTCGATGATCCTGGCCCTGTTGCTTCTCTTGACCGCCGAGGTGCCGCGCGGGGTGCCGGTGCAGGGGGCGGCGCTGGTGCGGCAGACGCACGAGATCGCCGCAACGCTGCGCTGCCCCGTATGCCAGGGCCTGTCCGTCGCCGACTCGCCGAGCGAGATGGCGGTCAACATGAAGAACGAAGTGCGAGACATGCTCGCGCGCGGCTACACGCGCGAACAGATCGAAAGCCACTTCGTCCGCTCCTACGGCGAGTTCGTGCTGCTCGCGCCGAAATTCAAAGGCGTGAACGCGCTCGTTTGGATCCTCCCCATCGCCGCGCTGCTTCTGGGTGCGTTCGTGGTCCGGATGAAATTGCGCCGGCTCGCCGCCGCACCCGAATCGAGAAACGAAGATCCCGATCTCGCGCGCGTGCGTGAGCTGGTGAAAGGAACTGCCTCATGAATGCACCAACCGACTGGGCGACCGCTCTCGCCATTCTCGCCGCAGGTCTCATCCTCGGCTCACTCGTCTTCTTCATCGCACGCCGCCGCAAAGCATCCGCGGCGACGAAGCGGAGCGAGCTCGAAATCCGCCGCGATTCCCTCGTGCAGCAGCTCCGCGACCTCGGCGACGATCCCGCCGCCGACGAACGCGCCTGGCTCGAAAAGGAGACGGCGGAAGTCCTGCGCCTGCTCGATCGCCTGCCCACGACTCCATCGGAGCCGCAGCCTGTTGCGAAGCCACGCACCGCAACAGCCGGATTCGTGTGGGGCGTCATCTGCACGCTGCTCACCGGCGGCGTGGTCTATTACGCATCGACCTTCTTGCGCGGCGACAGCAGCGACGTCGACGCGCAGATCGTTCAGGCGAAAGATGCCTTCGCGCGCAACGATCTGATGGCGGCGTTCAAGCAGACCAACTCCGTGCTGGCGAAGAATCCCGACGAGCCGCGCGCCCTGACGTACAACGCCGTGGTTCGCCTGTCGATGGGCGAGATGGAGAAAGCGACCGCGATGCTCGAGCGCGCCACGCAACGCGATCCGAAGCTGCTGGACGCCTGGGTCGCACTCGCGCAAGCACGTCTGCACGCAGGCCAGCCGAAGGAAGCCGCCGCCGCAATCGACGCCGCCATCGCGCAACATCCCGAAGAAGAGAAACGCCTTCGCGAAGTCTTCTCCACGATGCAAACGCCATCGGCAACGACCGCCGATCTTCCGCCCGATCATCCGCCGATGCCGGGCCATGAAGCGATGACGTCCGCGCCTCCCACCGCGTCTTCCCAACCGATCCACATCACGCTCTCCCTCGACCCATCCGCCGCCCCACGCGGCGGCGTGATCTATGTCATCGCCCGCGGCACCGCAGCCGGCCATCCCGTCGCCGTCCGCCGCATCGACACAAACGCGTTCCCAGTCACACTCGATCTCGGCACCAGCGATTCGATGATGGGCAACGCGCTCCCGGAAAAAGTTCGCATCGAAGCCCGCCTCGACTCCGACGGCGACGCCGGAACGAACGACCCGGCCGATCTGCACGCCTCCGCCGACGGCGTGCGCGCCGGCGCCACGGTGGAGCTCACGCTCGCGCGGGGGAAGTGACGGGGACGACGGGGGCCTCCGGCGGCTGGGGCCTAAGGCCCCAGACCCCTTTGGTTGGCTCAGCCTCCACGACACGTTCGTGCGAGTTGGCGGTGCTGTGTCGTGGAGGCTGAGCCAACAAACGGGGTCCGGGGCCCGTGGCCCCGGCCGCCGGAGGCCCCCGGTCGTCACCCGTCACCCCACCTCACACGACCAAGTGCGCTAGCGCACAACCGGCGGTGCTCGATGCTACTCGTCGGTTCGCGGTGCGCGCCTAGATTCGCGTCATGAGCACCATCGCTGAACGACTCGATCTGACCGGCGCCTCCCGACGCGACTTTCTCGTCTTCTGCGGAAAGCTGATGGTGGCTGCTCCATTCGGACTGGCCATCACGTCTGCGCTCACTCCGGAAGCGGTGGCGCAGATGGTGGGCCGCGCGCGGAGGCCATCCGTCATCTGGCTGCACATGCAGGACTGCACCGGATGCACCGAAACGCTCCTGCGCACCTCGCAGCCCGACCTGGCCACGCTGCTCTTCGACGTCATCTCGCTCGACTATCACGAGACTGTGATGGCCGCGTCGGGGCCTGACGCGGAGCTTGCGCTGCGCGACGCCATGCAGCAGAACGACGGCAAGTACATCCTCGTCGTCGAAGGCTCGATCCCCACCAAAGACGCCGGCATCTACCTCAAGATCGCGGGACGCAAAGGGACCGAGATGCTTCAGGACGTCGCGTCGCATGCGGCGGCCGTCGTCGCCATCGGCTCCTGCTCGTCGTGGGGCGGCGTTCCTTCGAGCGGCCCGAATCCTACTGGCGCGGTGAGCGTCGATGCGCTCATCAAAGACAAGCCGGTGGTGAATCTGCCCGGCTGTCCGCCCAATCCGTACATCCTCCTTGCGACCGTTCTCGAATACGCCGCCACGGGCAAACTGCCGGCGCTCGATACGTTCCACCGTCCGAAGTTCGCGTTCGACCGCGTGATCCACGATCACTGCCCGCGCCGTCCGCACTTTGACAACGGCCGTTTCGCGAAAGAATTCGGCGACGACGGCCATCGCCAGGGCTGGTGCCTCTATCGCCTCGGCTGCAAAGGTCCCGTCACACACGCCTCGTGCTCCACGCGTCACTTCAATGAGGTCGTCGACGCCTGGCCGATCGGCATTGGCCATCCCTGCTTCGGCTGCGCCGAAAAATCGGTCGGTTATTCGCTGCCGCTGTTCTCCCTCGCGCCGATCAGCAAGGCCACGCCGCCGGCGATGTACCCGCCGGTCGAAACGTCGCGCGGGATCGTCGAAGGCACCGCCGCCGGCACTGCGGGTCTGATCGGCGGCATCCTCCTCGGCGCCGGCTACGTCGCCGGCCGCAAGCTCGACTCCACGCCGCAGGATCCGCCGTCGGATTCGGGAGATGCCTCGTGAGTGTCAGCCGCCGCGATCTCTTTCGTACCGTCGGTGCCGCCTCGGCCGTCGCCATTGCCGGAAGCGCGGCCGCGTCCGAGCCGCGAACCGCTTCGCCCGAAGCGCTCGGCTTGCTGTACGACACAACGGTTTGTATCGGATGCAAGGCCTGCGTCGGCGCGTGCGCCACTGCGAATGGCCTGGAGCCGGATACGGAGCTCTCCGGCGGCATCTGGCAGATGCCCGTCGATCTGAACCCGCAGACCAAGAACATCATCCAGCTCTATCGCTCCCCCAACGGCGACGAATCGTCGTTCATGAAACGACAGTGCATGCAGTGCGTCGATCCAGCTTGCGCATCTGCCTGCCCTTTCAGCGCGCTGTCGAAAGGCAAATTCGGCATTGTGGAGTGGGAACCGTCACGTTGTATCGGCTGCCGCTTCTGCGAGATCAGCTGCCCGTTCGACGTGCCGCGTTTCGAGTGGGCCAAGTTCAATCCGAAGATCGTGAAGTGCGAGCTGTGCCGACACCGCCTGCCGGACGGATTGCAGCCTGCGTGCACGGAAGTTTGTCCGGTCGGTGCGGTGATTTTCGGGACGCGGGAGCAATTACTGCGCGAAGCCCATCGCCGCATTGAAGCGAATCCCGGCAAGTATTACCAGAACCGCGTCTACGGCGAGCATGACCTCGGCGGCACGCAGGTCGTCTATCTGTCGCACGTGCCGTTCGCGAAACTCGGATTACCGGAAGTGGGGAACGAGTCGCGGGCGCATTACGGCGAGAAGGTGCACGGCGTTCTTTATAAGGGAATGGCCGTCCCGGCCATCGTCTATGCCGGCCTGGCGTTTTTGATGCGGCGGCGCTTCAAAGTGCACGAGGAAGAAGCTCGACACAGCGGACACGAGGACCAACTATGACCACCGCACGTTGGAATCGAGCCGTGCCCATCCGCGGACCATTGATCACCGCGCCGCTCGTTTTCTTCTCCACCCTGGCCGCCATTGCACTCGCGCTGTCGGTATGGCGTCTCTTCGGCGGTCTGGCCTTCACCGGCATGAACGACGACTTCGCCATCGGCGTCTGGAAGACGTTCAACGTCATGACGCTAACGGCCCTCGGCTCGTCTGCGCTGGCCGTGGGGATGACGACCTGGATCTTCGATCAGAAACAACTCCACGTGGTCATGCGCGCGGCGCTCATGTCGAGCATCCTCTTCTATGGCACGGGCATGTTCGCGCTCGGCTTCGACGTCGGGCGGCCGTGGAACTTCTATCACGTCCTGATTCCGTGGCACTGGAACCTTCATAGCGCGCTGCTCGAAGTGTCGGTCTGCATGACGGCGTACGTAGCCATTTTCCTGTTGTACGAAAACCTGCCCGCCGTATTGCCGGAACGCTGGTTCACGCGCATCCGGCCGCTCTATCCGTACATGGTCGCCGCCGCCTTCCTGCTGCCCGCCATGCACCAATCGTCGCTTGGATCGCTAATGGTCATCGGCGGCACGAAGGTGCACCCATTGTGGCAGACGCAGATGCTGCCGGCGTTCTATCTCATGCAGGCAATCGTCTGTGGATTCGCGTCGCTCATCCTCATCCTGATCATCGCCTGCCTCGCGTGGAAGCGTCCGCTCGACATCGCGATCCTTTCGACGCTGGCGCGTTTCATGGCCTGGTCGTCCATCGTCTTCGTGGTCGTCCGCTACGGCGACATCGTCGTGCGCGGCCGCGTCGGAACGGCATTCGAGGCCAATTGGTACTCCGTCCTCTTTCACAGTGAGAACCTCTTCGTTCTCGTCCCTGCACTCGTACTGTTGAACGAGCGGCTCCGGCGCATTCCGCGCGTGCTCTTCCTGGCCGCCGCGGTCACTGCGATCGGAGGACTGGTTTACCGCTTCTCGCCGACGACGCTCGCCTTTCGTTATGGACGTTCGTCGATTTACTTCCCATCCATCGGTGAGCTGCTGATGTGCGTCGGTTACATCGGCCTGGCCATCGCCTTGTTCATCATTGTCGTCCGCCGCTTCGCGATCCTTCCCGACCGCGTCTCCGAGTGAGGTTGAGCTATGTCGTCATCTGCATCGAAGCGAATCACCATCGATCCGATCACCCGCATTGAAGGCCACCTTCGCATCGACGTCGAGGTCGATCAGGGAAAGGTGCAGAAGGCGTGGGCGTCATCGACTATGTTCCGAGGAATTGAGCGGATTTTGCTGGGGCGCGATCCGCGGGAGGCGTGGTTGTTCACGCAGCGCTTCTGCGGCGTTTGCACGACCGTGCATGCACTGGCGTCAGTACGCGCCGTCGAGGATGCGCTCAGTCTCGAGATTCCGCTCAATGCACAATACATTCGCAATCTGATTCTGATTGCGCACGCGCTGCACGATCACGTCGTGCATTTCTATCAGCTGTCGGCGCTGGATTGGGTCGATGTGACCCAGGTGCTCAAGGCCGATCCGGCGAAAGCCGCTTCCATTGCGGAGAGTCTTTCGGACTGGCCGGAAAACTCCGCCAAACAGATGGCGGCGGTGAAGGCGCGTGTCAAAGGTCTGGTGGACAGCGGCCAGCTCGGCCCCTTCGCGCATGGCTACTGGGGACATCCGGCCATGAAGCTCCCGCCGGAAGTCAACTTGCTGGCGGTCTCGCATTATCTGCAGGCTCTTGAATACCAGCGCTACTCGAATCAGGTCGTGGCCATGCTGGGTGGCAAAACGCCGCACATCCAGAACGTCGCCGTCGGCGGCGTCGCCAACGCCATCAATCTCGACAGCGAGGCGGCGCTGAACGTCGATCGCCTCTATCAAATGAAATCGCTGCTCGAAAAAATCGTCTCGTTCGTGCAGAACGTCTATGTCCCGGACGTGTGCGCGGTCGCCGGCTTCTATCCCGACTGGTTCTCTTATGGCGCCGGCGTCACCAACTATTTGTCAGTGCCCGACCTCCCGCTCGACGGCAAGAGCACGCAGTTCGAGCTTCCCGGCGGCTTCATCCCCAACGGCGATCTGTCGAAGCTCGTCCCGATTACAGGCCAGAAGGACGAAACGTGGCGTAATGCGGTGACGGAAGACAGCGCGCATTCCTGGTACAAAGGCGGCGGCCCGCTGCACCCGTGGAAAGGCGAGACTGATCCCGATTACACCGATTGGGAAGAGGACAAGAAATACTCGTGGGTCAAAGCGCCGCGCTACAACGGCCAGCCCGCGCAGGTCGGCCCGCTGGCGAATGTGCTCGTCGGCTATGCGCAGGGGCATCCGCTCATGAAGAAATGGACGGACGCGGCGCTCGAGAAAATCTCCGCAATCGCCCACGTCCGCGCCACGCCCGCCATGCTGCATTCCACCCTCGGCCGCCACGGCGCCCGCGCCATTCGCGCCGCCGTCTTGTCGGAGCTCGCACTCAAACAATGGCAGCTGCTCACCGACAACATCCTCAAAGGCGACACCACGATCTACAACAAACCGGACTTCCCCAAAGGCACTGTCGAAGGCGTGGGCTTCCATGAAGCGCCGCGCGGCGTGCTCTCGCACTGGGTGGTCGTCGAAGACGGCACGATTAAGAACTATCAGGCCGTCGTGCCGACTACCTGGAACGCCAGCCCGCGCGACACCGACGGCACCCCCGGCCCTTATGAAGCGTCGCTGCTGCAGAACCCCATCGCCGACGCAGAACACCCGCTCGAAGTCCTGCGCACCATCCACTCGTTCGATCCCTGCATGGCCTGCGCAGTCCACACCTTCGACCCCTCCGGCAACAACATCGCGCGCGTCAAAGTCTTGTGAGAACCGCCATCTACGGCATCGGCAACATCCTCATGGGAGACGACGGCGTAGGCCCCGCCGTCGTCCGCCATCTCTCCAACCTCCCCCTCCCTCCGAACACCACCCTCGAAGACCTGGGCACCCCCTCCCTCGACCTCCCCGCCTACCTCCTCGGCTACGACCGCGTCATCTTCATCGACGCCGTCGCCGTCGACGCGCCACCCGGCTCGATCCACGTCTTCACACGCGACGAAATCATGGCCGTCCCCACCGGCATCCGCGTGAGCCCGCACGAACCGTCCATTAACGACGCTCTGATCGTGTTGGACTTCGCCGGCACCGCGCCGCGGGAGGTGTTGCTAGTGGGGGTAGTGCCGCAGACGCTGGACGGCGGCATGCGGCTGTCGCCGCGGGTGGCGGGGGCGGTGGAGGGGGCGAGGGAGGTGGTGATGGCGCTCATGGAATCGATCCTCATTCGCGAAGCGCCCGCAGCAGCCCTCGCGCCTGCGTGATCCCGCGCTGATCGCCGCAGGCGACATGAGCCTCCAGCGCGAGCGTCGCGTACCGCTCCGCCTCTTCGAGTTTGCCGGCCTTCAGCGCCACGTGCGCGAGAGCGACGCAGGACTGCGCGGCGCCGTGGTCGTCGCGACCGGGGCCGAGACGGATGCGGAGGCTTTCGAGGAACGCGGCTTCGGCGGATGAGTAGTCGTCGCGCAGGAAGTGCAGTTTGCCGAGGTTATGGAGAGATTGGGCAATGCCGCGAGGATCGCCGAGCTCGCGTTTGAGCGCGCAGCTCTGTTCGAGTGCGGCAATGGCGCGCTTCCACTGCCGCTGATTCATGTGGACGATACCGATGTTGTTCAGACTCTTCGCGTAACCGCGCAGGTCGCCGGTGCGCTGCTCGTATTTTGCGACGCGGCGGTGTTCGCGGAGCGCGTCTGCACGGCGGTCGAGATACTCGAGCGCGACGGCGCGATGACTGCGAATCTGCATGCGCAGCCATTCCGGCGAATTCCCCGGCCGGGCGATCTTCAGCGCCTGGTCATAGAAGCGAAGCGCAAGCCGATGAAAACCGCGCCGGCGTGCAATGACACCGCTCTGGTCGAGAGCCAGTGCGCGAACGTCCGCCCGCTCCTTTTTCGACACTGCTCTCGCCTTTCGTGCGACAGCCGCCGCCGAGCGCAGATCCGCGCCGTATTTTTCCAGTACGACGGCTTGGGCGATGAAGACGCGCGACGAAAGCCGTGATTCCGTGGCGTGCGCGAACACCTGAGCCGCAAGGTCGAATGCGCGCGCTTCCACGAGTGCGTACAGGATGGCGATAATCGCAGCGTCGCGCTCCGGAAGCCATGGCGGAACGGACGGTGCCGCGTCCGAAGGAGCGTTGCGCATGCGACCGAAGCCGCGCCGCGGCCGAAGGATGTCGAGCAGTGCGCTCGTTTCGCCGATGAATAAATCGAGCGATCCGGACCACGCGGTGGCGAGCTCGATCGCCGGTTGCGCATCTGATCTGGCGCGTTCGGCGCCCGCGAGGGGCCGAAGGTTCGTTTCTCGGTCGTGCACGACCCACAGGCCGGGTGCGGTGCGCTCGATGTTCCGCAAGGCGGGCAGAATGTCAAAGTCATCACGGCCCGAATATCCAAGCACGAGGAGAGGCCGGTTCTCGACGAGCGCGCGCAGGAGATGCTTCTGTGGTGCGGACAATCCAGTCCCTACTTGCCGCACCGCGAGTGCAATCGAAGAGAGCCCGTCGCCGATCGATCCGTGGATCTTGAAGAGCGTCGACCTGCCGACGTGCGCAGCATCCGCAATCGCAGTTCCGACCACCGGCTCCTGCGGCTCTCCTGACGCGTCGCATGCTTGTTCGATGAGCGTGTCGAAGTTCGTCGTGATGACGCAGCAGCCGGTACCGAGGGCGGCGGCGAGAAGGCCGTGCCACGCGTTCGGCTGGCCGCGGAGCACGCGCAGCAGCGGCGAGGCCGCGTCGAGTCCCAGGTGCTCGAGAAGGACATCCGTGATCACTTCGGGCCGAAGAGCGACGAGTGCTCGCTCGATGTTGCGCGCGAGCTCCGCAGGAAGTGCCAGCGACTCCAGAACGGGAGCGATCAGGCTCGCTACAAGTGCGGCGGCGAGCGGAAGGTTCGAAGGCGACGGCGCGGAAACGCCTGCGCCGACAAAGAACGTCGCCTCACCGCGGCGAATCACGCCACGCCAGTAAGCCTCATCGATTGCAGCCGCGCGCATGTCCTCACCGACCGTGACCATCATCACCGACGATGATGCGCGCCGTTGCAGCCGCCTCCCCCATCGCGACGAATGATAGGTACCGGAGGCTCCCCATGACCGCAACCCTCGCGCCCTCGCTCAACGAAACCAAAACCTTCGCTACGCGCACCATGCGCGCCACCGTGTTCCACGGCGTCGGCGACATTCGCGTCGAAGACGTGCCGCGGCCGCGGCCCGCGTTCGGCGAAGTGCTGATCCGCGTCACCACGACAACGATCTGCGGCACCGACCTGCACATCGTCCGCGGTGAATATCCGGTGCGTCCGGGACTGGTCATTGGCCACGAGCCCGTTGGTGTGATTGCCGAGATCGGAGCGGGCGTCACGGGATACGCAGTCGGCGATCGCGTGCTCGTCGGCGCGATCACGCCGTGCGGGCAATGCCTCTCCTGCCTCTCCGGCCATCACTCGCAATGCGGCCACGGCGGCACGTGCGAAGCTCTCGGCGGCTGGCGGTTTGGCAACACCATCGACGGCGCGCAGGCCGAGTACCTTCTCGTGCCGAATGCGCAAGCCAACCTCGCCAGGATCCCCGACGAGCTCACCGACGAACAGGTCGTGCTCCTCGCCGACATCGCCTCGACCGGCATCAGCGGCGCGGAATCGGCCGAAGTCACGCTCGGCGACAAAGTCGCGGTCTTCGCGCAAGGCCCCATCGGCATCTGCGCCTCCATCGGCGCCCGCCTCCTCGGCGCATCCATGGTCATCGGCGTCGACGGTGACGACAACCGCATCGCCACGGCGAAGAAAATGGGCGTCGACATCGTCCTCGACTACCGCAAAGTCGATGTCGTCGCGGAGATTCGTCGCCTGACCGGCGGCGGCGTGGACGTGGCCATCGAGGCGCTCGGAACGCAACCAACCTTCGAGAGCGCACTGCGCGTCCTCCGTCCCGGCGGCACGCTCTCCAGCCTCGGCGTCTACTCCGGCAAGCTCGAGATCCCGTACGAAGCATTCGGCGCCGGGCTCGCGGACTACCGCATCATCACGACGCTCTGCCCGGGCGGCAAAGAGCGGATGCGCCGTTTGATGGAGATGGTCCGCAGCGGCCGGCTCGATCTGCGTCCGCTGATCACGCACCGTTTCAAGCTCGCGGATATTGCCGACGCGTATCAGCTGTTCGGCGAGCGCCGCGACGGCGTAATGAAAGTGGCGATCACGCCGTAAGGAGGCACCATGCGCACGAAGAACATTCCATCCGCACAGTGGCGGCAGACGTTCGATGACCTGAGCCGCGCGTACGACGGCGCGCTCGTCTCGCTGGAAGTGGTCGGAGAAGAGATCGGCGCGCAGCCGGAAGTCATCGATCAATCGCTCCGCGGCATCAGCTCCGATCGCGGCGGCGTGACGATCCGCGTCGCCAAGCCGCGCACGATGAACCTCGAACATCTCCTTCCGAATCCGAAGGAAGTGCGCATCGTCGAAACGGACGAAGGCGCGGTGATGGCCGTGGAGATCGAGGAGAACGAAGGAACGTTCACCCTGCTCTCCTTCCGTTCTCCGGCGCGGCCAGAGCTATTCGATCCTGCCGTCGAATGACGTGCAGCGGCCTCACGCCTGCGCGCGTTTTTCGCCGACGGCGCAGGCGTGACGTTCGAGCGTGTCGATGAAGTGGTGCATGAATTCATCGACCGCATGCCAGTTCGTGTAGACCACATCGCGCGACGTGTCGGTATCCCGTCCCGCGGTGCGCGAGGCGAACTTCATCATCAGCCGTGTCAGCGGGTCGTACTTTGTGTACAGCACGGCGCCGGCGGCGGACAACGTCATGTCGGGCTGCCAGCCGGTCGTGCGCACGAAGTCGGCGATGTACTGCTCCGCTTTCGCCGTCCCTTCCAGTGACGCGGCGGAGCCGCTGACGGACAGGAACGCCGCCGGATTTGCGGAGAGCCACGGCAACTTCCGCGCGACGAAGCGTCGCAGCGCGCGGGCGTGACGGCCAAAGTGCACGGAGCCCGCGACGATCGCCGCGTCGCACGACATCAGCGCGTTGCCCGCGAATCGCACGTCGGCAACGCTGCATTCGAGATGGCGCAGCGCTGCGATTTCGGCGAGACGTTCCGCGATGGCGCGGACATGACCGTGCCGCGATGAGTAGACGATGGCGATCTTCCTGACCATGACTTCAGTCTCGGCAGGACGCCGCGATCGCGCTGCGCCGCAACGCATCCGGCGGCGTGACGATCATCACGTGGCCGTGTGTCCACCCGCATCTCCCCACGTTCGCCGCGTGCGTACCTTGGTCGCATGGCCAGCGCTCTCCACATCGAGGTACGGGGCACCGTGCAGGGCGTTGGCTATCGGCCATGGGTGTTTCAGCTCGCGCAGCGCACCGGCGTCCGCGGCCGCGTCTGGAATCACTCCCGCGGCGTCTCCATCGAAGCGCTCGGCACCGAGTCATCGATCGGCAGATTCGTGGCGTCCCTCCGCGGCGGACCACCTGCAGCGCGCGTGACCTCCGTCGTCTGCACGGAGATCCCGTTCCGCGAAGAGAACGCTTTCGTCATCGATCACAGCGTGGCCACGCCGGAGCGCCGCGTCTCGATTCCCGCGGATCTGGCCACGTGCGACGACTGTCTCCGCGAGCTGCTCGATCCCACCGATCGCCGCCATCGCTATCCATTCATCAACTGCACGAACTGCGGCCCGCGCTATTCGATCGTGCGCGACGCACCGTACGACCGCGCCAACACTTCGATGGCGCCGTTCCGCATGTGCGCGCGGTGCCGCAGCGAATACGACGATCCACTCGACCGGCGCTTTCACGCGCAGCCGAATGCCTGCCGCGATTGCGGTCCCATGCTCGTCGCCGTCACGCCTGCCGCGCAGAAGATCACGACAAGCGATCCGATTTCCTTCGCCGCGCGCGCGCTTCGCGCCGGTCTGATCGTCGCGCTGAAAGGACTCGGCGGATTTCATCTCGCGTGCGACGCGACGTCGGAAGCCGCCGTGCGCCGTCTGCGCGAACGAAAGCAGCGCGAGACGAAACCGTTCGCGATCATGGTTCGCGATCTCGCCGAAGCGGAGACGCTGGCGGTGCTCAGCGACGAAGAACGCGCGCTGCTCACATCGATCGAACGTCCGATCGTGCTCGCGCAGAGCCGCGACGCGACCGAGCCGCTGGTCGGCCTCTTCCTCCCCTACACACCGCTGCACCATCTGCTGATGCGCGACGCCGGCGTGCCGCTGGGGATGACGTCGGGAAACGCTTCCGACGAACCGATGGTGACGACGAACGACGACGCGCTCGCGCAACTCGGCAACATCGCTGACGTGTTCCTCCTTCACGATCGCGAGATCGTCACCCGCGTCGACGACTCGATCGTCCGCATTCTCGGCGACGCCCCCGTTCTCCTGCGCCGCTCACGCGGCTACGTGCCGCGCGCAATCGAGAGCGCGCAGCCATTCGACGAACCGATCCTCGCGTGTGGCGCGCATCTGAAGAACACGTTCGCCATCGCCAGCGGCAACAGCGTTTTTCTCGGGCCGCACATCGGCGATCTCGAAAACCTGTCCACGCTCGAAGCCTACGAATCCGCAATCGCCCGCCTGCAAGACTTCCTCGGCGTCACGCCGCGCGTCCTCGTCCACGATCTGCATCCCGACTACTTCTCCACGCGCTACGCGCTCGCGAGAGCGAACGTGACCACGATCGCCGTGCAGCACCATCACGCGCACATCGCCAGCGTGATGGCGGAGCATCGACTGGCCGGCCCGGTGCTCGGCATTGCATACGACGGCACGGGCTACGGCACCGACGGCACATCGTGGGGCGGCGAGTTTCTGCTCGTCGACGGCGATCGCTTCGAGCGGATCGCGACGTTCCGCCCCATCGCGCTCGCAGGCGGCGATCAAGCGATCCGCCAGCCGTGGCGCATCGCGCTGGCGCTGCTCGACGATGTGTTCGACGACGAACCGCCGCTCGATGCGTTTCCACTCTTCCGCGATCTCGGCAGTCACGAAGTCGACGTCGTCCGCCGCATGCTGGCACACGGCCTCAACACCGTGGCGGCGCGCGGAGTGGGACGCTATTTCGATGCGGTCGGCGCTCTCGTTCTGGGCATGCCGGTCACGCGATACGAAGGCGAGGTGGCCTTCCGCTGGAACATGGTGGCGGATGAGCGGGAACGTGGACGCTATCCGATCGTCGTGCGCGACGGCATCACGCCGTGGGAGCTCGATCCACGCACGATCGTGCGCGCGGTGGTCGACGACATGCTCGCCGCCACGAACGCAGCCACGATCTCCGCGCGCTTTCACAACACGCTGGCCGCGGCCACGATCGAAATCGCGCACGCGGCGCTCGCGCAATACGGAGAGATGCCGGTCGCTCTCAGCGGCGGATGCTTCGCCAACGCGCGGCTCACGAACGCGATCATCAATGGTCTGCAACCGACCGCGCGCGTCTTCACGAATCGCGACGTTCCGCCCGGCGACGGCGGGATCTCGCTCGGCCAGATCTTCGTCGCCGCAGCGCGGCTGCGTCACGCGGCCGTGAGCACGGAGGCTTTCGCATGTGCGTGAACCCGAAACACCAACGCTGCCGGCCGTGCCGGCCCGCCGGAGGCCCCCTCGTCGTCCCCTCCATCACCCGCAACGGGAGAACCCCATGTGCTTAGGAGTCCCAGGCCGCGTCATCGACGTGCGCGAATTCATCGCCACCGTCGACTTCTGGGGCGTGCGCAAAGACGTCAGTCTGGCGATCGTCGATGAGCCGGTCGCACCCGGCGACTACATCCTCAACCATGTTGGCTTCGCCATCCGCCGCATTCCGCCCGAGTCCGTGCAGGAGACGCTCGCGTTGTACGAGCTGCTGCTCGCCATGGGTGACGACGGCGATCTGATGACCACCGACGTGCGTGCAGAGATCGAGGGCACAGCGTGAGCGGCACTCCGCTGCAGTTTCGCGATCCGGAGCAGGCGCGCGCGATGAGCGCAACGCTCAATCGCCTCGTCGCGCAACTCGATCGTCCCGTCGCGGTCATGCACGTCTGCGGCAGTCACGAACAGGCCATCGCCAAGTTCGGTCTGCGCTCCACATTTCCCAAAGCGCTCGACGTGATCATGGGACCGGGTTGTCCGGTGTGCGTGACGGATGTGCCGGAGGTCGATGAAGGAGTGCTGCTGGCGCGGCAGGGCTTACGCATCGCCACGTACGGCGACATGCTGCGTGTGCCCGGCACCGTGCAATCGCTCGCCGATGCACAGGCCGACGGCGCGAAGATCGACATCATCTACGGTCCGAAGCAGGCCGTGGAAATCGCGCGGAACACGACCGAGGAGGTGGTGCTCTTTGCCAGCGGCTTCGAGACGACGGCGGTCGCCACTGCCGCGGTGATCCTCGACGATCCGCCGCCGAATTTTTCCGTGCTGTCGACGCACAAATACATCCCGCCGGTGATGGAGATCGTCGCGGAGATGCCGGGCTCGCGCATCGAAGGATTTCTCGCTGCGGGTCACGCCGCAGTCATCACCGGCTCCGCTGTATTTGAACCGTTCGTGGAACGCAATCGCGTGCCCGTAGTCATCGCCGGCTTCGAGCCGCTGGACATTTTGGCCGGCCTCGTCGAGCTCGTGGAGCTCATCCTGGCGAAGACGCCTAAGGTGGTGAACGCGTTCCCGCGCTGCGTCACGCGCGAAGGCAATCTCGCCGCGCAGGAACAGCTCTGGCGCGTGTTCCGTCCGATCGGCGGCCGGTGGCGCGGCATCGCGCACGTACCCAACGGAAATCTGCGACTGCGCGACGAATTCGCACACGTCGACGCGCGCAAACGATTCACGATCGATCTGCCGTCGCTGTGGGACTTCGCGCCGCCCGCGCTGGCGCGGCAATGCATCTGCGGCGACATCATGGCCGGCATCCGCAACCCGCGCGACTGCCGCCTCTTCGATCGCGAATGCGTCCCCGAGAATCCGATCGGCGCATGCATGGTCTCGAACGAAGGGACCTGCAAGATCTGGCATTTGTACGGCGGCGTTCCCGATCTGGAGGCGAGCGCATGAACCGCGTGGCACTGAAGCAGGGCGGCGGCGGACGCGCGATGCGCGCGCTGATCGAGAAGGTGTTCGTGCGCGACTTCGCCACGCTGCCTTTCGACGGCGTCGGCATCGCCGCGATGGACGACGGCGCGGCGATCAAGATCGGCGATGAGTGGCTGGTCATCACCACCGACTCGCACGTCATCCATCCGATCTTCTTTCCCGGCGGCGACATCGGCCGGCTCTCCATCAGCGGCACGGTCAACGACCTGGCCATGATGGGCGCGACGCGCGTTCTCGGTCTGACCTGCAGCGTCATTCTCGAAGAAGGCTTCTCGCTCGAGTGGCTGGAAGTCGTGCAGCGCTCGATGGTCGACGCGTGCATCGAAGCGAACGCGCCGGTCGTCACGGGCGACACGAAAGTGATGGGCCGCGGTGAGCTCGACGGGATCGTGATCAACACGACGGGCATCGGCCTGACGCGCACGCTCGTCCGCGACAACGGCCTGTCCGCGGGCGATCGCATCATCATCACCGGTTCGATCGGCGAGCACGGACTGGCCGTGATGGCGGCGCGGCACGGCATCGACGTCGGCAGCGAGCTCGTCTCCGACGTCGCGCCGATGAACGCGATGATCGCGTCGATCGCCGGCCGCGCGACGGCGATGAAAGACCCGACGCGCGGCGGCGTTTCCAGCGCGCTGCATGAGATGGCCGCGAAGAGCCGCGTCGGCATCGTGCTCGACGAGCGCTCCGTTCCTGTCATCCCATCGGTTCGCGCCGTCGGCGAGCTGCTCGGCATCGATCCGCTGCATGTCGCGAACGAAGGGAAAGCGCTGATCGGCGTGCGTGCCGAGGAGGCGGAGGGCGTCGTGGCGACGCTGCGCGAACATTCGCTCGGAAGGCATGCCGCGATCATCGGCACGTGCGTCGCGGAGCGCCCCGGCTCCGTCATTCTCAACACGGGATTCGGCAGGAGGCTGCTGGCGGAGCCGGAAGGCGAGCCGCTGCCACGCATATGTTGAAGGTGGGAGTGCTCTGCTCGAACCGTGCGCCCGGGCTCGACGCGCTGCGCGAGCGCACGAACGTCGTATGCGTCCTCGAACGCAACGCGCCGCGCCGCGCCGAACGCGAATCGTTCGACGCCGAGACCGCCGCAATGCTCCACCGCTTCCACGTCGACGCCGTCGTCTGTCTCGGCTATCTCTACGTCATCACCGAGCCGCTGCTGGCGGCGTTTCCCGATCGCATCCTGAACGTCCACGACTCCGATCTCCCGCGTTATCCCGGCTTGCACGCGACGCGCGATGCGATCTACGCCGGTGAACGCGAAACCCGCAGCACCGTCCACATCGTCACCCCCCACCTCGACCTCGGCCCCGTGCTCGCCCGCAGCGATCCTTTTCCTGTCGCGCCGTTCGTGCACGAAGCGGTCGCACGCGGCGAGCACGACATCGTCCGCGCCTACGCGTACGCGCAGCGCGAATGGATGATGCGCAGCACGTGGGGCGCGCTCGTCGCGGATGCGCTCGCGCGTCTCGTGCTGGAGGACGTGGCGTGACGCACATCCTCACGAGCATCGACGACGCCGTCGGCACGATCACCCTCGACCGGCGTGAGCGCTTCAATTCGCTCGACGTCGAGACCGCGCGCGACCTGCGCAAAGCCGGGCTGCAAATGGCGCGCGATGCGTCCGTGCGCGCGGTGGTTTTGCGCGGCGCCGGCGGCGTGTTCTGCAGCGGCGCCGACCTGAAGGACATTCGCAACGCGCCGTCGTATGGCAACGCGTTCCAGGAGATTCTCGAATACATCCACAGCACGATTTCGGAGATCCGCCGCGCGCCGAAACCGTTCATTGCGGCCGTCGATGGCATCGCCGCCGCCGGAGGCTTCGGCCTGGCCATGTCGTGCGATCTCGTGATTGCCTCCGATCGCGCGGCGTTCGAGTGGGCGTACGCGAAGACCGGCCTCACCGGCGCGGAAAGCTCGACGTTCATGCTGCCGCGCCTGATCGGCTTGCGCCGCGCGCTCGAACTGCTGCTGCTCAATCCGCGGCTCGATGCGGCAAGAGCGCTCGACTACGGATTGATCAATGCCGTCGTGACGGGAGCGATGTTCGACGCCGAAGTGCAGAAGATCGCGCGACAACTCGCGGCGGGACCGACGGAGGCGCTCGGCGTCGCCAAGGAACTGCTGAACCAGGCCGCGGGCATGGATCGCCTGGATGTGCATCTCGACCGCGAGCTCGAGCAGCTTGCACGCATTGCCAACGGCGAAAACTTCGCGGAAGGCATCGGCGCGTTCTTCGAAAAGCGCGCACCGAAATTTGGAGCTGCGTGATGCACGAGTACTCGATCGTGCAGTCGCTCGTCGACTCCGTGGCGGCCGCCGTCGGTGAACGCGACGCATCCGTGCAGCGCATCGACGTGGCCATCGGCGAGCTCGCCGGCGTCGACTACGCGCTGCTCACGACTGCATTCGAAGTCTTTCGCGACGGCACGCTCTGCGAACACGCGACGTTGACGATCGCGCGCATTCCGGCGCGGTGGGAGTGCTCGCGCTGCGGCGGTAACGTCGCGAGCGGAGGCTTTCTCCGCTGCGCCGTTTGCAACGTGCCGGCGCGTCTCGCCGCCGGCGACGAGATCGTGCTGCAACGCATCGAACTGGAGGTGGCCTGATGTGCCAGGATCGCGACACCAAACCGGAACCGCTCGAGCTGCACACGCGGATCCTCTCGCGCAACGACAGCACTGCCGCGCATAACCGCGAGCACTTCGTCGAGCGCGAAATCTTCACCGTGAATGTCATGGGCTCGCCGGGATCCGGAAAGACCGCCGTGCTCGAGGCCACTGCGCGAGCATTCGGCGACAAGAGCCGCGTCGCCGCGCTCGCGGGCGACCTCGCGACCGACAACGACGCCGCACGACTGCGCCGCGCCGGCATGCGCTCGGGCGCGATCGAAACCGTGCAGGCCTGCCATCTCGACGCGGAGATGATTCATCGCGAGCTGCACCACTTCGATCTCACCAGCGTCGAGTATCTATTCATCGAGAACGTCGGCAATCTGGTCTGCCCAGCGGTCTACGAGCTCGGGCAGCGCGCTAACGTCGTCGTTCTCTCCGTAACGGAGGGGGAGGACAAGCCGCTGAAGTACCCGACGATGTTTGCGAAAGCGGACCTCGTGCTGCTGACGAAAGGCGATCTGCTGCCGCACCTGCCGCACGTGAACGTCAGCGCGATTGCCGATGCGCTCGCGCGAGTGATGCCCGACCCGCGCGTGATCGAGATCTCGCCGCTTACCGGCGACGGCGTTGCGCACTGGATCACCTGGCTGACGATGAGCCGCGACGCCATGCTGGCGACGCTCGAGGTGCCCGTGTGAACGATCTCTCGTGGACGTTGCCGCTCACCGCCGCAACCGTCGGCGCGCTGCACACGCTCGCGCCTGATCACTGGATGCCATTCGCCGCGCTCGCGCGCGCCCGCGGCTGGACCCCCATGCGCGCGTTGCGCACCACCGTCCTCTGCGGCCTCGGACACGTCACCGTCTCCGCCCTCCTCGGCATCGCCGCGCTCTCCGCCGGCCTCGGCATCGCGCAAGTGATCGGCGGCAAACTCGCCTCGATCGCGCCAATGCTGCTCATGCTCTTCGGCACGACCTACATGCTCTGGGGCCTGCGCCCGCATCATCACCGCCACGAGAAGCAGGGCGTGACCGAAGGAGCGCTGTTCATCCTCTTCTCCTCCGATCCCTGCGTCGCGCTGATCCCACTGATCCTCGCCGCCGCGGGCGGCGGATGGCCGCTCATCCTCGCGGTCATCACGGCCTACGAAGCCGGCACGATCGCGTCGATGTCCATCCTCGTCGTCACCGCCCACGCGAGCGCA
Organism: Thermoanaerobaculia bacterium; assembly: GCA_035688915.1. Lineage (GTDB taxonomy): Bacteria > Acidobacteriota > Thermoanaerobaculia > Gp7-AA8 > Gp7-AA8 > DASSMK01. The sequence continues at coordinate 30,907 of DASSMK010000031.1, forward strand.
CGCGCGATCCGCCTGCACGTCTTCGATCACTACGGCGACGCAATCGCCGGAGGCTTGATCGTGACGGTGGGGGTGGCGGTGCAGGTTCTGGGGATTTGAAGACGGCCGCCGGCCGCGAGGCCGTGCGGTGTCAGCGCGGTCGCCGCGAGAGCAATTTCTCGAGAACGTCGTGGATCTTCGGCATTTCCAGGACCGCCGAGAATTCCCGTACCCACCGCCGAACGCGTTCGACATCGAGATCAGGGCACGCCTGAAGAATGTTTTCGATGTCGACGATGTCGCGCCCGCGGCCGGCAACGGCTTTCATGACGATGATGTCCTCGGGCGACGCAACGCGAATGCTGACGCCGGGACTCACGTCAATCATCGATGAACGATCGATGACTTCGTACTCGAACGGAAGGGCGCCGAGCGACAGATCGATGTCAATCGCCCTCCGTGAAGCGCAATAGCAGCATGCGCGTGTTCCGCGCGAAATCCACTGTATCCGCGATCCTCGGCGAGAATCCGTATGGCGCTCCACTTTCGATGAGCGATTCCGCTTCGGAGTCCAGCACGACGACATCGATGTCTTTGGTCAGGCGCGGCTTACCCAACAGCGAAGCAGCCACGCCCGATGATCGAGGCGTGAATATCAGCGGCTTCAAACCACCGCATCATCGCCTCCAGCGGCCTCAGAAGGCGTACGAGCTCGCTACCCATCAGCGATCGACGATCAGCGACTGGAGTCGCGACCACCGCATGCGCGCGGCCATATCTTCACTTTCGAGCTGCGAAACGTCGAAGAGATCGGTGGACGCCATCAGAAAAGCCAGCGCTTTGAACTTCTCCTCGTACGACTCCTGCCGAAGCTCGTCACGCTCTCGCTTCTCCAACGCGCGCCATCCGGCCATCCATGAGTGTGCATCGGAGCTCGTCATGGGCCTGCTTATCCGGCCATTCTAGTGCCGCTCCCGCCCCTCATGTGTCGTCCATCACACCCCCGCGCGCGCTGCGTCACGGACCTCCGTTCGGCCTCGCCCGATCATGAGCGCATGATCAGCGTGACAAAGCTTCTCGGCGGCGCTTCCTACTTTGGCGACCGTCTTCGTTATCACGACGAATCCGCGCGACAGACCACCGGCGCCCGTCCGAATTCCGGGCCGGTCGTGGTTTGGAACGCGACGAAAACCTGCAACCTCGAATGCGTGCACTGCTACGCCGACGCGGAGATCCGCAAGTTCAGCGGGGAGCTCACGACGGCCGAGGCGGAGGCGATGATTCGGGATCTGGCGGGGATGAACGTGCCGGCGCTGCTCGTCTCGGGCGGCGAGCCGTTCGTGCGGCCGGACATCCTCGATCTCGCCGAACTGGCGATGTCGCTCGGCGTCCGCGTCACGTTCTCCACGAACGGCACGCTCATCGATGCGAAGCGCGCAGAGCGCATCGCGAAGATCGGCGTCGCGTACGTCGGCATCAGCATCGACGGCGGCGAAGAGCGACACGACCGGTTCCGCGGCCGCGCCGGCGCGTTCCGCGATGCGCTGCGCGGCATCCGCCACTGCCGCGACGCCGGCATTCGCGTCGGCATCCGCTTTACCGTCACGAAGGAAAACGTCGGCGAGATCGACACGATCTTCGACCTCGTCGAACAGGAAGACATCGGCCGGCTCTGCCTCTATCACCTCGTCTACTCCGGCCGCGGCGCCTATCTCTCCGGCATCGACCTCGAAGTGCCTGAGAAACGAGCGTTGATGAGCAAATTGATCGAGCGCGTCGAGGGATGGAATCGCGATGAGCGCGCCGTCGAAGTCATGACGGTCGACAATCACGCCGACGCGCCGTACATCTATCTGCGCCTGCGCGACCGCGATGAAGATCGCGCCGAGCGCGCGCTGACGCTGATGCGCAGCAACGGCGGGAATCGCTCCGGCATCGCCATCGGCTGCATCGACAGCTTCGGCATCGTGCACCCCGATCAATTCACCTCGCATCACGCCCTTGGCTCGATTCGCGAACGGCCGTTCTCCGAGATCTGGCGCGACGAGCGGATCGATCTGCTCCGCGGCCTGCGCACACGCAAGACGTTGCTGCAGGGCCGCTGCGCGACGTGCAAGTGGCTGCCGATGTGTAACGGCAACTTCCGCGCGCGCGCCGAAGCCGCGACCGGCAACTACTGGGAATCGGATCCGGGCTGCTATCTGCTCGATGCGGAGATCGCGTCGTGAGCGCGCTCGCGGAAGTAAGCGCTCCGGTCTCGCCGCGCGACGCGATCAATCGCAGCATTCTCGAAGTCTCCGAAGATCGCATTCGCGGATTTGTGCGGGAACCGTTCGCGGAAATCGCGCGGCGTGCTGGCCTCGACCTGCCGGTCGTCACCGAGCGCATTCACGCGATGCTGCAGGCGGGCGTCATTCGCCGCGTGCGGCAAACACTGCTGGCCACAAATCTCGCGCAGGGCGCGCTGATCGCGTGGAAGATCGACGAGTCACTCCTGGACGCTGCGTTTCGCTTCATCGCCGCGCGCGATCCGTTCTCCGGTCACGTCGTGATTCGCAACAGCGAGCACGGCACGACCGAGTGGCGGCTCTGGACGACGCTGAAGGTGCCGACTGGCTTTTCCGTCGAGCGGCATTGCGAATATCTCCGCAAAGAGATCGGCGCGGAAAAGTACCGTGTGATGCCCGCGCTGCGCGCGTTCGTGCTCGGCGTCGGCCACATGCGCCGCAACGGAATGGTCGTCGGCGAGATGTCGGATGAACGCGCCGTCGCGACGGAACCGTCGATCGTCCAACTCACCTCGCGCGAGTGGGATGTGCTCCTGGCGCTGAAGCGCGACCTCGATCCTGACGAAATCGCGCTCGGCGTTTGGCAACGTCGCGCGCGCGCCGCGGGCATCGATCCGGACACGTTCCTCGACATCGCTGAAGACCTCGATCGTCGCGGCGTCCTCGGCCGATTCTCGACATTTCTCGAGCACTCCAAACCAGTCGCCGGCGAAGAACGGCTGGCGAGCTTCAATGGCCTCTTCCACTGGGCCGTCCCGCGCGGACGCGAGCTTGAAGGCGGCAGCGAGATCGGCCGCTTCGCGATCCTCACGCACTGCTACTGGCGCGACGCCGGACCGGAACTGAACGACGTGAACATCATGGCCGTCGCGCATGGCCGGTCGAAGGATGAAGTGCTCGCGCACAAAGAAGCCATCGATCAGCACCTCATTCGTCGCGGCATCGGCTACACCTACACGAACACGTACTGGGGCGGCCGCGCCGAGATCAAACCTTCGGAAATCTCGCCGATCGCCTATCGCCAATGGGCGAGGAACGTGGGGATGCGATGAGCACCGTCGACTTCAATGTCAGCCCCTTCGTCGTCATTTGGGAAAACACGCGCGCCTGTGACCTGGCGTGCGTCCACTGCCGCGCCGCGGCGCAGTCGCGTCGCAATCGCTTCGAGTTAACCACCGAGGAAGGCTTCGCGCTCATCGATCAGATTGCGGAGCTGCGGCCGAAGGTTTTCGTCCTCACCGGCGGCGATCCGCTCAAGCGCGACGATACGTATTCGCTCATTCAATATGCGCGCGAGAAAGGCCTGGAGCCGTCGCTCACACCGAGCGCGACGCCGCTGCTGACCGAAGACGCCGTGACGAAGATGAAGGCGCACGGCCTCGGACGGATGGCGGTGAGCCTCGACGCGTCGAACGCCGCCGAACATGACGCGTTTCGCCGCGTCGACGGCTCGTTCGATCTCACGCTGCGCGCGATTCGCGCCGCGACACGCGAAGGCATCCCGGTGCAGGTCAACTCGACGGTCACGCGCCGCACAGTCTCCGATCTCCCAAACATGGTCGCCCTGCTCGAAAACCTCGGCATCGCGATGTGGAGCGTCTTCTTCGCCGTTCCCACCGGTCGCGCAAAGACGTCCGATCTCGTCACCGCGGCTGAAGTCGAAGAGCTGTTCGGATTTCTCTTCGAAACCAGCAAGCGCGTGAAGTTTTCGATCCGCACGACCGAGGCGATGCACTATCGGCGGTACGTGCTGCAGCATGGCGGTACGATGCCGCTGGGCGTCCACGCCAGTCCGCACATGCTCGATCGCAACGGCGCCCCGCGCGCACCGCGCGGCGTCAACGAAGCGAAAGGGTTCGTGTTCATCTCGCACATCGGCGACGTTTATCCGAGCGGATTCCTGCCGCTCAAAGCGGGCAACGTGCGCGATCAAACCCTCGGCGAGATCTATCGCGAAAGCCCGCTGTTCGTCAGCCTGCGCGATCCGGACAACCTGCACGGCAAATGCGGCCGCTGCGAGTACCGCGAATTGTGCGGCGGCTCGAGGGCGCGTGCGTGGGCGATGACGGGCGACGTGTTCGCATCGGATCCGTTGTGCACGTATCAGCCGGCGTGAAGCTTTCCGTCTAGTTCTACCCTGAGCAGAGACGGGGCGCTGCGAAGCGGCTCTTTGCTACGCTGTTTGCCGCATGCTGCCGAAGTATGAGCACGAGATCCGCGACCCGATTCACACTTTCATCCGGGTGTCGTCCGACGAACGGAAGGTGATTGATTCCGCAGCGTTTCAGCGGCTCCGGGACGTCCATCAACTCGCGCTCACGTACCTCGTGTATCCGGCCGCGACGCACCGCAGGTTCGAACACTCTCTCGGAGTGATGGAGCTCGCTGGTCGCGTCTTCGACGTGATCACGAGGCAGGAGAATCGGCGGAACGAGGCGCGCGAGTACTTCCCGCCAGATAGCGAACTTTCCTACTGGCGAACCGTCGTGCGCATGGGTGCGCTTTGCCACGACCTGGGCCACATACCGTTCTCGCACGGTGCCGAGGAGCTTCTGCCGTCCGGCTATCACCATGAGCACTTATCGGTGGACGTGATCCTCGGCGAAGAGTTGGGACGGGTCTGGAACTCGATGACGCCGTCGCCGAAAGCGCGTGACGTCGCGAAAGTCGCTGTCGGCCTGAAAGCCTGGCCTTTCGAGGCGTCGGACTTTTCACCGTGGGACGAGTTGCTGACGGAGATCGTCACCGGAAACGCGTTCGGCGTCGATCGCATCGACTACCTGCTCCGCGATTCGCATCACGCCGGCGTCGGTTACGGTCGCTTCGATCATCATCGCCTGCTCGATTCACTACGCATCCTCCGCTGGCGCGAAAAGCCCGTCATCGGCATCGAGCGCGGCGGAATGCATGCCGCTGAGGCACTCCAGCTCGCACGTTACTTCATGTTCGAGCAGCTCTACTTTCACAGAGTTCGCCGGGCGCTCGACCTTCATCTACGGCAATTTCTTCGGGAGTGGCTGCCGGGCGGCACCTATCCCATCGCTATTTCGGATCATCTCGCGCTTACCGATAACGAAGTGCTCGCCGCGATGCGGAAGGCGGCCGAGGATCCGGCAGCGCCTGGGCATGATCCGGCGCGGAGAATCCTGCGGCGCGATTTCTACCGCGTGCTCTACGCGCCGTCAGCCGAGGATCGCAACATCACGCTGAAGCCGACGGAGGCAATCTATCGGGCTGCAGTGCAGAAATTCGGACAGGAGTTCTTTGCGAAGGACACGCATCTGCCTGAAGCAAAACCAATGGAGTTCGCAGTGGAGAACGACTCGGGCGAGATCGTATCGTCCATCAGCGAGTCGCAGGTCCTCGGCCGCATTCCTGCGGCGCGCTTTGACTTCGTTTTTGTGACCAAGCAGAAGCTCGCGGAAGCAAAACAATGGCTCGATCTGAAACGCATCCGAGGTATCCTCGAAGCTGCCGTGAAGGAGGAATCATGAGTCTCGGAGAGCTGCGCGAAGCCGCGATCATCGCCGCGATCATCGATCGCGTCTCAGCGGCAAATCGCTTTTGCGGCGAAACTTTCCTCCAAAAATCGGCGTTTTTTTTGAAGGAGCTGTTCGGGATCCCACTGTCGCCAAAGTTTCGGCTGTACCACTACGGGCCGTTCTCCTTTGATCTCCGCGATCAGCTCCGCTCGATGGAGGCTGACGACGTCGTTCGCATTCGGCCGCACGAGTACGGTGCGACGTATGTCGTGGGCGACCGCTACGCGATGCTCCAGCGGCAGTTCCCGAAGACCCTTGCCAAGTACGAGCAGCAGATCGACTTCGTCGTCCGTGAGCTCTCATCCAAAGGCGTCAAAGACCTCGAAGCGTTCGCGACGGCGCTCTACGTGGCGAAGACCACTCCCGACGCAAGTGTTGAGGAACGAGCGAAAGAACTACACGCCATCAAGCCTCACGTCGACATGCAGCGCGCACGCGCAAGCGTGATGACAGTCGACGAGTGGATCGCGGCTGTCGCTTAGCGCCCTCACCTCCGCAGCAACAGGAACAACCCATAGCGGCTCGCCTCGTAATCGGCAATCGCGAACGAATCCTCGCTGTACTCGTCCTTCGCCCATTCCGCGCCGATGCCCAGCGATTGGCGCAGCTGCACGGTGAGGCGCGCGCGCGAGCGATCGAGCTCGAACGGCAGCGTGCCTTCGTTCTCGAAGTGCGAGAGGTTGCCGTCGAAGGAGAAGCGCGACCAGGCGAACGTGAGGCCGCCTTCGGCTGATTTGCCGCGCTCGATGTGCACCGACTGCTCGATGGTGAAGTTCTCGGGACGGCGGATCAGGATGTCGCTGTTCGAGCGGAAGCGTGATGCGGACGCGTGCAGCGAGAGCGGCTCGATCGGTGTGACGACGATGTCCGCCGTGTACTGGCGCAGCCTGGAGTCGTAGTCGATGCCCGGGCGATCGTTCGACTGCTTCGTCTCTTCGGCGGTGACGCCGAGTCGGACGAAGCGCGGCGCTTTCCACGCGCCGCGGAGGCGGTAGCGGTCGCGGTCGAGGAAATCGGTGCGCAGGATCGCGTCGTCCGCCTTGTCGTGCTGCAGCGACGCGCCGAGCGTCAGACCGGAGATGGCGTAGCTGCCATCGAGTTGGAACGTGCGGACGCGACGATCGAACGTTCCGCCCTGGCCGCCGTCGACCACGATTTCGGAGAGATCGGGAGCGACTGTGACGTCCATGTTCGACTGGCTGATGCCGGCGCGCAACGTCACCGGCGCGAACGGGCGGACGGAAACGGACGCATCGATGATGTCTTCTTCGCGCTCCAGTGCGTTCTTCGCGTTGAGGATCACCTCCACGTCGCGCGGATCGACACCGCCGAACGTGACGCTCTGCAGATAGAGCGTGCGAATGAGCGCGCTGCCGTCGAGCTCACGATGCTCGCGGCGATAGCCGGCAGTGAGATCGACGCGATCGTTAACCGACATCTCTCCGCGCGCGCTGCCCCGCCACGTGGTGTTCTTCGCGCGAGACGAACTCTGTTCGGTGAGGCCGGTGAAGAAACGTCCCAGCGCGAACGAAGCTAGCGAACCGGTCGCGTCATCGGCGCCCGTCGAATCGCTGTCCGCAGCGAAGCGCGCGAAACTGCCGACGAGGCGGATGCGCGAAGTGGCCTGGCCGGTGATCGACAACGTCGTGAACGGCGTGTCGACGTCCGTCCGTTCATCGCGCGTCAGGTTGGAGACGTTGACCGGTTTGCCGGAAACGGGATTGCTGTTGTTGCCGTTGTTCGCGCCGGGAGCGAGCGACAGCGTCTCGCGGCCGCGGAACGTGCGCCAGCCTTGCGTGACCTGGCCGGCGACGGGGCCGAATTCGAATCCGGCACCGACGCGCAATTCGCGATCGGTATCGCGCAAATTCTGCGACAGCAGAAACTCATCCTGGCCGACGTGCCACGTCGTCGTTCCCGGACCGTCGAGGCGGTTCCACGTATAGCCGACGAACGGCTTGATCGACGTCCACCGCTGAATCTCGAGGTCAGCGTCGACCAGGTTGCGTGTGCGGTCGAACGTGTGCTGGCCGAGAGCGAACGTGGGCAATGCGCTGAACGCGTCGGCTTTGCGATAGCGAAGCGTGAAGCGGTACAGACCATCGCGCCGCGCCTCCAGGCGAAGCGAGCCGGCGGGACCGGCACCGAGGTCGGAGACGTCGATGCGCAGATCCTGAGTGGCGAGCGTCAGCGCGCGGAGCAGCAGACCTTCGTCTTCGTTGATCTGCGTGCGGTACACATTTTCATTGCCGCTGATGTCGGTCCAGCGGTAGCCGATCTCGACATCGACGGGCATGGTCTGCGCGGCGAGATTGACTGCGCCGAGGCAGAGCACGAGCAGAAGCCAGCGATGACGCGTCATGGCGCTCTCCATTTCTTCACTTCAGCAACTGCGGGTCGCGGTTCGAGCCATGCACCGCCGTATGGCAGGTCGTGCAGTTCTGATAACGCGGCAGTGAGAGGTTGTGGAACGACGGCGGCTGCGATCCGAGCGTGCCCGTCGCGATGGGCGAATGGCACTCCAGACAAACCTGCTGCACGGTCGCGCGATTGAGCTGTTTCGGATTCGATGAGCCGTGCGTTTCGTGACAGGCCGTGCATTCCGCGAGCTCCGCGCCGCCATGCGCGAACACGAACGGTCCGCGTTTCTCGGTGTGGCAGGAAACGCACGGCGCCTCGCCGGACTGCGCGCGGCGCAGATGTCCGGTCAAGGCCAGCGAACGTTCCGCCGTCGCGCGGCGGCCGTGCGGCTCGTGGCAGGTCGAGCAGGTCATTCCGCCGCGATCGAGACGATGCGCATAAGGCTTTGCCTGCATCGACGCCGATTGCGTGTGGCACGTTCCGCACAGGGCTAGCTGCGGCTTGGCCACGAGGTGCGGCGAGTGCGGATCCGAGGAATGAATGGAGTGGCAGGTCAGGCAATTGACCTGATTCGAATTCGCGTGCATGCCGCGGCGCGTCATCTTGTCCGTGGTGACGTCGTGGCAGAGCATGCACGTCTCGTCGGAACCGGTGCGGCCGCGCGGCACGGTGATCTTCGTTTTGTCGCCGCCCGACTGCATGTGCTCCGTGCCGTCGCCGTGGCAGGTTGCGCACGTGTCGTTGGAGACCGCGCCGTCTTTCACAGCGCCGCGTGCGTGGGGATTCGTGAGGAACGTCTTCGCCTGATCGTGACAATCGGAGCAGGCAGCCGTCGTCGTCGGTTCCTCCGCGGCCGTGGTGGTCGTCGTCGTCGTGGGCGCGGGGGTGCTTTCCTGCGCTGACGCCGAGACCGCACATCCGAGAAGGAGAACGACCAGCAGGAGGAGCAGACCTCCGTATGCGTACCGTTTCATCGCCGAGCCATCCTTTCCGCGTGTCGCGTCAAGACCGTGAGGGAGGCTTTGCGGCCTCCCTCACGTGCCGGCGTCACTTGGCGTGCACCTTGTCGACCGCCCAGTCCTTGCCGGTGCCGTGGCATGTCGCGCACGCTTCGGACGGGTTCGTCGCGCCGGGGAACTTCACGGTGTTGAGGTAAGCATGCGCCGCTGCGTCCTGACTGTCGTGGCAGCCGAGGCAGGCGGCGGTGCCGGGACCCTGCGGGCTGAAGTAGTCGCGCAGGGCGATGACACTCTCCAGGTTCGGCTGCAGCGGCAGCTGCTGCGAGTTCGCCGTATGGCACTTGCTGCAGTTCGTGCGATCACCCGGATAGAGCACTTCATTGAAGGACGTGGGGACGCCGCCGAACGCAAAGACCGTGAAGTCCTGCGTCAGCTCTTCGCCGGTGTGGATGCGATGCACCATCCGCTGGAACGACACCGACTCCGGCGCTCCGGCATTGGCGGGACGCCGCGCGCTATCGTTCTCTTTCGGGTTGTGGCAGATCACGCATTCCTCGATGGCATTGCGCTGGCCGCCGTGCAGTGACAGCGTGTCGTGGCACTGGTTGCATTGCGCCATCGTCACGACCGTGCGCCGCGGGGTGGGCGTGCCGCCGCCGAGAGCCACGTATTTGATCGGATTGATCGTCGATTCCTGCAGGGCGATGTCCGCTTTGCCGTCGCCGCGTTTGAGCGTGGCATTGCGGCGGATGTCGACACTGATGGTCCAGGTGCCGGTGGCGTTGTCGGGAATCGCGTTCGTGAACGTGTAGGTGGTCGTGCCGGTGATGGCATCGAACACACCGGTCGTGCGTCCTTCTTCACGGCGATACCAGGTGTAATCGCTGGCCGGACCGGCCAGGATCGGCGAGAACGTCGCCAGCTTCGTGGCGTCGATGAACGTGCCGTCGTTGTTCTTCAGTGCGAACACCGCCGTCGGCTTCTTGCCGGGCGCCATGTTCGTGGCGCTGACGACCGTCGCCGTAATGCCTTTCAGCTGTTTCGATTTCAGCGGGATGGTGTGCGCGCCTTTGATCGACGCGTCGAATTCCACTTCGCTCGACGGCTGGTGGCATGACGCGCACTGGCTGTCGTTCGCTTGCGCGCCGGCGGGGTGATTGGCGCCGGTCACCCAGTTGATGTCGTCATGACAAGAGCCGCAAGCCTCGCGGCTCGGCTTGGTGAACCATACGTCGGATTGCGCCGGCTTCTTCGTGGCGTCGATGCCTTCGTGGCAGTTGTCGCAATTGCGGACGTCCTGCGGATACGTGGTGTGCGAGTAGTCGTGCACCGAGTTCGCGTTGCCCCAGATGATGTACGGCTTGGACAGCTCACCCGGCGCGTGGATCTTGTGGACCATCACTTTCATGTCCACCGTGTTGCCGGTGTCCGGGTCGACGGTCTGCGGCTGGTGGCACATCACGCAGAGCTTCACGTCGCGGCGCGAGCCGCCGTGCAAGCCGAAAGTGCGCGAGTCGTGACAAGCCAGGCAGCTCGTGGCGTCATTGATCGTCGCCCACGTCTCCGTCACCGGCTTGGCGTCGGGCCGGAAGTCGTATTCGACGTTGGCGTAATAGTTCTTGCCGAAGCCGACGGAGGGGATGTTCGTGAGATTGCGCGTCGAATAGATGCCGAGCGTGTGCGTCTTCGTCGCATCGAAGTTCTCGGGCAGAGCCGTGCCGAATTTGTACTTGGCGTGGCCGGTCTCGAGATCCGTGAACGTTCCTCCGGAATCGGCCGAGGCCTGAACCGCCTTCGCACCGGGATTCGGACTGTTCGGCGCGCCGGTGGCCACGCGCGTCGTATACGCGGTGTAATGCCGCGCCGACGCATCCCACCACGCCAGGATGAAGCTCATGGAGATCGGTCCGGGCGTCGACTTGCCGAGGCGATCGATGGGCTGGTCGAAATCATCGGTGAAGGTGACGTCGACGACCGGCTTGCGGTCGCTGCCGATGGTCACCGAATTCACCTTGATCTTCAGCCCGGGGCGAATGTAGGCGATGACGTCATCGGTGAGGTAT
>DASSMK010000032.1:0-6211 GCA_035688915.1 Thermoanaerobaculia bacterium
GGGCGAGGCGCCCGCCGCTCCAACGGCAGCGCGAACGGAGAAACTCGCGCAGCCTTCGCTCATCGCACCGCCCGCACTGGAAACGACCATCATCCCGCTCTCCGCGATGCGGCGCACCATCGCCAAGCGGCTCGCGGAATCGACGGGGCCGATCCCGCACTTTTATCTCACCGCCGATTACGACGTCACGAACCTCATGGCCATGCGCGTGCAGGTCAACGACATCGCCGGCACGAAGACCAGCGTCAACGACTTCATCATCCGCGCGGTCGCGCTCGCGCTGCGGCACCATCCGAACGTCAACGCCAGCTGGGGTGACGACGCCATCACGCAGCACGGCGAAGTGCACGTCGGCGTGGCCGTGGCCACGGGCGACGGCCTGATCACGCCGGTCATTCGCAACGCCGACCAAAAGTCGGTGCTCGACATCGCCACCGAAGTGCGCGCGCTCGCCGACAAGGCGAAGAACCGCCGCCTCAAGCCCGACGAATACCAGGGCTCCACCTTCACCATCTCCAACCTCGGCGCGTGGGGCATCACCGAATTCACCGCCATCATCAATCCGCCCAACGCGGCCATTCTCGCGATCGGTGCGGCGGAGTCGCGGCCGGTTGTCGTCGACGGCCAGATCGTGGTGCGCGAACGGATGAAGGTCACGATGTCGTGCGATCACCGCATCGTCGACGGCGCCATCGGCGCGGAGTTTCTCAAGACGTTGCGCGCGTACATCGAACAGCCGCTGCGCCTGATGATCTGATGTGTCATCCTGAGCCTCGCTCGGGATGACACAAGGAACCCTTCACTCCATGAAACTCGCGGTCGCGCTCACCGCAGCACTCTCTCTCTTTTCTGCGTCGCTCCACGCCGGCTGCAACATGAACCCGCGCTGGGAAAACGGCGTCCTGCGCTGGAATCCCGTCGCCGGCGCCGCGGGCTTCTACGTGCAGGAAACGCTCGATGGCGTGACCAGCACCACGCACTTCGTGCAGAGCAACTCCATCAACCTGCCGCATCGCGCCAGCGTCGATACTTCGATCCGCTTTCTGGTGATCGCGCAGATCGATCCGCGCACTGCTGCGGTGCAGACGTTCGATGCATGCGTCGAGCAGCTCGACACCATCATTCCCGCCGATCCCGCCTTTCGTGCCATGACGCGCAAAGCAATCGTGCCGCTCGTCGGTTCAACGCCCGGCGCGTTCGGCGGACGATTCAAGACTTCGATCAAGCTCACCGCGACGAATTCCAATCAGCGCGGCACGCTCGTCTTTCATCCGGCGGGACGCCCTGCGGCGGACGACGATCCATCGCTGCCGTACAACCTGCGCACGCCCGAAGACACGTTCGTCGTCGACGACTTCGTCACGCAGCTCGGACTGAGTGGTGTTGGCTCGCTCGACATCATCCCGGCGGAAGGCCAAGAGCCGGTGCTGCCGGAGATCGACGTGCGTCTCTTCAACGACACGCCGAACGGCACGTTCGGGACGAACGCAGCGGCCGTGCTGCCGTTCGATTACCTCGCGCCGGCAGCGGCAACGATCGACGTCCCGGAGAAAGACTTTCGCGTCAACGCGGGCTTCCGCGCATTGAGCGCTGTCTCCTTGAAAGTGCTGATCTACGGCACCGATCACCGCCTGCGCGATTTCAAAGATCGCAGCTTTCCGGCAGGCTGGGTGCAGTTCGGCAGCGTGAGCGATCTCGCGGGAACGACGGTTGCGCCCGGCGAATCGGTAACGTTGCTCTTCGGCGGCTCGGCCATTCCGTTCTACACACTCACCGAAAACCGGACGAACGATCCGACACTGATCGTTCCCGCGGCGCGACCGGCGTCACACGACGTGGGACGTTTCGTCGAATAGCATCCCGCGCAAGGCTGTTACACTAGCGAGCATCCCCAGTATGCCCAGTCCACAGGAGCTCCTCGGACTTCTGATCGTCATCATCGTCATCTGGCTTGTGCTCAAGATGGCGCGCCTGGCGATCCGCCTGATCCTCTTCGTGATCAGCGTCATCATCATCGCCGGAGCTCTCTGGTGGATCTTCATGAGGTGAACCTTTTGAGCGACGACCGTAAATACAAACATCGTGGTTATCAGGACAGCGGTGGCGGCTATTCGTATACCGGCAACACACCGCGCCCGCGCGAGCCACGCCCCGAGCCGCAGCGCCAGCGCATGGAAGGCGCGCCGCGCGGCCGTACCGCCGGCGGCTTCGGCCCCGAAGCCTTCAAATGCAATCGCTGCGGCGAGCTGCGCCACAGCCTCGGCGATCTGACCACGCAGGACGCCTGCATGAAATGCGGCGCCGATCTGCACACCTGCGGCAATTGCCGCTTCTTCGACACGACCACGCTCTGGGAGTGCCGCGAGAACATTCCGGTGCGCGTCTCCGGCAAGCACGCGAAGAACGAGTGCACGTTCTTCCAGCCGAAGATCGTCAAGGATCTCTCCGCCGACAAAGGCAAGCAGCCGCAGACTCCCGACGACGCGCGCAAAGCATTCGACGCGCTCTTCAAGAAGTAGATCTCGCGTGCTCCTTCGCTTCACCCTCGCCGCACTGTCCGGCGTTCTCTTCGCGCTCGCCTTCCCGACCTACTCGCTCGGCTGGCTCGCGTTCCTCGCGCTGACGCCGCTGCTCGTCGCGATCGTTCGCGCGCGCGGCACCTGGGAAGCGTTCTTCCTCGGCTGGACCTCGCAGGCCGTGGCGTGGCTGGTGATGGTGCCGTGGGTGGTGCGCGTGATGTCGTACTACGGCGGCTTGCCGTACGTCGTGGGCGTCGCGCTCTTCGTGGCCATGGCGCTCTACCTCGGTCTCTTCGGCGGTGCGTTCGGCGCGATCGTGAAGCGTCTGCGCGTCGGTGAGCGCTTCCTGCCGTGGCTCTTCATTCCGCTGGCGTGGGCCGCGATCGAATATGCGCGCACGTATCTGCTGACCGGATTTCCGTGGAATCTGATCGCGACTGCGATCGTCGATTCCAGCTCGCTCATTCAACTCGATCGCGCTGCCGGCCCGTATCTGATCGGCTTCCTGATCGTGCTGCCGTCGGCGATGCTGGCGTGGTGGATCACGCAGCGCCCGCCGGCCATCGCGCGCATCCTCGTCTTCGGCACGCTCGGCATCATCGCGCTGGTGTGGTGGGGCACTGGTCTCGTGGCGACGAAACTCGTGGCGCGGCCGAACGGCTCGCCCGTCACCACCGCCGCTCTGCTGCAGCCGAACATCACACAGCAGATGCGCTGGGACGAAGCGAACGTCGTCGCGATCTACAGGAAGATGATGGAGATGACGGTCGACGCGGCGAAGCACGGCGCGCAGGTCATCATCTGGCCTGAATCGACGGTGCCGCTCTCGTACACGGAAACCGATTTCTTTCGCCAGTCGATCGAAGAGACGTCGCGCCGATTGAACGTCGACATCATCCTCGGCTCCGTGGCCACCGATCCTGCGCGCCCGCGCCGGCTGTGGAACTCCGCGTTTCTCGTCAGCGGCGGCAAGACCATCGGCCACTACGACAAGATCCGGCTCGTGCCGTTCGGCGAATACGTGCCGCTCCGCAAGATGCTCTTCTTCGCCGAAAAGCTCGTGCACGAAGTCGGCGAATTCGAATTCGGCACGAACGATTTCCCGCTCACCGGCAGGCTCAAATACGGCCCTGCCATCTGCTACGAGATCGTCTATCCGCAGATCACGCGCACGCAGATCCGTCACGGCGCGGACGTGCTGGTGACGATCACGAACGACGCCTGGTACGACGGCACCTCCGCTCCCGCGCAGCATTTCGCGCAGGCGCGGCTGCGCGCCATCGAAGGCGATCGCTATCTGCTGCGCGCCGCCACGACCGGCATCTCCGCGTTCGTCGATCCGACCGGCCACGTCGTGGAGAGCATCCCGATGGGCCGCAACGGCATCATCTACGCGCAGTTTCAGCCCCGCCGCACCCTCACCCCCTACGTCCGCCTCGGCGATTGGTTTGCGTGGCTGGCGTGCGTCGTGGTACTCATCGGGTTGTTACGAGGTGTGAGGCTCAAAGGCTCAAAGGCTCACAGGCGCAAAGGGGAGACGACGTTGGGTTCTCCTCTGAGCCTCTGAGCCTGTGAGCCTTTGAGCCTGCCCCGGTGGAGCCATGAAAGAAGACACCCAAGCTCGCATCGACCAGCTCCGCGACCGAATCCCGGGCGTGCGGAGCTATCTTTGACCTCCCTTCCGCGAAACGAACGCTCGAAGAGATCGAGCGCGAAATGTCCGAGCCTGGTTTCTGGGACAAGCAGGAACAGGCGCAGGAAGTAGGCCGCAAGCGCTCGCGCGTCGAGAAGCGCATTAGCGCCGGCGAATCGCTGCAGTCGAAGTCGGAAGAGCTGGACGTGCTGCTCGATCTGCAGCGCGAAGGCGAGAGCGTCGATGACGACATCGAGACGCTCGTGCGCCAGCTCGAAGCGGAGATCGCCGAGACCGAGCTGACCATGAAGCTCTCCGGCGAGCACGACGAGCGCGACGCCATCGTGAACATCCATCCCGGCGCGGGCGGCACCGAGTCGCAGGATTGGGCGGAGATGCTGCTGCGCATGTACCTCCGCTACTGCGAGAAGAAAGGGTGGTCCGCCGAGATCCTCGAGTATCAGGCCGGCGAAGAAGCGGGGCTGAAGAGCGCCACGGTGATGGTGCGCGGCGATTACGCGTACGGCTACCTGAAAGCGGAGACGGGCGTGCATCGCCTGGTGCGCATCTCGCCGTTCGACGCCGCCAAGCGGCGGCATACGTCCTTCGCTTCGGTGATGGTCATGCCCGACATCGACGACACGATCGAAGTGGAGATCAACGACAAGGATCTGCGCGTCGATACGTACCGTTCGTCGGGCGCGGGCGGCCAGCACGTCAACGTCACCGACTCCGCGATCCGCATCACGCACATCCCGACGAATACCGTGGTGACCTGCCAGAACGAGCGCAGCCAGCACAAGAATCGCGACACGGCCATGCGCATGCTGCGCGCGCGGCTCTACGCGCTGGAGCTGGAGAAGCAACAGGAAGAGCAGGCGAAGATCGCCGGCGAGAAGAAAGAGATCGGCTGGGGCTCGCAGATCCGCTCGTATGTGCTGCAGCCGTATCAGCTGATCAAGGATCTGCGCACGGGGTACGAGGTGGGTGATCCCTCGCGCGTGCTGGACGGCGATCTCGACGAGTTCATCGAAGCATATCTTGCGGCGCAGGCGCGGAAGACGGCCGACTGATGCCTGGGCGGATCGCGGTGCTGACGCCGTTGCCGCCGGTCCGCTCCGGCATCGCGCATTACTCCTCGATGGTCGTCCCCGCCCTCGGCGCGACCGCGTTCGGCTCGCTCGACGGCTATCGGCGCGAGGCGTTCGACCACGTCATCTACCAGCTCGGCAACAATCCGCATCACGAGTGGATCTACCGCGAAGCGATGCACGAGCCGGGCGTGGTCGTGCTGCACGATCTCGTGCTGCATCACCTGATCGTGGAGATGACGCTCGCGCGCGGCGACGTGGACGGCTACGTGGCCGCACTGGATGCGAATCACGGCGCGATGGGCGCAGCGTGGGCGCGCGGTCGCGCAGCGGGGCTGCACAGCGAGATGGGAAACTTTCTCCTGCCCGCGTCTGTGGATGTAGCGAATCGCTCCAAAGCGGTGATCGTGCATAACCACTACGCCGCCGAGCGTTTGCGCTCCTTCGGCGTGACAACGGCGATCCACGTCGTGCCGCATCCGTACGTTCGCGAGAACGTGCGCGTCGATCGCGACGCGCTGCGCGCAAAGCTCGGCTTCGCGCGCGACACGCGCGTGATCGGCTTCTTCGGCTTCGTCACCTCAGCTAAGCGCGGCGAAGTGGTGCTGGAAGCGTTTCGCCGCGCGCGTGCGAAGGATCCTCGCGTGGCGCTGCTGGTGGTGGGGGAGCCCGCACCGAACATCGATATGGCATCGTTCGAAGGAGCGGTGCTCACCGGCTACGTGGCCGATGAAGAGTTTCCCGCGTACTACGCCGCCGCCGACCGCTTCGTGAATTTGCGCTACCCGTCGGCAGGCGAGACGAGCGGCACGCTCATTCGCGCGTTCGACGCAGGCAAGCCCGTCGCGGTGAGCGATTACGCGCAGTTCGCCGAATATCCCAACGACATCGCGTTCAAGGTGCCGCTCGGCGATGGCGAAGTGGAAACGCTGGTCGAGTTCATGCTGCGCGACATCGACGATGTGGCT
>DASSMK010000033.1:0-20351 GCA_035688915.1 Thermoanaerobaculia bacterium
CCGCCGCTCCAACGCTCCTGCCGAGTGGGAGCGATGCGGCGCAAGTGGCGTTGCATGACGCGCAAATCCTCATCGGCCAGCCCGCGCGCGGTTTTCGCAAACGCCGCCGCTCGCAGCGCATCGTCTACGACCTCTTCGACCCCACCGTTCTCGAGCTGCGTGAGCTGTACGGCTCGCATCCTTCGCCGCGCCAGCGCGTCCATCTCGCCGCCGAATGGTGGCGGCTGTCGGAAGCGCTGATCCGCGCGGACCTGCTGATGTGCGCGACGCGGAAGCAGCGCGATTTTTATCAGCGCATCCAGGCCGGCGACGCGCCGTGGATCGAGGTGCCGTTCGGGATCGACCTCGAAGACACGAAAGCCTGCGAGAAGCCGCGCGACAACATCGTGATCTGGGGCGGCGGCACATGGGAGTGGCTCGATCCGATGGCGGCCGTCGAGGCGGTCGTGCATCTCAACGAGCAGGGCATTCGCTGCAAGCTTCTCTTCCTCGGCCGCTCGCGTCCGAACCGTTCGCTCGTCGACCGCCGCCGCGAAGATCGCTTCGATCAGCTGCTCGCGCGCGGCGGCGAGCATGTGTCGGCGAATGAGGAATGGATCCCGTACGCGGAGCGCCTCGCGTGGCTGCGCGCCGGCAAAATCGCTATCATGCTGCACCGCCGCACGGCGGAAGCCGGATACTCGATTCGCACGCGCCTGTTCGATGCGATCGCGGCCGGAATCCCCGTCGTCGCATCCGCGGGAGGGTTCGCCGCGGATCTGGTCGAGCAGGAAGGCCTCGGCGTCGTGGTGCCGCCCGAGGACGCCGAAGGGGTTGCGGAAGCGATCGGGCGGCTGCTGACGAATGACGTTTTCTACACCGCCTGCGTACAGAATCTTCAGCGGATCCAACCACGATTCGCCTGGGAGGCCGTCACCCGGCCTCTCGTCGATATGATCTCGAAATGGCTGACCTGATGCTCGAAACGAACGAGACGGCGACGCGCGCGGAAACGTCCGCCAGCGCCGCGCGCCCGCTCGACCTCTCGATCCTCATCGTCACCTGGAACAGCGAGCGCTGGATCGAGCGCTGCCTGCAATCGATTCCTGCCGCGTGCGACGGCCTGGCGTACGAAGTGGTCGTCTACGACAACGCGTCCGACGACGCCACGCTCGCGCGCATGAACGGCAACGTGCGCATTCTGCGCGGGCCGCACAACGACGGTTTCGCCGCCGGAATCAACCGCGCCTTCGACGCGTCGAAAGGGCGCTACCTTTTTCTGCTCAATCCTGATTCGGCGCTGGAGCCCGGCGCGCTGGCGAAGCTCTTCGCGTTTCTCGAAGCGCATCCGCACGTCGCCGCCGCCGCGCCGCTCCTGGTCGATGAAGAAGGCGGCGGCTCGCAGCGCGAGTTTCAGCTGCGCCGCCTGCCGAGCGCGGGCACGTTGATCAAAGAGGTGCTCGGCATCGGCAAGCTCTTTCCGAAGAGCAGCGCGCGCTACCGGTATCGCGATCTCGATCTCGCCGAGCCGCGCCGCATCGAGCAGCCTGCCGCCGCGGCGTTCCTGATGCGGCGCGACGTGTACAACGCGGTGGGACCGCTCGACGAACAATTCTCGCCCGCGTGGTTCGAAGACGTCGATTACTGCCGGCGTCTCGCGCAGCAGAAAAAAGAAATCTACGTCGTGCCCGGCGCGATCGTGCGGCACTTCGGCGGCGCGAGCCTCGAGCATTTGTCTTTCGCGCGGTTCACCGAGGTTTGGTACTCGAACATGTGGCGGTATGCGCGGAAGTGGATGCGGGCGGGTGAGGCGGAAGCGCTGCGTTGGGCCATCATCGCGGGCATGGTGTTGCGCGCGATCGCGGCGTTGATCGGCGTGCGGCCGCACGGCATCGCGCGAGGGGAAGCAATAGCGGCGTACGGCAACGTGCTGCGGAAAGCGTGGGAGCGATGGAGCCCGGACTCGTCTCCGTCATCCTCGTAACCTGGAACAGCGCGCGCGATCTGCCGCGATGCCTCGAAGCGCTGGCTGCGCAGACGTACGCGCCGCGCGAATTGATCGTCGTCGACAACGCTTCGGCCGACGCATCGCTGTCGCTCGTTGCGTCGCATGCAACGCAGATCATCCGCAACGAAACGAATCGCGGCTTCAGCGTGGCCGTGAATCAGGCTTTGCGCGTCGCGCGCGGCGAGTTCGTCCAGCTGCTCAATCCCGATTGCTTCCTCGGCCCCAAGTACATCGCGCGTCTCGTGCCGCTGCTGCAGGGCGATGTGGGGATGGCCACGGGGAAGTTGCTGCGGGCGGAAGGCGGCGGGATCGATTCGATGGGCATCCGCATGACGCGCACCGGGCGGCATCTCGATATCGATCGAGAAGTGGATGGCGAAGTGTTCGGCGTCTCCGGCGCCGCGGCGCTGTACAAGCGGGCCATGCTCGATGATGTTGCCATCAACGGCGAGATCTTCGACGAAGACTTTTTCGCGTACCGCGAAGACGCGGATCTGGGGTGGCGCGCGCGACTCTTCGGCTGGCGCGCCGTCGCCGTTCCGGATGCGGTCGCGCATCACGTGCGCCGCGTGACGCCGGAAGTGCGGCGCGCGTTGCCGGCCGAGATCAACATGCACTCGGTGAAGAACCGCTTCCTGCTGCGCATCAAAAACGAAGGGCTCTATCTCGCGCTGCGCAACGCACCGTTCGAACTGACGCGCGATCTGGTCGTCTTCGTCGCGGCGCTGACGATCGAGCGCAGCTCGTTGCCCGCGTTCGCGTGGTTGTGGCGGAATCGCGCGCGCGTGTTGGTGAAGCGTCGTGCAGTGCAGTCGCGGCGGCGCGTTTCCGATCGCTCGCTGGCGAGGTGGTTCCGGTGAAGCTGGCCATCCTCGGCACGCGCGGCGTGCCGCCGAATTACGGCGGGTTCGAAACATTCGCGGCGGAGCTGTCGACGCGGCTCGTGGCACGCGGTCATGAGGTGACGGTGTACTGCCGCGGCGCGCGCGGCGAGGATCTGTGGAACGGCGTGCGGCGCATCGTGTTGCCGGCGTTTGGCGGCAAGTACGGCGAGACGGTGAGTCACACATTCGTCTCCGCGCTCGACGCCATCCGCCGCGATTTCGACGTGGTGCTGCTCTGCAATGCCGCGAACGCGTTCGTCGTGCCGATGCTGCGCGCGGCGCGCATTCCGGTGGCCATCAACGTCGACGGCATCGAGCGCAAACGGCGCAAGTGGAACGTCCTCGGACGCGCGGTCTACGCGATGGGCGAAACGTTCTCGGTCGGTTTCGCGAATGCCGTCATCGCCGATGCGGATGTGATCGCGCGCTACTACCAGGCGCATTACGGCGCGGAGACGATCACCATTCCGTACGGCGCCGATTTTCCCGACGAGGAAGATTCCGACGTGCTGCAGCGCCTCGGCCTCCGCGAACGCGAGTACATCCTCTACGTGAGCCGTTTCGAGCCGGAGAACAATCCGCTGGAAGTGGTGCGCGCGTACGAGAAGCTCGATAACGCGCCGCCGCTGGTGATGCTCGGCAAAGGGCTGTACGCGCCGGAGCTCGTCGAGGAGCTGCATCGCCACGCGGGCGAGCGCATCCTCTTTCCCGGCGCGCTCTACGGCCTCGATTACCGGACGCTCCAGCGCCGCGCACTCCTCTACATCCAGGCCACGGAAGTGGGCGGCACGCACCCGGCGCTCATCGAAGCGATGGCCTCCGGCGGCGCGGTGCTCGCGCTCGGCACGCCGGAGAATCGGGAAGTGGGAGGCGACGCTGTCGGTTATTTCGCATTCGGACCGCAGGAGACGCTTTCCGGCACACTTCGCGAATGGCTGTCCAAGCCTTTGATTCGCGAGGAGTTCCGGGCACTGGCGCGGAAGCGCGCCGCGGAGCGATACTCGTGGGAACGGGTCACCGATGCGTACGAGCTGCTGCTCTCGCGCTGCAGATGAGCCGGGACTAGACGGAAGTCGTTGCCGTTTCGTATAGATCTCGGTACCAGAAGAACCGCATGCTGAAGCAAAAAGCCTCACTGATCGCGAGAATCGTTTACGGGCTCGATCTCGCTCTCACGTCGGTGGCCTTCTTCGCCGCGTTTTTCATCCGCGACGGCATCCTCCCGGTTCTCGATCCCAGCCATTTCCCCACCGGCCTTTTCCCGCTCGTCGAGTACCTGAAGATCTATCCGCTGGTGCTGGTGATGTGGTCCGTGCTGCTGTTCAGCTACCACAGCTACCACTCGCACCGCACCGTGCCGCTGACGAAGGAAGCGCTGACGACGTTCCGCGTGGTCGGCGTGGGTGTGGTGCTGCTGGCGACGATCGCGTACCTCTTCCCGCTGCGCCAGCTCTCGCGCGCCTGGTTCATCCTCTTCGCGTCGCTCTCGCTGGTGCTCCTGCTCGCGGAGAAAATCCTGCTGCGAGTGATCGCGCGCTGGGTGCGCTCGAACGGTCTCAATTACCGCACGGTGATGATCGTCGGCACCGGCCGCCGCGCCACGGACATCGCGCGCATCATCGTCGAGCACAAGTACTGGGGCTACAAGATCCTCGGCTTCGTCTCGGATGGCCACCGCCTCTCGAACGGGTGGGCGCGCTACCGCGTGTTCGGCTCCGTCCCCGACCTGCGCCGCATTCTGGAGAACGGCCAGACCGCCGAGCCGATCGACGAGATCGTCTTCGCCGTGACGCGCAAGAAGCTCGACGAGATGAAGCAGATCTTCCTGCTCTGCGAGGAGCTCGGCATCCGCACGCGCGTGGCCATGAACTTCTTCAACAACCGCGTGGCGCGCGTGGAGATCGAAGAGCTGGAAGGCGTGCCGCTGCTCACGTTCACCACCACGCCGTCGAACGAATCGCAACTCGCCGCGAAACGCCTGCTCGACGTTTCGATTTCGCTCTTCGTGTTGATGGTCTCGCTGCCGGTGATTCTCCTCGCGGCGCTGCTGATCAAGATCACGTCACCGGGCCAGGTCGTCTTCAAACAGAAGCGCATCGGCCTGAACGGCCGCATGT
This sequence comes from Thermoanaerobaculia bacterium, assembly GCA_035688915.1. Classification (GTDB taxonomy): domain Bacteria; phylum Acidobacteriota; class Thermoanaerobaculia; order Gp7-AA8; family Gp7-AA8; genus DASSMK01. The sequence goes on from DASSMK010000033.1 coordinate 4,989, forward strand.
TCACGCTCTACAAGTTCCGCACGATGATCGCCGACGCGCATGCGCGCCGCGAAGAAGTCGCGCATCTCAACGAGATGAACGGCCCCGTCTTCAAGGCGAAGGACGATCCGCGCGTGACGCCGGTGGGCCGCTGGCTGCGCCGCTTCTCTCTCGACGAGCTGCCGCAGCTCTGGAACGTGCTCAAAGGCGACATGAGCCTCGTCGGCCCGCGCCCGCCCATCCCGGAGGAAGTGGCGTCGTACCACCGCTGGCACCGCCGCCGCCTTTCGATGAAACCGGGCCTGACGTGCCTCTGGCAGGTGAGCGGCCGCAACGACATCGCCGATTTCGATCACTGGATGCAGCTCGACCTTCAGTACATCGACAACTGGTCGCCGTCGCTGGACATGAAGATCCTGCTGCGCACCATCCCGGCGGTGTTGAGCGGCAAGGGCGCGTCGTAGCCGCCCGCCCCACCCGCCCCGCGCCTCCAGGCGCTCCCCGCCCATCCAGGCTCAAAGGCTCACAGGCTCAAAGGCTCAGAGCAGCATCCGCCGCGCGACTCGCGCAGTATCCGCACATGCCACAGGCGCATCACGCCGGTCTCGCCATGCGCGCGCTACTTTGAGCCTTTGAGCCTGTGAGCCTTTGAGCCTGCGCGGGCGGCGGAGCAGAGCCTTTGAGCCGCTCGGGGGAAGGTCCGGCGGTGCGATAAGCTCCCTCCCATGCCGAAGCTCGATCCGAACAGCAACGACTTTCGCGCCGCGGGCCACAAGCTCGTCGACTGGATCGCCGATTACTTCGACGGCATCGACGAGCATCGCGTGCTCTCTTCCGTTTCGCCCGGCGACATCGAAGCGCACTTTGCGCCGAAGCCGGTCGATCAGGGCAAACCGTACGATGAGCTGCTCGCGGAGTTCGAGCGCAAGATCCTGCCCGGCATCACGCACTGGAACCATCCTGCCTTCTTCGCCTACTTTTCGATCACCGGCTCGCAAGCCGGGGTTCTCGGCGAGCTGCTCTCCGCCGCGCTGAACGCGAACGGCATGCTCTGGAAGACGTCGCCCGCGCTGACGGAACTGGAGACAGTGGCGCTGCGCTGGCTGCGCGACGCGCTCGGGCTGCCGTCGAATCTCTTCGGCATCATCAACGACACCGCTTCCATCAACTCGTTCCTCGCCCTCGCCGCCGCGCGTGAAGCGCTCGGGTTGAACATCCGGTCCGAAGGAATGACGGGACGCGACCTGCCGCCGCTGCGCGTCTACTGCTCCGAGCACGCCCACTCCTCCATCGAAAAAGCGGCCCTCGCTCTTGGCTTCGGCAAGAAGGGCGTGGTCTACATCGAGAGCGACGAGAAGTTCCGCATGCGCCCCGACGCACTGGAAGCGGCGATCGCGCGTGATCGCGCCGCCGGCGCGTTGCCGTGCGCAGTGGTCGCATCGACGGGAACGACGTCGACCGGCAGCGTCGATCCGGTGCGCGCGATCGGCGAGATCGCCGCGCGCGAGAAAATGTGGCTGCACGTCGATGCGGCGTACGCAGGCTCGGCCACCATCTGTCCGGAGAATCGCTGGATTTGGGACGGCATCGAGCAGGCCGATTCGATCGTGACCAATCCGCACAAGTGGCTCTTCACGCCGATCGATTGCAGCGTGCTGTACACGAAGAAGCCGGAGGTGCTGCGCGAGACGTTCTCACTCGTGCCGGAGTATCTGAAAACCACCGACACGGCCGAAGTGAATTACATGGATTACGGCCTGCAGCTCGGCCGCCGCTTCCGCGCGCTGAAGCTCTGGCTCGTGCTCGAGCACTACGGACTCGATCATCTGCGCGACGTGATCCGCGGCCACATCGAATTCGCCGAGCGGCTAGCGAACGAGCTGCGCGCGCGCGGCGACGTGGAAGTGCTGTCGCAATCGTTCAGCGTGGTCGTCTTCCGCAAGAACGGCAGCGATGAAGAAAACGCCGCGCTGCTGGAGCGGATGAACGCGACCGGCAAGCTGTTCGTGTCGCACACGAAGCTGCGCGGGCGCTACGCCATTCGCGTGGCCATCGGCAACGGCGCGACGGAGTGGCGGCATGTCGCCCAGATTCTCGAGTTGCTGGGATAGGCGGATTCGTAAAGTCTCCGAGTCTCCGCGTCGCAGAGGAGCACGGCGCGACTGGCGGTTCCTCTGAGACTCTGAGACTCTACGACTCTGAGACTCTGATGGGCCGCTTCGAACCCGTTCACGCGCACACCGCTTCCACCACGAACCTGCCGCCGTGGCTGGCGACGTTTGTCGCCGACGCGCGTGAGTGGTGCGAGGGCCGCACGCCGTGGGCGCGCGCGCTGCTGCTCGTCTATCTCGTGTACGCCGAGATTCGTTTCCTGCGCGATCCGTTGAGCGGAACGATCTTCTCCGGAATCACGCTCGCGTTCCACGAGATGGGGCACATCGTGTTCGGCTTCGCCGGTCACTTCATCGGCTCGTTCATGGGCAGCGGGATGCAGCTGCTGATTCCGGTCGTCGTGGTGATTCTGTTTCTGCGGCAGGGCGACTACTTCGGCATGGCGGTGGGCGGCTTCTGGCTTTCATTCGCCATGTTCGAGCTCGCGAATTACATCGGCGACGCGCGCGAGCAGGAGCTGCCGCTCGTCTCGTACAGCGCCGGCGATCCCGAGCACGACTGGAACTATCTCCTCGGCACCATGCATTTGCTCGCCGCCGACAAGACGCTCGCCTTCCTCACGCGCGTCGTCGCGACGGGTGTCGGCGCGGCGTCGCTGGCGTTCGCGGTGTGGCTGCTGCTCACGATGTGGCGGAGTCGCCGAACTCGCGGATTTGCGCGATGACATCGCTGCCGAACGCTTCCAGTTTCGCGTCGCCGATGCCGTAGACGCCGCGCAGCTCCACCATCGTCGTCGGCCGCACGCGCGCGATCTCGCGCAGCGTCTTGTCGCTGAAGATGACGTACGGCGGCACGCCGCGCTCCTCCGCCTGCGAACGCCGCCAGCGGCGCAGCAGCTCGAAGAGATCGCGATCGTACGGCGCGAAATCGTCCACGCGCCGCGCGGGGCTCGACGAACCGCCGCCCGACGGACCCGCGTCGCGTTTGCGAATGGCCGGCTGCCGCAGCTTCACTTCCGCGTGGCCGCGCAGCACGTCACGCGCGCGGTTGCCGAGGCGGAGGATCGGGTATTGATCGGCGGTCTGGGCGAGGAAGCCTTGCGCGATCAGCTGATACACCCATTCACGCACGTCGTGGCGCGTATGGCCTTTCAGCAGGCCGTACGTCGACAGCTGATGGTGATTGCGCTCGCGAATCTTGTCGGTGTCTTCGCCGCGCAGCACGCCCACCACATGGCCGACGCCCCACGACTCGCGCACGCGCACGACGCACGAGACGATCTTCTGCGCGACGATCAGCGCGTCGGAGACTTCTTCGGTTTCGCCGAGGCAGATGTCGCAGGCGTGACAGTTGTCGGAGGCGAAGGGCTGGCCGAAGTACTCGACCAGCGCGCGATGGCGGCAGGTGGCGCCGGAGCAGTAGCGATCGATGTCGTTGAGGTGGCGCGTGGCCGACTCGACGAACTTCGGATCGGGCGCGAACTCTTCGCCGCCGCGCTCGAGCATGTTCTTCCAGAGCATCAGATCGGCGCCGGAGTAGAGCAGCACGCACTCCGCTTCCAGTCCGTCGCGTCCTGCGCGGCCGCTCTCCTGCTGGTAGTGCTCCAGCGATTTCGGCATGGCGGTGTGCAGCACGAAGCGGACGTTCGAGCGATCGATGCCCATCCCGAACGCCACGGTCGCCACCACCAGATCGCACTTTTCCTTCGAGAAGGCATCCTGCGCGCGGCGGCGCTCGTCCTGCGTCATGCCCGCGTGGTACGACTCGACGTTCAGGCCTTTCTTGCGCAGCTTCTCGGTGAGGGAATCGACGTCGCGGCGGCGGATGCAGTAGACGATGCCGGCTTCGCCGCGATGCTTCTCCACCACGTCCAGCACCTGCCGCCATTCGTCCTGGCGCGGCAGCACGCGATAGGTGAGGTTCGGGCGATCGAAGTCGCCGACCAGCACGACCGGCTCGCGCAGCCCGAGTTGCTCGGCGATGTCGCGGCGCACCTGCGGCGTCGCGGTGGCGGTGTACGCGTGCACGCTCGCGTCGGGGAACTGCTCGCGAAGCGTGCGCAGCTGGCGGTATTCAGGACGAAAGTCGTGACCCCAGTGGCTGATGCAATGCGCTTCGTCGATGGCGAACGTCTTGATGCCGGCGCGGCGCAGCGTCTCGCGGAAGCCGGTCATGGCCAGCCGTTCCGGCGAGACGAAAAGCAAGCGAATCTTCCCCTCGTGGAGATCGCGCTCGACCTTCCGCTGCTCCGATGAGTCGAGCGAGCTGTTCATCTGCGCCGCCGCTACGCCGCACGCGAGGAGGCCGTCCACCTGATCCTTCATCAGCGAGATGAGCGGCGAGACGACGACGGTCGGCTCCTGCTTCAGCAGCGCGGGAACCTGATAGCAGAGCGATTTGCCGCCGCCGGTGGGCATGACCACGAGCGAGTCGCGTCCTTCCATCGAGGCCACCATGGCCTCTTCCTGGAGGGGACGGAAGGAGTCATATCCCCAATGTGTGGAAACCGCTTCAAGGAGCTGGGCGCGCACTCCAATAATTTTACCTCGGCGCTCTCTTTGATACTCTCCGCCCGGCATGCCGGCGATCTCCGCCTCTCCGCGCGACGCGCGCGCCATTCAGGCGACCGACGAGTTGCTGACCAAACTGCGCGCGGAACACGTGTTCGTCGGCGCGGTCGCGCACGCGGCGTGGCTCGGTGGCGAGCTGACGGCGCGCTCCATCGACGTGCTCGCACTGACCGGCCCGCAGCAGAAGAGCAGCATCGCCATGATGGCGGGAAATCGCGGCTTCCGCGTCGATCGCGATGAAGTCGAGCAGGCCGACCAGCTCGATCTCGTCCCGCTGAACTTCGTCGGCGACGACGGCGAGGTGCGGGTGCACGTCTTGCTCGCAACCAATGCTCTCTACGCCAGGATGGTGACGGCGGGACAGGAGGCGCAGGTGGGGGAGACGGCGATCCGCGTGGCGGCGCCCGAGGATCTCGCGCTGATGCTGACGATGGCGGAGGATGAGGTGTCGGTGCGGCGGCTCGTCGCGCGCGGCGGCTTCAACCTCGACGGCTATAACGAGCGGCTCGTTTCGATCGGGCTGCGGGAACTGGTGATCGCCGGATGAAGTGGATCGATCGCCAGGAACCGCTCGACCAGGAGCTCGCGCGCGTCGCGACGCTGCCGGTCATCGCCGTCGACACCGAAGCCGATTCGCTGCATTCGTACTTTGACAAGGTCTGCCTGATCCAGATCACCGCGGGGCAGGAAGACCTGATCGTCGATCCGCTGACGAAGATCGATCTGGCGCGTTTCGGCGCGATCCTCGCCGACGAGAAGGTGCTCAAGATCTTCCACGGCGGCGATTACGACCTGCGCATCATGAATCGCGACTTCGGCTTCGTCGTGCGCAATCTCATCGACACCTCCATCTGCGCGCAGCTCCTCGGCTATCCCGCGTTTGGATTGGCTGCGCTGCTGGAGCGCCACTTCGGCGTGAAGCTGAACAAGACGCACCAGCGCGCCGACTGGTCGATGCGCCCGCTGCCGCCGGACATGCTCGATTACGCGGCGCTCGACACGCGTTACCTCGAGCCGCTCGCTGCGAAATTGCGCGAAGAGCTCGAAGCGCTGGAGCGCTGGGATTGGGCGGTGGAGGAGTTCGAGCGGCTCGAGCAGGTTCGCTACCGCGAGGCCGAGGATGAAGGCGAGTCGTGGCGGAAGACGAAGAACATCGGCAATCTCGACCGGCGCAGCCTGGCCGTCGTGCGCGGCTTGTACAACTGGCGCGATGCGCTGGCGCGGAAGGCCGACCGTCCGCCGTTCAAGATTATGGGCGCCGAAGCGATCGTGGAGATCGCGAAAGAGAAGCCGGACAATCCGCGCGATCTGGTGAAGCTGAAGAGCGTGTCGCGCTATCACTCCGATCGCTACGGCCGTGACCTCGTGCAGATCGTCCGCGCGGCGCTGGACGCCCCGGAGAACGAGCTGCCGGAGAAGAGCGAAGCGAAGCCGTGGATTCGCGACAAGGCGGTGGAAGCGCGCGTGGAGCGGATGAAGCGCGTGCGCGACAAGACCGCCGGCGAGCTGAAGGTCGAGCCGTCGATCCTCGCGCCGCGGCACGTGCTCACGGCCATCGCCACGAACGGCAATCTGGATGTGCCGGCCATGCGCGAGTGGCAGAAGCGCGTCATCGGCGAGAAGCTGCTGGCTGCCATGCAGCCGTAAGTAAGTGTAGGATTCACTCCATCTCTTTTGGAATGGAGGAATCATGCGAAAAGTCTCCGGTCTTCTCGTGGCAGTTCTCTTCCTCGTCGCCTCGGTCAGCTTTGCTCCGTCCGCGAAAGCCACCGGCTGCAGCGACATCTTCACGACGTACTACGACTGCGCGCTGAACGAAGTGGGCAGCCATTGGGTGCTCTGCAGCGGCGGCTCGGGCGGCACAGGGCAGCAGAGCGGCGCGTTCCGCGAAGTGGAGACCGATCCCTCCTGCTGCGGCGGCACGCCGACGGTGAAGTGGTACCAGTGGAACGGCTCGTCGTGGGTGCTGCTGTCGGGACAGCCGACGCCGACCTGCTGATTTTTGAGCGGCCAGCGGTCAGCGGCCAGCGGTCAGCGGTCAGCGGCGAGTTGTCAGTGGTCAGCGGCCACGGGGAGTTGTCAGTGGTCAGTGGTCAGTGGTCAGAGACGGCGCACGTCCCTCTGGCCTCTGGCCGCTGGCGGCTGGCCGCTGGCCGCTGGCCGCTGGCCGCTCCCCACGCCACACTCCGCACCGGCCACTCTCGCGCAGCCGCAACTGACCACTGACCACTTGCCACTGACCACTTTCCCCAAGGCGATACAATGCGCCGGCCATGGAACGGAACACGGATCACAAGATCATCGTCATCGGCTCGGGGCCAGCGGGCTGTACGGCTGCGCTGTATCTCTCCCGCGCCAATCTCGCGCCGCTCGTGCTGGAAGGATTGCAGCCCGGCGGTCAGCTGACCATCACCACCGAAGTCGAGAACTACCCCGGCTTTCCCGAAGGCATCCTCGGGCCGAAGCTGATGGATCTGATGCGCCAGCAGGCCGAACGCTTCGGCGCGCAGTTCAAGATGGAAGTCGTCGAGAGCGTCAACTTCCGCACCCATCCTTTCGAAATCAAAACCGATCAGCGCATTTATGAAACGTACGCTGTGATCATCGCGTCCGGCGCTTCCGCGAAGCAGCTCGGGTTGCCGAGCGAGAGGACGCTGCAGGGCTTCGGCGTGTCGTATTGCGCGACCTGCGACGGCTTCTTCTTCAAGGGGAAAGAGATCGTCGTCGTCGGCGGCGGCGATTCGGCGATGGAGGAAGCGACCTTCCTCACGAAGTTCGCGAGCAAGGTCACCGTCATCCACCGCCGTGAGGAGCTGCGCGCGTCGAAGATCATGCAGGAGCGCGCGGAGAGCAATCCGAAGATCGAGTTCATCTTCAACTCGGCCGTCGATGAAGTGATCGGCACGAAAGAAGGCGGCGTCACGGCGCTGAAGGTGCGCAACATCGTCACGGACGAAGTGACGGAAGTGAAGGCGCAGGGACTCTTCGTCGCCATCGGCCACACGCCGAACACGAAAGCGTACGAAGGGCAGCTCACGCTCGACGACGCGGGCTACATCTCGCTGCCGCACCGCCATTCGACACTGACGAACATCCACGGCGTCTTCGCGTGCGGCGACGTCGTCGATCACATCTACCGCCAGGCCATCACCGCCGCAGGCAGCGGCTGCCAGGCTGCGCTCGACTGCGAGCGCTGGCTGACGCACGAGCGGATCACCGAGCGCTGGGGACTGGCGGCGGGCGAAGAAGAGATGGTGGATTAGCGCGAGCGAATCGCCACCAAATGAAAAGGCCGCCCGATGGGCGGCCTTTTTTGTTGCGCGCGGAAAGCGCGGAATTAGAACGCGTTGAGGATGTACTCGAGCGGGTTGACCGGATTGTTGTTCACGCGGACCTCGTAGTGGAGGTGCGGGCCGGTGGAGCGGCCGGTGGAGCCGACGTAGCCGATGATGTCGCCGCGCTTCACGCGCGAGCCGGGGCGGGTGTTGAAGCTGGAGAGGTGACCGTAGCGGGTCGAGTAGCCGTAGCCGTGGGAGATGTAGACCACGTTGCCGTAGCCGTTCGCCCACTCCGCCTTGACGACGATGCCGTCGGCGGGAGCGCGGACGGCCTGGCCGACCGCGGAGGAGATGTCGATGGCGTTGTGCGTTCCCGGCTCGCCGGTGAACGGATCGGAACGGCCGCCGAAGCCGTCGGTCAGAATGCCGCGGACCGGAGCGATGGACGGCGTCGAGGAGAGGAGGCGCGACTGCGCGACGAACTTCTGCTCGAGCACACCGAGCTCGCTCTCGAGCCGGCGCGAGCGGAACGACATCTTGTCGACGTCATCGCGGTAGGGATTCGCATTCAGTTCGTCGTTGCGCGTACCACCCGAACCACCCTGGCTCGTCTCGTCGAGCGTGGTGATGCCGGCGATGATGGCCAGCTTGCGGGTGCGGTCTTCGACGGTGTGCAGCTGGTTGCGGAGGGATTCGACCGATTTGGAGAACTGCTCGTTAGCGGTCTGCAGCTCGCGGTTTTCGCGGCGGAGCTTCGAGAGCTCGTGGGTCTGCGAGAGAGAAGTGAAGTACTGCACGGAGAAGAACGTCGAGAGGCAGAGCGACGACGTCACGAGCGAAACAATGGAGATCAGGATGCGATGCGACACCTTCATCTTCCGGAACTTCGCCCGCGCATGCGGGACAAAGATGATCGTCGAATAGCGTTTATCCATGCTGACTCCCCTGTTAGCGACTTGTGAACTCTTTTTGGAACCGGTTACGTGAGGGCGTATTGTGTGGATTCAGGTGCCCCGAGTCAACCAGAAAATGCCTCGAAAACCGGCATTTTCGGAGCATTGCCGGTAACTCGTAAACCCTCGCAAAGTAAGCACTTCGCGCCGCTGTTTATGGTGAATCGCCATATTATCTCCGGCACTGTCCCCGGTTCGCGACCGACTATTCCAATAACTTTATGGACGCTCCGAGAGGCATTTTGAGCCGCTCGCAGCCGCCCCTCGTCGCCTCGCCGGACGCCGATGTAGAATCCGCTCCACTTCCGATGAGAGCTGACTGGGACCAATACTTCATGGGCATCGCCCACCAGGCGGCCACGCGCGCGACCTGCGTTCGCAAGCACGTCGGCGCCGTGATCGTCCGCGACCGCACCGTTCTCTCCACCGGCTACAACGGCTCGGTGCGCGGCCTGCCGCACTGCGAGGACGTCGGCTGCGTGGTCGAGGATGGGCACTGCGTGACGACGGTGCATGCCGAGGCGAATGCGATTTTGCAGGCGGCAAAGAACGGTGTGTCGATTCACGACGCGGAGCTCTACACCACCGCTTCGCCCTGCTGGAACTGCTTCAAGCTGATCGCGAACGCCGGCATCCGCAAGATCTACTACGGCGAGTTCTATCGTGACGAGCGTTCGCGCGAGACCGCCAAGCAGATCGGCATCGAGCTGGTGGACCTGCAGATGCCTTCCGCAGTGCGATAAAGTCGCCCGCGGCATGCTGACGCTGGCCGTCGACACTTCGCTCCCCATTCTTTCCGTCGCTCTCATTCGCGACGAGGCGCTGATCGGCGCGCTGGCGCTGGAAGGCCGCGGCTCGCGCAACGAGAAGCTTCTGCCGGCGGTGGATTGGCTGCTCTCCGAGAACGCCATCGACCGCAAAACGATCGAGCTGTTCGCGGTCACGCGTGGTCCCGGCTCGTTCACCGGCGTCCGCATCGGTCTCGCCACCATCCAGGGCCTCGCCCTAGTCCTCGGCCGCCCCGTCTGTGCGATGTCGACCCACGAGGCGATCGCGCACGGCGAGACGGGCAGCGTGGTGGTGGCGGACGATGCCGGCCGCGGCGAGTTCTACGTCTCGCGCTTCGAGGACGGCGTGGAAGTGGAGCCGCCGCATCTCGCGTCGGAAGCGCCGCAGGGCGCGATCTCGGTGGCTGCGTTCGCGGAGCATGACAACGTGGCGCTGCGCTGCGCGCGCCGCGCGCTGGAGATTCAGCGCCGCGGCGACCTCGAACGCTATCGCGACATCACGCCGATCTACGTCCGGCTGGCGGAAGCCGAAGTGAAACTGAAGCAGAAACAGAATGCCTGAAGGGGTCTCGATCCGGCGGGCGCGGGTCGCGGATCTCGACGCCATCCATGCTCTGGAGAGCGTGGCCTTTCCGGCCCCGTGGCGGCGCGAGTTTTTCGAGAGCGAGATGGCGGCGAGCGGCCGCATCTGCCTCGTCGCGCTGCGCAACAAAGTGCTGGTCGGCTACCTCTTCGCCATGTGGCTCTTCGACGAGATGCACGTGAACAAGATCGCCGTCACCGAAGCGGAGCGGCGCAAAGGAATCGCCGACGCGCTGATGGCGCAGTGCATCGACTTTGCGGAACAGCACGACGTGAAGATGATCTCGCTCGAAGTGCGGAAGTCGAATCACGGCGCGCAGGAGTTCTACAAGCATCTGCAGTTCAAGGCGTCGTACCTCCGCCCGCGCTACTACCCCGACGGCGAAGCGGCGGTGGTGATGACGCGCGACGTGTAGTCCCCTAACTGAAAGCGGCGCTAACTCCCCGCCAGATTCGCCGCCAGCTTCTGCAGCTCCGATCCTTCCGGCGCGTTCTCCGCGGCATGACTGAAGGCCGCCTTCGCGGCGTGGTCGTTCCCTGCATCCTTCAGCAGGTGTCCGATCACCAGCCACGCCTCCGCCGCATTCGCGCGCGATGCCGGATACTTCGCGATCCGCTGCAGCGTCGCCACGGCTGCATCGCCGCCGCCGTTCTGCGCCATCGCTGCGGCACCCTGCACTTCCGCGCGTTGCGCGAGCGCTTCATCGCCGGCAGCGCGCGCGACGTTCGCCGCGATCTCATACTCTTTCTGCGCGGCCTCGTACGACTGCGTTTTGAGATAGGCGAAGCCGAGGGCAAAGTGGGCATCGGCGGATTCACCGCCGGCGAGTTGCTCGCCCGCGCGCACGATGCCTGGCGCGACGGTCAGCGTCTCCTGCAGCCGCGCGGCGAGCGCAATCGCATTCGCCGGCGTCCACTCGAAGCGCGGACGGCCCCACTGATCGAGCACCGCCACGCTCCCTGTGCCCGTCGTGCGCGTGACGGCGAACGGGCCGAGGAGATTGCGCACGTTGGCGTTGGTGAAGAGGTTCTCGTCGCAGCTGTTGCACTGCAGGATCAGTTTGCGTTCGCGCTTGGCGAGTTGCTGCGCGACGGCGGGATCGAGCCACGCGATGGCCGGGCCGTCGTTCCAGCCGGCCGTGGTGGCGATGTTCGCGTTCTTCGGCACCGGCACCATCGCCGCGCCCCACGCGCCGGTGGTGAGGTCCTCCACGACGATCGCCACTTTGTCCGCGTTCTTCGGCAGCTGCATGGCGGAGTCGAACGCCGCTTCGTCGAGCTGCGAGAGATCGAACTTCGAATGCAGCTGATGGATGATGCGCGGCTGTTCGTTGCCGGCCGCAACACCGACTGTCACGCGCACGTTCGACGCCTGCAGTTGCGAGCGCAGCGCGGCCAGCGATGAGAGTCCGACGCGCGCTTCGAGCGTGCCGTACGGCGCGGTTTTGCGCGTGGCGGGATCGAGCGAAAGCTTCATCGCCACCGGCAGCTCGCCGCGCTGATCGGCGCCGGCGAGTATCGCCGCCGCGCGCGCGGTCGCCGCGAGCTCCGGCGTCGCTGCAGCGGCGTACTGCGCCGACTTCACCGACAGCCCCGCGCGTCGCGGCTTGATGCTGATCTCGCGCAGCACGCCGTCGACCGGACGCGAGACCTGATACGTCAGGCGCACGCGATTGCCGAGCGATTCGATGGTGCGGCCGAACTTCGTCGTGTCGGCCACGAGAGCTCCTCCGGTCGCCTCCGCGAACGTGACCAGCGCTTCGGCCGGCCGCATCTGCATGCCGCGCGACGGATTGCCCGCGCCGCCGTCGCCTGCGAGGAAGTTGGCGACGTTGTTGTCACCAGAGCGCATGGTTGCTTCACCGGCCAGCTCCGCGTTCAGACCGCCGCGCATGCTGATGATGGTCCAGCCCGCGGCCGCCGCTTCGCGCGCCAGCGGGTAGTACGCGCGATTGCGATCCATCATGTTCTCGCTGTCGAGCTTCGAGGCCTCGCGGCGCGCGTGCGCCATGTTGTCGTTGCGTTTGAGGTCCTGCCGGTTCGCATTGCCGCTGAGCGTGCGCTGCACCGACTCCGGATTGCCGTCGGAAATCGTGGGGTAGAGCGTCTCGGCGTAAAAATCAGCGGGATTGATGTCGAAGCCGTCCGCGACGAGGAAGAGAGCGCGCGTGCCGCGACGCGGGTAGGAGCCGAGCCACGTCGAAAGCCGTCCGATGAAGTTGCGGACGAGCATTCCTTCTTCGGCGATCGACGAGCGCAAATCGCTCGTGCGCGTGTATTGCTCCTCGCCGGTGGCGTGCGAATCTTCGTTGCTGGCCAGGAACTGTTTGCGCACGATGGCGAGCCGGCTTTGCGCCGCGAGTTTCGAGGCGGTCGTCAGTGCTGCTGCCAGCGCTTGCGCATCGGTCGTCGGCGCGAGCAGACGCCGCGGCGCGGGATCGGCCACGACCACTTCCACCGGTCCGTACTTGGTCATCACCGGCGCCTGCGCGATCAATGCGCGCACCGCGTCGCGAACGGTGGTGCGGCTCGACAGCTCGTAGTCGATGTAGATCAGCGAATCCCACGGACCGCGCGTTGCCACCGCGGGTGCAGCGGGTGTCGCCGGCGATGCGGACGCAGGCGGCACGGCTGACGCGGCCGGCGCGAGCGGTTCCACCGCCACGACCGGCTGCTCGACGCCGTCTTCATACAGGATGAAGTCTTCCGGCTTCAGGTCCGCGGGCGTGCGGCCGTTCGCGTCGGTCACTTCCGCGATCACTTCAATCGCGCTGACGTCGATCTTCGCCGTGAACGGCTTTTCCTGCGTGAACGCGAGTGCGCTCACCGCGAGCAACAGCACCACCATGATGAACCGTCGCATCGCTGCCTCCTGACGAATCGTCAAACGCTACCGGCCAAAGAGTTGGCGACTTTCTGCAGCTCGGAGCCTTGCGGCGCGCGCGCGGCCGCGTTCGAGTACGCCTCCTTCGCTCCTTTGATGTTGCCCGCGCTCTTCCGCAGATGGCCGAGGATCAGCCACGCTTCGGCTTCGGTCGACGGCGACTTCGGTGCCTTCACGATCTTCTCGAGCGAGGCCATGGCCGCATCGCGTTTGCCGCTCTGCGCGAGTGCCGCGGCGCTCTGGATCTGCGCGCGCTGCGCGAGGTTTTCGTCACCCGCCGCGCGCGCCGCGGTTTCCGCGAGACCGTACTCTTTCTGCGCGTCCGCGAACGATTGCGTCTTCAGATACGCAAACCCCAGCGCGAAATGCGCCTCGGCCGAATCGCCGTCGGAGAGCAATTCACCGGCGTGCAAAATGCCCGGCGCAACGGCGATGGTCTGCCGCAATTTGCCCGCGAGATCCGGCGCGTTCGCCACCTTCCACTCGTAGCGCGCATGGCCCCACGGATCGAGCAACGACACCGTTCCTGCGCCGGGCTGGTGCGACACGACAAACGCGCCGAGCATGTTGCGCAACGTCGAATCGGCGAAGAGCTTTTCGTCGCAGCCATTGCATTGCACGATCAGCTTCTTCTCCTGCTGCGCGCGCTGCATCGCCGTCGCCGCGTCCGCCCACGCCATCGGCTCGGCGGTGCCTTCCGTCCAGCCGGCGGTGGTGATCACGTTCTGATTCTTCGCGAGCGGCAGCAGCGTGCCGCCCCACGCGCCGGTGGTGAGGTCTTCGATCACGACCGCCACTTTGTCGGCGTTCTTCGGCAGCTGCATCGGCGAAGTGAACGTGGCGGAGTTCAGCTTCGACAGATTGAAATTCGGATGGAGCTGGTGGATGACGCGCGGCTGTTCGTTGCCGACAGCGACGCCGATCGTGACGCGGATGGTCGACGCCGTGAGCTGCGATTTCAGCGCCGCGAGCGGCTCCAGTCCGACTCGCGCTTCGAGCAATCCCTTCGCGTTGTCGCGGCCTCCCGGCTCGAGCGCGAGCTTCGCGGCGACGGGCAACTCACCCGGCCGCGCGCTCTGATCGATCAGCGACCAGACGCGGCTCGCCGCGACGAGATCGGGCGAGGACGCGGAGGTGAAGCGCATCGCGTTGACGACCAGTCCTGCGCGGCGCGGTTTCACATCCACGCTGCGGATCACGCCGTCGATCGGACGCGACACTTGATACGTCAGGCGCACGCGATGCGAGAGCGTGTCGATGGTTGTGGCGAACTTCGATGTGTCGGCCACGAGCTCGCCGCCCGTCGCTTCCGCGAACGCCGCCAGCGCTTCGGTCTGATGCACCTGCAGGCCACGTGACGGTGCGCCGGAGCCGCCGGTGCCGCCGAGGAAGTTCTTCACGGCGCGATCGCCACCGCCCATGGAGGCGTCGGCCGCGAGCTCCGCGTTCAAGCCGCCGCGCAGACTGAAAATCGTCCAGCCGGCAGCCGCAGCTTGCCGCGCGAACGGATGGTAGGCGCGGTTGCGGTCCGTCATGGCGTCGTTCTGCGCGATGCTCGCGTTCATCTGCGCGTTGCGATTGCGCGCCTGCCGTTCGAGCTCGCTGCGCGTCGCGGTGCCATTCTGCAACCGCTCCTGCGTCTGCACTTTCCCTTCGCTCATCGTCGGCGCGAGCGTTTCCGCGTAGAACTCCGCGGAGTTCGCGTCGAAGCCGTCGGAGACCAGCACGAGCGCATGCGTCGACTTCACCGGATAGCCGCCAATCCAATGCGAAAGGCGTCCGATGAAGTCGCGAATCAGCGCGCTCTCTTCGGCCTGCGCGGAGCGCGTGTCGTGAATCTGCAGATAGTCTTCGCCCGAGGAGCCACCGGGATCGGCGCGGTTCTGGAGGAACTCGCGGCGCACCTGACTGAGTCGGCTGCGCGCGTTGATTTTCGACGCGGCGGTGAGCGCTTCGGTGAGCGCTTTCGGATCGCTCGTTGGCGCGAGGAGGCGGCGCGGCGCGGGATCGGCGACGACCAGCTCCACGTTGCCGTAGCTCGTGAGCTTCTCCGCCTGCGCGGTGAGCGCGCGGAGCGCGTCGCGCGTGGTGGTGCGGCCGGAGAGCTCGTAGTCGACGTAGATCACGATGTCCCACGGCTTCTCGGCGGTGGTCGTTGTGGCGCTCGCCGCGGCCGCAGGTGCTGCGGTTGGCGGAGCAGGTGTGGCTGCGGCGGTT
>DASSMK010000034.1:0-14497 GCA_035688915.1 Thermoanaerobaculia bacterium
GGGCGAGGCGCACGTACACGTCGTACGCGTCGCCTTCCGGAGTGAGCCAGTCGCCTGCATCGACGCCGGCGAACGCGGTGCGCAGCGCGGTTGCCACCTGGAACATGTTCACGCCCAGCGAAGCGGCGAGGGTGCGGTCGAGCTCCACTTCCACTTCGGGGCGGCGGCCTTTGGTGGAGATGGCCACGTCCGCGGCGCCGGGCACCTGTTTCATCTCCGCGGCCACTTTGTCGCCGAGCTGCAGCAGCGTGTCGTAATCGGGACCTTTCAGCTGCATCTGGATCTGCGCCTGGCCGCCGCCCATGTTGCTGCCGCCGATGGTGATGCGCGCGCCGCCGATGCTCTGCACCGCTGCGCGGACGTTGCGCTCGATCACGGTCTGGTGCAGATCGCGATCTTTGCGCGGCTTGAGGCGCACGTAGACGTTCGCGTCGTCCACTGCGCCGCTTTCGCCGCCGATGGTCGTGTATGTGTACGCGACGCCTTCCTTGCTGCGCGCGATGGCCGCCGCCTCTTCCGCTTTCAAGCGCGTATAGGCGAGGCTGGAGCCGGGCGGCGTGTCGACGTTCAGGTTGAACTCGGAGACGTCCTGCACCGGAAAGAACGCCTGCCCGACCAGACCCATGGCCGGCATCATCAGCGCGAGCACCATCGTCACCATCGCCAGTCCGGCGGTGATCCAGGGATGATCGAGCGTCCAGCCGATGATGCCCTGGTAGCGCACGGCCTGGCGATCGAACCAGGCGTTGAAGCGATCGAGCACGCGCGTGAGCCAGCGCTTCTTTCCCGCGTGCGGCTCGGGCCAATACGCGGACATCATCGGATCGAGCGAAAACGACACGAGCAGCGACACCAGCACCGCGCACGCGATGGTCAGCGCGAAGGGACGGAACCACTGTCCGGCCACGCCGCTGATCAACCCGATCGGCACGAACACGACGACGATGGAGAACGTGGTCGCGGCGACGGCGAGGCCAATCTCGGCGGTGCCTTCCTTCGCGGCGGTGAGATGGTCTTTCCCCATCTCCACATGCCGGACGATGTTCTCGCGCACGACGATGGCGTCGTCGATGAGGATGCCCACCGCGAGCGCGAGGCCGAGGAGCGACATCGTGTTCAGCGTGAAGCCGAAGATCCATACGGCCACGAACGCGGAGAGCAGCGACACCGGCAGCGCCACGCCGGTGATCACCGTCGAGCGCCACGAGTTGAGGAAGACGAAGACGACGATGATCGTCAGGATCAACCCTTCGATCAGCGATTCGCTGACGCTGTTCACCGACTCCTGCACTCGCTCGCCGGAGTTTTGAATCACGTTCAGCTTCACGCTTTTCGGCAAGCGTTGATTGAGCTGGGCGATGCGCGCCAGCACGCCTTTCGCGACTTTGGTGGTGGAGTAGCCGTGCGCTTTCTTGATGTCGATGCCGACCGCTTCGCGCCCGTTGTACATCGCCAGAGTCCGCTGCTCTTCCGTGGCGTCGCGCACCGTGGCGATTTCAGAAAGACGCAGCAGACGGCCGTTCTGCGCGTTCACCACGATCTGCGCAAAATCCTCGGGCCGCGCAATCCGGCCGCGCAGACGGATCGATTGTTCGACGAAGCCATTCTCGATGCGGCCGACCGGCGCGGCGAGATTCTGCGCCTGCACCGCTTGCACGACGCGATCGATGGAGACGCCGGCCGCTTCCATCGCGCGCGGATTCACTTCGACGACGACTTGCCGTTCCAACCCGCCGCGGATCACGACGTCGGCCACGCCGGGCAAGCCGCGCAACTGCGGCTCGACGACGTCGTCGACGATGCGAGTGAGCTGCGGCACGTCGACGGATTGCGACGAGAGCGTGAGCGAGATGATCGGCAGATCGGCGGGATCAAAGTGCGTGAGGATCGGCTCTTCCATCTCCTGCGGCAGCTCGCCGCGGATGCGCGAAAACGCGTCGCGCACGTCCTGCATGGCCGTTTCGCTCGGCGTGTCGAACGTGAACTCGACGATGATCTGGCCGAAGCCGTCGAGCGACGAGGACGTCATGCGATCGACGCCGCTGACCGAGGCGATGGCGTCTTCCATCGGCCGGATCACTTCCTGTTCGACGACCGACGGCGACGCGCCGGGATAGACCACCGCCACCGCCACGACGGGCGCATCGATCTCCGGGAACTCGTCCGTCTCGAGACGCGAGATGGCGAAGACGCCGAAGATGACCAGCGCCAGCATCAGCACGATCGTCACGACGGGACGCTCGATGGCGAAGTTGGAGATCCACATCAGATCGTCACTTTCGTCCCCGGCGCGATGGTGCGCGCGGGGCCGGTGAGCACGCGGTCGCCTTCCGAGAGACCGGAGACGACTTCCACGAATCCTTCCGCTTCGTTGCGGATGCCGAGTTGCACGGCCACGCGTTCGGTGACGCCGTTGCGGATGCGCGTGACAGCGGGCGCGTCGTTCGTTTCATCGAGCGCGGCGATCGGGACGACCAGTCCCATGCGCGAGACGGTGGTGACGGTGCCTTCGGCGAAGAGGCCGCCGACGAGACGCCGCCCCTCATTGGCGATGGCGACGTAGACGCGCACCTGGCCGGTGGAGGGATCGACCGTGGGCGCGATGCGCGTGATCACGCCGCGGAAGCGCTCGTTCGGATAGCCGCGCACTTCCACGTCGACCGCCGCGCCCGGCCGCAGCGCGGCGAGTGCCTCGGTGTTGACGCTCGCTTCGAGCTGCAGCGTGTCGAGATTGACGATGGTGAAGAGCGGCGCGCCGATGGTGACGACGTCGCCGCTGCTGGCTTTCTTCTCGCTGACGACGCCGCTCATCGAGGCGACGATGCGCTGGTCGCCGGAACGCTTCTGCGCCTGCGCCAATGCGGTGCGTGCCTGCGCGAGCTGCGCTTCCGCGTTGGCGACCTGCGAGCGCGAGACGTCGACATCGCGACGCGGAACAGCGCCCGCGGAAGCGAGCGTGGAGGAGCGATCGAGATCGCGCCGCGCCATGGCCACGCCGGTCTCCGCCGACTGCACCGCCGTACGCGCGTCGCGCAGCGATTGCGCCGCCGTTTCGTCGCTGATGTTGGCGAGCACGGTGCCGCGCGCGACGAGCTGCCCTTCCGCGACGTTGACGTTGCTGAGCGTGCCGCCGAGCTCCGCGATGATGGTCGCGCTCTGCTGCGGCTGCAGCGTGCCGGAGAGTCGCGGGCCGGTCGAGACCAGCGCGCTGTGGACGAACGCGACGCTCGGCGCTTCGACCGTCACCGCCGGAGCGGCCGGTTTCGGAGGCGGCTCGCGTTTGCACGCGAGGCAAAGCACGAGGAGCGCCGACGGAAAGACGGCCAGGCGTTTCATTGCTGCGCGAATCCTCCCTGCGCCGGAAACGTGGTGCGGATCGGCGATTGCGTCGGTTGCTGCGACATGGTTTGTTGTGCGGCGGCACTGGCGGGCTGCTGCGTTTGCGCACCGTTCAGCGGAAGGAAGGGCAGCAGCTCGAGGCGCGTCTGCGCGACCCAGAGATCGCGCGCGGCCTGTGCGCGATTGACGCGCGCCTGTTCGAGCAGCAGTCGCGCGTTCTCCACTTCCAGCTGGATGGAAACGCCTTCGCGATAGCGGAGCCGCGCGATCTCGTAGCCGCGCTCCGCCTGCTCGACGGTTCCTTGCGTCGCTTCCCAGGTCGCGCGCGCCGCGCGCAGATCGGCCAGCGCGCTCGCCGTATCGAGTCGCGCCGCTTCCACGGTCTGCTCGAGTTGCGCTTCGGCTTCCGCCACGTCGGCGCGTGCGGCGTCGATGTCGGCGGTGATGCGGCCGCCGGTGTAGATCGGGATCTGGATCGCGGCGCCGACCGTCCAGTTGTTGCGGAAGGCGCCGAGGTCGGGGAGGAAGTTCTGGCTGTAGGCGACGAGGCCGTAGTTGGAGGTGGCGGTGATGGTCGGCATCCGCTCCGCGCGCGCGGCGGTGAGCTGATGCCGCGTGGCCATGAGGCGGTCGCCGGCCTGCTGCACCGGAACGCGCTGCATGACGTCGGTGTCCGTCTTGATCTCGCGTGATGCGGCGGCGCTGACGGACGTCGTCAGGACGAGCGGTTCATTCGGCGGCAGATCGAGCAGCGCGCGCAGCCGTTCGAGCGCGAGGTCGCGTTGCGATTGCCGGCGGATGAGCAGCGGGCGCTGGTTGTCGCGCGCGACGCGCGCCTGCAGCACGTCGAACTCCGCCTGCGCGCCGGCCTTCTCCCGAATTTCCGTCAGCCGCAGCGTCTCGCCGCTGTTGGTGAGACTCGCTTCGGAGATGCCGACCAGCTCACTGGCGAGCTGCGCGTCAAAGTAGGCCTGCGTGACTTCGAGTCGCACTTGCGCTTCTGCGGAAGTGAGCGACGCGCGCGCGATGTCGCGCGCCGATTCGGACGCGCGCACTTGCGCTTCGACGCGGCCGCCGGTGAAGAGCGGCCAGTTGAAGGAGAGGCCGAGGTTCCAGGTGTTCGGCGCGCCGAAGCCGAGTTGCGAGAAGTCGAGGCCGCCGAAGGGACTGGAGGCGGGGCAGCCGAGGCGCTGTTCGAGGAGGCGCACGCGCTCTTCGAGCGGGAGCGAAGGATCGGAGACGAACGGCCCGCTGCATTCGGGCGGCGGCGCGGGCGAATCGCCGGAGTCGGTGATGCCCTGGAACTGATTGGCGAGCGAACGGTTGTACGAACCGGAGCCTGCGATCTGCGGCAGCCCCTGCGATTCGGCGCGGCGGACGTTCGCATCGGCGCGCTGCACGCCGGCCTGCGCGACCGCGATCTGCTCGCTCGTTCCGGTGGCGAGCGCAAGCGCGTCATCGAGCGAAAGCTGCCGCTGCGCCCGCACTTCCACCGCCACGAGCACAACCAAAATCACGAGAAAAACAACGCGTTGCAACAACGAGTGCGGGTGGAGGGCAAGAAGCGGACCTGCGGAGGGGAAAAGCGCTCGACTAGACTGTCAGTGATGGTTGACTGGCAGACGCTTCCGGAGGTTCAAATCTGCAGTCGGCTCGAAGTCGGAAGGTTGCTCGAGTCGCTGGCTTCTCCGGAGGATTTGGCGCTCTTCGTCTCGATCGGGGACCCCGATGACCCCTTGCCGGACGGTTACGATCGAATCGTCGAGCCTCTGCGTCTACACTTCCTCGATGCTGACGATGACCGTGGTGCATCAGAGGAAGACATCTTGCGCATCATCGCTGCCGGTCGCGAGCTGCGCAGTGGAACAGCGCGCGTGGTGCTGCACTGCTGGGAAGGCATCAGCCGCTCGACCGCGGCCGCAATCATCCTGCTCGCTTCTGCAATGGGCCGCGGACACGAATCCGACGTCGTCTCCCGGATTTTCTCTCTTCGCGCCGTGGCCCGACCGAATCAGCGCATGATCCGTCTCGCGGACGCACTGCTTCAGTGCGACGGCGCTCTCATTCACGCCATTGAGGCTCATGGCGTCCGAACGCATCTCGACTAAGTAGAGCGTATGGGTAGGGAAAATATCCCGTCCATCACTCCTTACCAGAATGACGAAAAGACGCGTTGCGAACGATAACTGGAGATTATCGCGCCCCATCCCGGAAGAGGTGTGGCGCGGCATCGACTGGCAGCAGTTCGAGTCGCTCGTGTTCGACTATTTGCGTGCTGAGTACGGCGACACCTGGACAGTGCAGCAAACGGCAGAAATCGGGCCCGACGGCGGCCGGGACATGGAATTGAGCATTGCGGTCGGTGCAGACATGTTCAATACCTGGGTCGAGTGCAAGCACTACAAAGAGCCGATCGGCTTGAGCACGATCGGCAAGTCGTACATCGTCGTGATCGCAAACGGCGTCGATCGGCTCATGCTAATGTCATCTAGTCCGATTACCGATCAGGCCAAGGCCATGTTTGGCCGCGTAGCGCGTCTTCAAGGGCGACTGCGGGTCGATTTTCGCGACGGCGCTGATCTCGACAGCTCTCTCCTTCGCTTTCCAGCCATCGTCAAACGACATCTCGGCGATTTCGATCCGGCGCCGTTGGCAGAAAGTCTTGCCGCTGTCGTCACTATCAGTGAATTCGAAGAAGCACTCTCGCCCGCGCCAGTTGCGGATGAAACGCGACTCTTCGAAGAGCAATTTTTCATTCACCTGCGGCTCAAGAATCGATATGCGCACGCCCTCACACTGCAGTCGCTGACGCCGCCCGCCGTGAGCGCCGCAATCGAGATGACGCTCGACGCATTGTCGCCTGATGTGACGACGACACTTCAGCCGATGGAGGACGTCATCCTCACGTTCTTTTGCCGAGTTCTCGTGCCGCGCGCGACTGTGGAGCTCGGCGAATTGACCATTGATTACCTCGTGAACGGCGAGCCGGCCGCGTCGCGTCAAATCGTGCCTTTGCCGGTTCTAAATCTACAGGCATTGCGCACGCCTCCGCTGATCGGTGAGCGAGTCCAAACATTTCTCGGCAGTGAACTGAAGGATCTGGCGTCGGCCGTCAAGGACGGACACGGACGCATCATCGACGTCCGCGGCGGCAGCGGCGTCGGCAAGTCGCGGATTCTCGATGAGATCCGCGGTCGTTTGCGGTCGCAACAGTTCCGCGCATTGCACTACAACGCTCTCGGTCGCGGCGCAGTGGTGCTGCGCGACCTGCTAGCGGATCTGACGGGTCTTTCTATAACCAAAGGAAAGCTTCAGACGGGCGAAGAACGGATCCCTGAACTGCTCGTGCGTCGCGGGTGCGACGTAGCCTTTGCGCCGCCGATTGCAAAGTTTCTCACCGGCCAATCTTCGCTCGACGAGTCGTTTTACGCGATCACCGAAACGCTGAAGCACTTCATTTCAGCGCCCGTGCATTCGGTGCCTATGACGGTTCTGATCGACAACATTCAGGATCTCCCGCGAGGCGCGTTCGAGCTTCTCGGCACGATCTCGGACCATCTGCGAAACACGCCGAGCCAAACGCTCCTCGTTCTTGCCACGAACACGGACGAAATCGCATTGACCGTCAGTGATGCGGTGAGCTGGTTTCACAAACGCCTCGATTCGCACCCGGATTCCTTCCGCGTTCGCTATGACGTACAGCCGCTCCAAAAGGAAGATGCCCTTTCACTCCTCTATGGCGCGCTCCGCGGTTTGACGGAGGCGGCCGCCAGAGAGGAGGAGATCGACGCCGAAAAGCCAGTGCTCGAGATGCTCGTGCAGAAGGCGGGCAATCGGCCACTGGAACTGCTGGTGACGATCAACTGGATGGAGACGGCGCGTGTCATCGAACGAACCGCCACATTCGACTGGACCGTCCCCAGCTTCAAACGCTTTCGCGAGTTCGTTCGCGCCGTTCCGAACGATTCAGCGAAGATCATCGTTCGCCGTGTCGCTGCGCTCCGCAACGCCATGCCCGAAAATGACTGGATCGAAACGCGGCAGCTCCTGCGCGCGCTCGTCGCATTTTCAGGCCGCATCCCGTCGGAATACGTCAGTGACCGCGGTGCCGATGACGCGGCGTACCGCCTCATCGAGCGGGGTGTCCTCGCCGTCGACGGAGAGAGCGCACTGCCCGGCTACACCGCGTTCCACGACAATTTCTATCGCTACTTCTCGAAAGCTCCTGATTACAGGCCACGCCGTGAGGATGCTCAGGCCGTGCTCGAATGGATCGGTCAGGCCGACCCTGCTGCGCGTGAAGAGTTGCTGCTCGTTGAGTTCTTCAATGCAGCCCGCGCACGGCGTGACACCGGCGAGCTGCTCGACGCCGCGGAACGAGCCGTCAAGCGCTCGGCCAATGCGCGCCGTTCCACCGACACCTTGGAGATCGGTGCGGAATTCGTGCGCACGTTCGAACGACGTTCGCTCAGCCGCGTCGAAGCACAGCGATATCTCGCGCTGCGGGAGCAGTACGCCGATGCACTGCTGCATCAGACATACATGGACGAAGCGGTTGCTGAGTACGATCGCGTCTACGCAGGGCTCCGGTATCCGTCGTTCCCCTCGAGCCAGCAGCGCGATCACTTTTTTCATCGGTATTTCAATGCCAAGCTCCATACGGCTCGTTATCGCGAAGCCGCCGCAGTAATCGAAGCATGGGAATCGGAGCCGCCGTCGTCGTCGTGGTACGAGTTCGCGCGAGAGGACCGGAAGGCCGGTGTACACAACGCATTTGGCGAACCGGAACGATCGCTTGAAGTGCTCGAACGCGCGCTCACGATCGCGAAACGTGAAGGTGATCGGTATGCGGAGAGCATCGCGTATTACGACCAAGGTTATGTTCACATCCACCTGACACACGATGTGAAAAGCGCGACCGAGTCGTTCGAGCGCGCGCTGGCCGCAAATGAAGACGGCCTGGGTGAGGCGTGGCGACTCATTGAAATTGCGCAACAGCGGTCATTGATTGCCCTCTTCAAAGGTGAGGATACAAAGGCACTGCGGTACGTCACGGACGGACTGGAACTTTCCAAGCACGAGCATCTCGTGATCTACGACGTAAAGCTTTTGAATTTGAAGGCGGCCATCCACGTTGCCCGCGACGAGAAAGACGAAGCGCGCAGAGCGTTGCTCCTAGGACGGTCGCTGGCGCTCGTCTATCACAACGAACGTGCATACTGGCGCGCGATGGGAAATCTCGGCGCCCTTCGCTTGCTCGAAGTTGGCCCCCGTGTCGCCGCCGTTGATCTTCTTCGTGCGGAAGAGCGGATGCGCGAATGGCTGCGCGAAGACGGCGCATTCGCGATGGAACTGCCCATCCTCGCCAACTGCCTGGCGGCTTGCTACGGCTCCGGCCGCGATGCCGATGTCGATCGCATCAAAGCAACGTGGCATCATCCGAGGGTGAAGCGGTGGAAGCCGAGCGACGTCATCGGCATCTACGCTCGGAACGGCGTCGGGTTCCTGGTCACGTAGTGCGGATTGCCGATACCGGCGCGATGTTGCCGTTACGGTCCGCCACGAGATCGTCGCGATTCATGCGGTGCTCGAACCAGTAATGATTGTCAGCGACGGCGCGATACCGATCGACGAAGTACAGCAGCGGAACGTTGAGCCGGCAGAGCTCCCAGTCGAGCCGGTCCTCCAGCCGGATGTGCGGCATATTTTTATCGAGTGATCGCGGATTGTAAGTCTGCAGGAGTCGCAGGCCGGCACCGTCAACCGCCGCCCTGATGTAATCCGAAGAAAAGATGCTGCTGGAAAGATTGACCGCAATGTGCGGAATGGCAGACGTTCGCCCTCGCAGAAGAAACGCGGCCTCTGTGAGAAACGTCAGGCCCTCGCTGCCGACGCGCGTTCCCCAGCGTTTGAAAAAAAGCGCCTTTGCGTCCGCGTAATGGGCATAACGCGCGGCCCCGGATACGACGCCGCGGTGATAGACGATCGAACGCGCGCTGATGCGTGCCGGCCGGCCTGCTTCGGCCATTTTCAACGCGAGCTCGAAATCGCCGAATGCATTCCGTAGATCGAAGTCAAATCCGCCGAGAGTGCGGAAGAACTGCCGGTCCATGAGAAGGGCGCCCGATACCATGATTCGAAACTGTCGATCTTCACAACTGAGGGAGAAGTCGGCATCGTTGTCCTGGTACGGGTGAATGGAGTCGACCTCGTGAACCGCGGCGCCGAAATGGGCAATGCGGCCGGTCGACAAGTCCAGAATCTTCGCACTGACGGCGCCGGCGTCCGGATACTGCTGCAAAGAATGGAGCATCGCGGTCAGCCAGCCGTCGGTTACTACAATGTCGCAATCGAGAAACAGGATCTGTTCGCCGCGAGCGCTGTCGACGCCAAGATTGCACGCGCCGGAGTAGCCGAGATTCGAAGGTGATCGTACGACGCGCACAAGATCGGCAAACTCGTCAGGGATGACGAGCGGCCGTTCTGGATTGTCATCAACGACGACCACTTCGGCGTCATGCCCACTCAGAGTGGGCAACAGACGGTCGAGACAGACGCGCAACATTCGCCGATTGTCATAGAACGTCACGAGAATCGAGATCACGACGCCACGTCCTCGGCAAAGATCGAGCTGCCGCGCCGGCGCGCGCGTTCCGCTACGAACGCTTTCGGCTCACGGTAGTCGTAGCCGATCAAGCCGCACATGCTGTCCGGATTGTTAGTACGGTAGATGTACAGTGGATCCGAGACGGCGGAGATTGTGAAGCGCTCCGCGACACGGATAAGGAAGTCGTAGTCCTCACCCACTCTTCCGTCGAGCGCGGGATCATAGCCTTTGACGGCATCGAACACAGACCGTCGCATGAGGATCGATGCTCCCGCAAACGGATTGGCGCGACGGAGGCGCGTGCGAATGCCAGCGGGATCCGTCGACGCTCGCACATCACGCAGAGGTGAGCCGTCGTAGTCGATTTCCCGGTGCCCGGTACCGACCAGTCCGAGCTGCGATTCACTGGCGAGAAGACGCAATTGCTCGGCAATGCGTGCCGGCTCGCTTAAATCGTCGGCATCCTGACGCGCAATCGCCTCCGCCTCAGGTGCGACATGGCGGTAGGCCTCATTCAGCGCCGAGACCAGTCCGCCCGAGGGCTGCGCGTGGACTTCGATCCGACTGTCACCGATGGCCGCAATCTCGGCTGAGCGGTCAGCGGACCCGTTATCGACGACGACGATCTGGAGGTTCTTGTGCGTCTGCGCAAGGAGGGACCGGAGCGATGCTTCGATCCAACGTTCGCCATTTCGCACCGCCACAAGCACGGCGACGAGAGGTTCGGATTTCGATAATCTCCAGTTATCTCGCTACCACCCGGTACTGCCGCGGCGTGACGCCGAACTCCGCGCGGAAGGTGCGCGTGAAGTTCGAGACGTCGCCGAAGCCGGAGTCGAGGGCGACGTCGATCACTTTGGCGTCGGTCTGTGCGAGGCGCAGCGCGGCGTTGCGCAGGCGCGCGCGCAGCGCGAACTGGTGCGGGGTGACGCCGGTGACGCGTGTGAAGGTGCGCAGGAAGTGCCAGGGCGTGAGGCCGGCGTCGCGCGCGAGTGTGTCGAGCGCAACGTCGGTGTGGCGCTCCAGGATGCGCACGGCTCGCGCGATGCGTGCTTCCGCGTTGCGCGCATCCGTGTCGCGCGACGATGCGTCGTGTCGCGGTGTGTCGTTGGCGACGGACGCGACACGCGCGGCCAGTGCGATGGCCAGTTCATGCCATGAGGCATCGGCGTCATCGAGTGCAGCGCATGCGGCGGCGATGAGCGGCGTGAACTCGCGCAGCGGCGGGATGCGGTGCAGACGAAAGTGCGGCGCGTGGTCAGTGACGCGCGAGAACCAATCCGGATCGAGATGGAAGGCGATGCAGCGGTCGCCGGTGCCGTGTTCGTGCGCGCATTCGAAGGACTTGCCGGGGTGGCCGAGGAGGAGGGAGCCGGGGGACATGAGCTGGCGGTGGGAGGTGGTGCGGTATTGAAACGTGCCCGCGGCCACGATCGCGATGGAGACGGCGTCGTGTTTCTCTTCGAACGGCTTGTCGTCCGGGCCGGATGTGCAGAGCACATCCGAGACGCGCCAGCCGTCGCCGCGCGCGAGGAGGCGTCCGGTCGCGAAGCCGGGCTCGCCGCGCTCGCGTTTGGCGCGAATCGCTTCTTTTAAGGCCACCGCAATTTTCGCCACGATTTGCTCTCCTTCCGCCGCGTATAACCCACCTCGCTGCACAAACGTTCGGGAGGATGATGATGACGATGATGGAGAGGCTCGCCGCGAGCGGGCGCGCGCCGGAGATTCCGGAAGAGCATGACATCTACGGCTGGCTCGAAGGCGCCTGGGAGCTCGACGTGCTGCGCTACGGGCAGGACGTGCGCGAGCTGCACGTGAAAGGCGAAGCGCATTTCGGCTGGGTGTTGGAGGGGCGCGCGGTGCAGGATGTCTGGATCATGAAGCACGAAGGAATCGTGGCGACGTACGGCACGACCATCCGCGTGTGGGACGCGGCGATCGAAGCGTGGCGCGTGACGTGGATGAATCCGATCAGCGGCCGCCGCGACGAGTTGACCGGCCGTCGCATCGGCAACGATCTCGTGCAGCTCGGCCATCATCAGGACGGCACGATCATCCGCTGGCGCTTCGTCGAAACGACGAACGATTTCTTTCACTGGCTCGGCGAAGCGTTGAGCGACGACGGCGAGACCTGGCGCCTGGAAGCAGAATTCATCGGAAAGAGGAAGAAGTCATGAGCAAGGACATTCGCAACCATCTCGCGCAGCTGTTCGATTGGGATCAGGCGCACATCCGCTTCGACGACGCGGTGACGGACTTTCCGCGCGAGCTGCGCGGCAAGCGCCCGGCGGGCGGACCGCATTCGCCGTGGGAACTGCTCGAGCATCTACGCATCGCGCTGTGGGACATCCTCGAATTCACGCGCGACGCGAAGCACGTCTCGCCGGAGTTTCCGTCGGGTTACTGGCCGGCATCCGAGGAACCGCCGAGCGATGCCGCATGGGACGAGAGCATCGCGCGCTACCAGTCGCACCTGCGCGATTTCGCGCAGCTCACGGCCGATGAATCGATCGAGCTCGAATCGAAGATTCCGCACGGCACGGGCCAGACGGTGCTGCGCGAGATCCTCCTTGCGGCGGATCACAACGCGTATCACGTCGGGCAATTCATGATGGTGCGGCGGATTCTGGGGGCGTAGTCGGGGATCGGGGCGAGGCGGGCGGATGCGGTGAGCCCGCTCCGCCACCAATCTGTCACCTGGGGAATCTTGACGCGGCGTCTGAGGTATTGCACTATCTGTCCGCCCGACTGACCGTTCGGTCATTTTGTCGGGCAGGTCGTTCGATCCCGCGCCATGTCCCGCAAGACCAAAGAAGAGATCGTCGAGGAGTTTCGCTGCGCCTCCATTCAGGACGCCGCCATGCGTGTCATCGCGCGCAAGGGGCTCGACGACGCCACCATCCAGGACATCGCCGATGAAGCCGGCATCGCGAAGGGGACGTTGTATGTCTACTTTCGCGATCGCGAGGAGCTGCTGGCCAAGACCGCCGATCGCGCGTTCGATTCGCTCGTCGCCGAGCTCGAGCCCGCCTTCGATGGCGACGCCCCCTTCGCCGAACGCCTCGGCAATGTCGTGCTGCGCCAGCTCCGCTTCTACGACGAAAACCGCGCGCTCTTCCAGGCCACGCTGGCCATTCCGCAGGCCGCGTTACACAAACGGCGGCCCGGATCGTATGCGCGTTATGCGGCGCGGCTGGAGAAGCTCTTCGCCGATGCGCAGGCGCGCGGCGAGATCCGGAGCGACATCGATCCCGTCACCATCGCGGCCATTTATCGCGACTGCATGCGCGGCATGATCATCCGCCGCATCGAACAGAAACAAACGCGAACCTCGCGCGAAACCGACACCGAGACGATTGTCTCCGTGCTCGTGCGCGGCATCGCATCAGGAGAGAAATGATGAAGCGAGTCCTCACTGCCGCCCTGCTCGCCGCCGCCGCGCTCGTCGCCGGCTGCAGCGAAAAGTCGGAAGCCGCCAAGGCGCCGCCACCGCCGCCGGGCGTGGTCGTCACCGCCGCCGTCCAGCAGGACGAGCCGATCGTGCGCGAGTGGATCGGCACGACCGAAGGCGACGTGAACGCCGAGATCCGTCCGAAGGTGGACGGCTATCTGCTGCGCCGCGTCTACACGGAAGGCTCGTTCGTGCGGCAGGGGCAGCTCCTCTTCGAGATCGATCCGCGCCAGTCGCAGGCCTCGTTGCGGCAGGCGCAGGCGAATCTGGCGCAGGCCGAGGCGGCGCTGGCGAAGGCGAATCGCGACGTGGCGCGGTATGAGCCGCTGGCCGCGCAGCACGCCATCAGCCAGCAGGAGCTCGACAACGCGCGCTCCGCGAAAGAAGCGGCCGCCGCGAGCGTCGGCGCGTTGCGCGCGGCGGTCGAGCAGCAGCGGCTGAACATGGCCTGGACGCGCGTCACTTCGCCGATCAGCGGCATCGCCGGCATCGCACAGGCGCAGGTCGGCAATCTCGTCAACCCGCAGACGGTGCTGGCCACCGTGTCGAAAGTCGATCCGATCCGCGTCACCTTTCCGATCAGCGAGCAGGAGTACCTGAAGTTCGAAAGCGATCCGGCCATGCGCAGCGCGGCGCTCGATCTCGTGCTCAGCGACGGCACCGTCTATCCGCACAAAGGCCACATCAGCGTGGCCGGCCGCGACGTCAACGTGAAGACCGGCACCATCAATGTGGTCGGCCTCTTCCCGAATCCGGGCAATCTGCTGCGGCCCGGCCAGTTCGCGAAAGTGCGCGCCACCACGGCCGTGCACAAAGCGGCCGTGCTCATTCCGCAGCGCGCGGTGAACGAGCTGCAGGGCACGTATCAGGTGGCCATCGTCGGCGCGGACAACAAAGCCGAAGTGCGCAGCGTGCAGCTCGGCGACCGCGTCGGCCCGATGTGGATCGTCGACGCCGGGATCGCGCCGGGCGAGCGCGTGGTGGTGGAAGGCTTCTCGCGCGCCAAGAATGGCCAGACGGTGGTGCCGAAAGAAGTGGCGCCGGAGCAGCCGGCCTCGTGACATCGCGCTGAACGTTGGAGCGGCGGGCGCCCTCGCCCG
>DASSMK010000035.1:0-32780 GCA_035688915.1 Thermoanaerobaculia bacterium
CACGGTCGTTCGCGCGATGCGGTCGCCGGTGCGCGGCTTGCCGAACAGCACCAGCACCACCTCCAGCAGGTTCCAGCCGGGGATCACCAGCGGCAGGTTGCGGATCATGGAGCGGAAGAAGCCACAGCCCTGGCCGTTCGGCGTCATGAGCCGGAGGCCGAGGAGTTGCTTGCCGATGGAGCGGCGGCGGTAGCCGTCGCGGAGAAGGATGCACGCCAGGAGAATGGCCAGCGCGGCCCACCAGACGATCTGGATGGCCTTCACCGAGCCGCCGATCCAGGCCATGGCGTAGCTCACCGCGGAGGCGGGTAGGATGAGAATGATCGAGATCGTCAGCGCGTCGACGAGGAACGCGGCGATGCGCAGGAGCTTGGTCTGGGAGCTGTCGGTCATGAAACCTCGGCCGCGGATTGTCGTACAACCGTGCTGCAGGTGTCAGCGATGAACAGCCGGAACCGGAACCTTTATTTACTCGCGGCGGCGCTTCTTGTGACCGCGTGTGACGCGCGGGTCGTGCACAACGACCGCAGCGCGACGGTTCGGCGCGCGTGGCCGGTTGCGGGAATCCAACGGCTGGCCATTCATGAAGTGGACGGCAGCGTCACCGTGGAAGCGGCGCCGATGCAGGAAATCACGCTGGTGGCCGAAGCGCATGGCGACCTCGAGCCGAAGAAGGGCGCCGAAAATGAAGGCCTCTTCGAAACGACCATCGATGGCGACACGCTTTCCGTGGGCCGCCACGAAAAGCGCGAATTTCATTTCTTCTGGGATCGCCCGCAGACGCGGATCGACTACACGATCAAAGTGCCGCCAAGCGTTTCGCTGGAAGTGAAGACCGTCAACGGCCGGATCGCCACGCGCGGCAGCGATGCGCAGTCGGCGTACGTGACCGTGAACGGCACGATCGACGTCGAGACCAGCGGACGCAACGGATTCTCCGCGAAGACGGTGAACGGCAAAGTGCGCGCGAAATTCACGCAGGCCTTCAATGGCGCGAGCATGAAGACGGTCAACGGCGGCGTGGAAGCGTTTCTGCCGCAGACCGCGTCGTTCAGCGTCGATCTGGCGCAAGTGAATGGCGACTTCGAAGCGTCGTTTCCGCTGAGCATCCATTCGCATCCGGGCAGCCGGCGCGTTTCGGGTGACATCAACGGCGGCGCGCACGAGCTGAAGATCGTGACGGTGAACGGCGACATCGAGCTGATGCGGCTGGCGGAAGCCTCGCCCCGCATGTAATCCTCAGGCGTGCTCGCGCGCCGCGCCATTCCGCTGCTTCTGCTGCTCGCGTTCTCGCTGGCGGCGATTGCGCCGATCCGCTCCTACGACTTCTTCTGGCATCTCGCGACAGGTCGCTGGATTGTCGAGCATCACGCGTTGCCGCAGAGCGATCCGTTCGCCACGGCCAGTGCGCGCGGCGCGTGGATCAATGGCGAGTGGCTGTTCGAAGCGCCGCTCTATCTCGCGTATCGCGCGGTCGGAGCGAACGGTCTGTCGTGGCTGCGCGGTCTGTTGGCGGGTGTGCTGTTCACGCTTGCGTGGTGGCTGAGCGGACGCAATGCACCGCTCGCTGCGCTCGCGTTCGCGGGTGCGATGCCGCTGCTCGACGTGCGGCCTTCCGCGGTGGCCGCGCTGCTGGCGATGCTGGCCATTGCTGCGGCGGAGCGCAACAAGCTCGTGCTGTTCTGCGTGCTGACGGTGCTGTGGATCAACGTGCATCCTTCGGCGCTGCTCGCGCCGTTCATCGCGCTGGTGATCACGCGCCGCATCACGATGCCGCTGGCGAGCGCGGTCATGCTGCTCGTCAATCCGTATGGCTGGCGCGCGGTGTGGGCGCCGATCGAGTTGACGCAATACGTGCGCGGCGGCGCGATCGTGAATGCGGAGTGGCTTCCCAGTCCGCCGCTGCTCTTTCCGCTGCTGTACATCGCGGTCGGCATCGGCGTCGCTGTCTTCGTCATCAATCGCGAGTGGCGCGTGCAGCTCGCGCGCATCGTGCTCTTCGCCGTCTTTGCGTATCTCGCCATTCGTCACGCGCGCAATCAGAGCTTGTTCTTCGCCACGTTTCCGCTGCTCGTGGCGCCGGCGTTTCGGCGCGAGTGGCTCACGCCGCGCGTCGCTGCCATTGCCACCGCCGCGATCGTCGCGCTCGCGGCCATCACCGGCGATCGTGAGCTTGGAGTGAAGCGCGCCATGTTTCCGCTGCGCGCGGTCAATGAGCTGCGCGCCACGCAACTGCGCGGCAACATCTACAACCCCGATCAATTCGGCGGCCTCGTGATCTGGACGTTTTATCCGGAGCGCCGCGCGCTCACCGACGGACGCAATGAGCTGTATCGCGACTTCAATGCGGAGTATGCGAAGGCGCGGCTAGACGAGCGCGCGTGGCGTGCGCTGCTGCGCAAGTATTCGATCGATCTCGCCATCGACGAATATCGCGCGCCGCTGCCGGTGGTCAATTACGCGACGAAGCAGGAGACGCGCATGCCCGCGTCACTGGCGTACTGGCCGCGGCGCGATTGGGCGCTCATTGGCTATGACGATGTGGGGATGGTCTTCGCGCGGCGCGCGGCGTTCGAGCCGGAACTCATCGCGAAGCTGGAGAAGAAGGGCGTCGTGCCGGACGCGCGGGATTAGTTGACCGGCTCGTGCGGGTGCACGTACGGCAGCTCTTCGTGCGGCCAGCGCTGCTGCAGCACGCGCTCGAACACCGGCTCCACGACGCGCTCGTAGCGCTGCAGGAAACCGGGATAGAGCTCGAAGATCGCTTTGCGCGCGCACTCGACGAGGCAGCGTGCTTCGCGATGCGAAACCGTGCGATCACTGCTGATCAGATTCAGCGTGAGCTCGACAATCATTCGGATCCGGCGCAGGCGGCGGCGTTCGTAGAACGCGGAGCGGGACTCCGTGATGGCTTCGTATTCGAATTTGGGCATCGGTTTCACCCGCGTCAAACCACCTCGCCAGTGGGCGCATTCCGGCGGGCGAAACTTGCAACAACGCGAGAGTGAAACTTGCGCGAAGGCAAGCGATTCATTGCGAATTGCTACGCGTGCTCGCGATCGCCGTCGGCCCAGATCTCATCAGCGAGCGAAGGCTCGACGCGCGATTCGTAATAGCGGATCGCATTGCGCGCCACGGCCTGCACCGAAACGTAATTCAGTGCGCCGCCCGAAAAGATGCCGACGAACGGAATCACTTTCGCCAGGCGCTCGCGCATGAATCGCGCGCCGATCTTTTCGGCGATCACGCCGCCTTCGATCGTCGCGGAGCCGAGCATCGTGGCGATGCTCTGCTTGCCGATGCCGATGCCGGACGAGACGGCGACGCACGACAGCGCTTCGGTGAAACGCTCGCGGCTCGTCGGTTCGTGCCCGTAGATGGTGGCGATGCCGAGGATGAGGCGGAACTGCTGGTAGATGAGGTAGGCGAGGTCGGCGCCGAGTGTGCCGATCGCGGCGATGCCCGAAGGAAGGCCGGTCACCGCGCCGGCAGCCGCGCAGCGGATGCTCGTGCGGCGCGCCAGCGATTTGGCGTGCTGCGACGAGCTGTACTCCGGCGCTCCGGCGCGCAGTGAATCGATCTCCTTGCGCAGCTTGATCGTGTCGATCTCTTCGAAGAGAGAGCGAAACACCTCTTCCAGCACCGCATCCGCACGACGTTTGAGATTCTTGGCCTGACCCATGGTGAGCTCGATGATGGTACGGGGAACGTCGTGAGGTGCCGCGAGAGCCGGTGCCAATTCCATGTGAATGTCGTCAGTCGCCGCTCTTCGATTCGGACTTGGATTCGGACTTTGTTTCGCTCTTCGTTTCGGACTTTGATTCCGGCTTTGATTCGCTCTTCGTGTCGGACTTCGACGTGCTCGGCGCGGACGACGAGCCGGAGGCGTAATCGGTCTTGTAGAAGCCCGAGCCTTTGAACTGGATGGCCGGCGCGGAGACCAACTTCTTCACCGGACCGCCGCACTTCGGGCAGTGGGTGGCCGGCGGCTCGGAAATGCTTTGCAGAATTTCCGACCGTTCATTGCACTGGTTGCACTGGTATTCGTACAGAGGCATACGTCGATTCTCAACAGCGATTTGCTGGGGCCGATTTCACGCAACGATTCAAGATCCGAGCCGCGCCATGCGCGCGTCCGATTGCTCTTCCGCGGCGAACACGCGGCCGTCGCGGAAGTAGACCGCGGCCACGCCGCCGGCGACGGTGCGGTAGTACCACGCTTCGATCGTCGCGTCGCGCCGCTTCATCCGCGCGCTCCAGCCCGGAACCGGCTTGCCGACCAGGCGCGACACTTCGCGCGGCGACATCCCTTTCTCGATCTGCAGCAGCTGCTGGTGCGAGACCGCGAGGCGGCTCATCGCCAGCGACAGCCCGCGGCGCGCTTCGTCGTTCGTGCCGTCGTGCGCGAGCACGGCGCGGTAGAAGCGGATCGAATCCTGATAGCGGCCCATGGCAGCGAGGTCGTCGGCGAACTCGAGCTGCATGCGCGACCAGACCTCGCGCGCGCGGCCGTGATTCGGATGCTTCTGCACGAAGGCGCGCACGGAATCGGCGTAGACCTGCTTCTGCGCGGGCGAGGCGGTGGGGGAGGCGGCGGCCTCTTTGTGGCGGAGCACGTCGCGCCATTCGGCCTGATGATCGGGCTGGTCGGCCGCTTCGCGACAGCCGCTCACGAGCAGCATTGCGAGCGCGGCAACAAGAGCGAAAACACGCATCGCAGACAACTTAGCACGCCCCCCGCTTCCTTGACAGCGTAAGAGAGCGGGATGAATAATCCGCGCGGCTCGTACTGCGGTCCGCGAGCGCGCGTCAAGTTCCGGCAACCGGAGGATTTAATGGCTGTGAGGGGCGAAGAAGTCGCAAGCTCGATCGAGGCGCACGTTCGCGAAGAGATCGAGAAGATGGTCGCCGAGATCCGGTCGTCCGTGGAGGACGTCCGCGTCATCGTCGATCAGCAGCTGAAGGCCGCCCTGCAGAGCGTTCAGGCCGACGTGAAGTCGATCTCGCTCCTCCCGCACATCCAGAAATCGATCGGCGAGCTCGAAGAATCCGTCACTGCCGCGGCGCCCGCAGCGCCCGCCGGCGGCGACGCCTCGCGCGTGAAGCGCGCGCTGCAGGTCATCGAACAAGGCAAGTCGCAAGTCGACGTGCTCAACGCGCTGCTCGAGCAGTGTCTCGAGTTCGGCTCGCGCGCGGCGCTGCTCATCCTGCGCGGCGAAACGTTCAGCGGCTGGAAAGGCGTCGGCTTCTCGGCGCAGGGCGGCAACGACGAGCTGGTGAAGCGCTTCAACGCCGCGCCCGGTCTCTTGCCGGAGCTCGACACCGTGCTGCGCAGCGAGCAGGTGGTCGTGTGGGACGGCGCCAATCTCTCCACACGCCTGGGCGTGCCCGCTTCCGAACGCGGCGTGCTCGTGCCTATGGTGATCAAGGACAAAGTCGCGGCGGCGGTGTATGTCGATGCCGTCACGGCCGACACGAGCAAGTTCGACGTCTCGGGCATCGAGATCCTCGTCTTCACCACCGGTCTCCTCGTCGACACGCTGGCCATTCGCAAGAAGATCCCGTCGCCGAGCCTCACCGAAAGCGGCGAAGCACCGCGCGCCGCGGCAGCAGCACCCGCGCCGCAAGCTGCACCGGCTCCGGCCGCGCCCGCCGCTCCGCCGCGCCCGGCAGCACCCGCTCCCGCAGCAGCTCCTGCCGCCGCTGCGCCTGCGCCCCCGCGTCCCGCACCGCCACCCGCCGCTCCCGCGGCGCCGCCCCGTCCCGCCCCCGCCGCCGCGCCTCTCGCTCCGCAAGACTTCGGCGGCGAAACGCGCTCGTTCAGCGCGAACGAAATGCGCGACATGATCGCGTCGGCGCGTCCGAACTTCAACGTTCCGACCGCGGACGATTTCAGCGGCGCAGCTCCGTCTGCACCGGCTCCCGCTCCCGCACCACCAGCAGCGCCTGCGCCTGCGCGTTCCACTTCACCCGGCGCCACGGCGACGCCGAGCGAAGATCGCCCCTCCACGCAATTCATCCCCCCGCCCGGCGTCCGCGGCGGCAGCGTCCTCGGCGGCAATCAGCCCGAAGACGCCAAGAAGCACGATGAAGCGCGCCGCTTCGCGCGCCTGCTCGTCTCCGAGATCAAGCTCTACAACGAGTCGAAGGTCGACGCCGGCCGCAAGAACAAAGATCTCTACGAGCGGCTGAAGGAAGACATCGACCGCAGCCGCCAGATGTACGACGAGCGGATCGGCGAAGACGTGCGCAAGGTGTCGAACTACTTCTACGACGAGCTCGTGCGCATCCTGGCCGACGGCAAAGCCGAGTCTCTCGGCCTGTAAGCCGCGCCGCTTCCGGCGGTTCTGGCAGCCGTCTAGCAGTCCAGCTCGAACGTGCTGCAGTTTCTTCGTCGCCGCTGGCTGCTGCTGACGATCGTCGCCGTCTTGCTCGTGGCCGGGATTCTCCTGGCGTTGCTGCGCGACCGGATCATTCCGGCGGCCACGCACGAGGAAGTGCAGGTCCCCGAAAAACCGGAGGCGCCGCCCGATCTCGAGAAGTTTCGCGAGGCGTACGCGTCCGGCCTGAAAGCGATCCAGCAGAACGACGGCGCCGAGGCGGTGAAGAACTTTTCATCGTTCACGTTCGGGTCGCGGGCGGTGGAGGAGTATCGGCTCTACTACCTCGCCAACGGCTATCAACTCACCGGCGATGACGGCGCCGCACGAGCCACACTCGCGCGGCTGTGGCAGAAGAATCCGCGGCTGATCTACGCGCCCGACGCGGGATTCAATCTCGCCAATCTGTACGTGAGCGCAGCCGAATTCGATCGCGCCGCGGACGTCTACGCGCGCATCGCGGAGCGGACGGCGGAGCCGAGCGTCTCCAGCGCCGCGCTCTGGAATGAAGCGGGCTCGCGCTTCAATGCCGGCGACATTGCGGCAGCACTCGCGGCCGCGCGGCGCCTGATCGTCGCGCATCCGAAAGCGGAGGAAGCCGGACCCGCCATCGCGCTCATTCGCGCCATTCACGGCCTCGACGAAAACGCAGCCATTCCGATGTCGCCGGAAGAACGGCTGGAGCGCGCGACGTCACTCATTCGCGATGGCGATGCGCAGGACGGCCTCGACGAGCTCGGATTCCTGGAGCCGTCCGCGCCGGCCGGACTGAAGCTCCAGATCCAGTTGCAGCGCGGCGTCGCGCTCAATCGCCTCCGTCGCTACGAAGACTCGAACAAAGTGCTCGAGCCGCTGACGTCCGTCTACTTCAAATACGCCATCCCCGCGCTTTACACCGCATCGAAGAATTACTCGATCGTCTCCAACTCCATCAATCCCATCGTCTTCAAAACGGTGAAGGAGAAGAAGCAGGTCGGCACGGTGAAGGTGCGCGTCGGCAAAGGGAAGAAGCGCAAGACCGTCACGAAGCCGAAGTTCGCGGTCGTGGCGAAGCAGATCAAGCTGATCGATCTCGCGAAGAAGAACAAGAAAGACGAATACGACCGGCTGTCGGTCGAGCGCCTCAAGGATCTGCTGGCGCTGCCGATCGAGCCGCAGATGCGGCTGGACGTGCTCAACTCGCTGGCGGCGCGCGCCGAGTCGAAGAATCAGGACGAATACCTGATGGAGCTCGTGCCGCAGATCATCAAACTGGACGCACTCGCCGATCCGGCGCTGCAGCACTTCTGGGACAAAGGGTGGGCCGCGTACGCGCGCGGCGATCTGCCCACGGCGCAAAAGCTCTTCCACTTCATCAGCGCCACGTACACGAATCCGAACGTGCGCCGGCAGGCGGACTACTGGTACGCGCGAAGTGCGGAGCGTCGCGGCGCGAAGGACGAAGCGCGCGGCATCTATCAGCGGCTCGCGTCATCACCATACGCCGATCTCTACGCACTGCACTCCGTCGCCCGCGGCGCGAAGCGTCAGGAGAACACCACCAGTCCCCTCGGCGACGGCGGCGCTGATTGGCGCGAGATCGCGGAGAAGAACATGCCCGCCGAGCTGCGCCTCGCCTACGAGCTCACGGCGTTGCAGGACATGAAAGCGGCGTTCGAAGAGACGCGCCACAACGCGCGGCCGGACAACGTTCGTTTCGCCGAAGCGCTGTTCGCCGATTACTACAACAGCGTCGGCAACGAGCTGCTGATGTATCGCTCCGTTCGCAAAGCGTGGCCGCAGCTCGCCACGCCGGAGCAGGACACGGTGCCGGACTACTTCATCAAGATGTACTACCCGGTGCATTACGTCGACGCGATCCGCAAATACTCGAAAAAACAGGGCGTCGATCCGAGCCTCGTGCAGGCGCTCATTCTTCAGGAGAGCTACTACAACCCGGAGGCGAAATCGCGCGTCGGCGCCACGGGTCTCATGCAGCTCATGCCGCCCACGGCGCGCGAGATCGCGCAGCGTTTGCACGTGCCGTTCGGCGATCGCCGGCTCACGAATCCCGAGGTGAACATCGAGCTGGGGACGTACCACCTGAAGATGCTGGTGAACATGTTCAACGGCAACCCCTACCTGGCCGTCGCGTCGTACAACGGCGGGCAAGGCAACGTGCTGAAGTGGCGCCGCGCCGCGCCGGGCAAACCGCTCGACGAGTTCATCGAATCGATTCCGTTTCCGGAGACGCGGAACTACGTGAAGCGGCTGACGATGCTGAAGAGCGCGTACGCGCGGATCACACCGCCGTAGCCGGATGTCATCCCGAGCGTAGCGCGGGACCTGGGCGGAGGGGCGGTGCGCTGAACCAGCCTCACGCCGCGCGCCGGCCAACCACCCAGGTCCCTCGACTACGCTCGGGATGACACTACGGGATGAACCCGCGAATCGTGCGCACGCGCGCATCGCTCCGATCCACCTTCACATCGATCGTGCGGTACGCGTTGTCCTTCTTCGTCGTCTCGCTCTGATAGCTGACCAGGTATTGCGTGCGCAGGTCCTGTTCGAGCTGCGTGTACGTTTCCTTCAGCTGCTTCACGTCTTTGATGAAGTACGCCACGCCGCCGGATTCCGCAGCCAGCGTTTTCATCTTTGACGTGCCGCCCATCTCCATCATCCCCATGCCGATGCCGATGAAGTAGAGCGGCACGCGCGACGCGCGCGCATACGTCAGCATGTCGTCGTAGCTCAGGCGCGAGGTCGTGTCTTCGCCGTCGGTGATCACGAGCAGCGCTTTGCGACCCTGCACGTCGCGGAAGCGATAGAGACCGGTGACGATCGCGTCGTACAGCGACGTGCCGCCGCCCGCATCCGGCACGGCATCCACTTGCAGCGCCAGCGCGCCGGTGTCGCTGACGAACGGCGCATTCTTGGTCGGATCCATGGCGAAGCCGCCGACGAACGCGCGGTCCTGCGCCTTGATGATGTCCGCGAAGAACTCCTTCGCCGCTTCCTTGGCCTGCTTCATCCGCTTTTCCATGCTGCCCGAGTGATCGAGCAGCACGCCGATCGACAGCGGCAGATTCGCGGCGTAATTGAAATTGGTGATCGTCTGCGGCTTGCCGTTTTCGAGAACGGTGAAGTTCTCCTGCTTCAGATTCGCGATCGGCGCGCCGCCGGCATCGGTGACGCTCACCGGCAGCTCGACCAGATTCACATCGATCGATTCGATGTAGCGGTCGCCGTTTAGGAAAACGAGATCCGTCGCTTCGTAGCCGGTGTCGTCGGTGACGGACGCGCGCAGAAACTCCGCGTTCTTCAGCTGCGCCGGCTGCAGATCGACCGCGTACGGCGCGGAGCGCCACTCGTGCAGTTTCTTGTCGCCGGCGTACAGCACCGCGCTGCGAATGTTGGTGTTCTTCGGGTTCTGCAGACTGACCTTGATGTGCCACACGCCGTCCGAAGTTTGCGTGCGCGTGATCTTCACTTCGAGCGGCGTTTCGCGCTCGTTGACCACGAACGCGTCGGCGTCGACATAACGCCCCGCCGCGTCATAGCCGACCACGCGCACTTCCACGCGCTTCGGCAATTTGCCGAGGTCGAGCTCGGCGCGGTACGGCGGCGCGTTGCGCGCCAGGATTTTCTTTCCTTCGACCCAGAACTCGATGCGCTGCGCCGGCGGCTTTACGGCTACGTCGACGATGAAGAGATTCGGCGCCACGTCGCGCTTCGGCGGCAGGATCTTGACCGCGCCGACGCTCTCCGGCATCGCCCCTTCCGCAACGACGCCTTCCGCGCCTTCTTTTTCGCTGGCGATGTACGGCTGATTCGTCGCGCCGATGGTGAACGTCTGCACCGATTTCAGCAGCAGCATCGGCGTGCCGTCTTCCACCGGCAGCATCAGCTTCGCTTCGACGTCGAGGCTTCCCGCGGGAAAGGTCTGCACGGTGCTGACGTCGCCCGGCTCGCCGGTGCGCACCGGAAAGCGGAAATTGCGCAGCACTTTCCCGCCCTGCATGAACGAGCCCTGCAGCTCCAGCATCGCCTCGGCCGGCACTTCCTGCGGCACCGTGAAGCGGAACGTCACGCGCGCCACGACGCCCTGCGCGTTGTCGCCGAGGGGGAGGAGACCGATGGCGATCTGCGGCGCTGGCGTGTCGGCGGCCATGGCCAGCGAAGCGGATGCGATCAGGAGAAAAAGCGCGGCGGCGGCTCTTTGCATCATGAGAGAAAGCAGCATACGCCGCGGCCCACGCGCAGATGTTGCACTGCTGTAGCATCCGCGCCGATGCACGTGGCCGCGATCACCGGCTTCTCCGGCGCCGGAAAGACGACGCTGATCGTGCAGCTCATCGAGCACTTTCGCCGCGAGGGAAAGCGCATCGGCGCGATCAAACACACGCACCATCCGCTCAACGAAGAGAATCGCGGAGACACCGCGCGCTTTCGCGCAGCGGGTGCGGAGCCGGTGATTCTCGCCAACGCGAGCGAAGGCGCGGTGATCTTTCGCGCGAGCGGCACGTCGCGCGTGAACTACAGCGCGCCGCGCGAGCTGCTCGCGCATTGCAGCGATTGCGACGTCGTGCTGGTGGAAGGATTCAAGCAGCTCGGCGACTGGCCGAAGCTCGAGATCGCGCGCGACGCGCGGCCGTCGCTCGAAGAGGTGCTGGCGATTCTCGATAGAATCTGGCGCTCATGACCTTGCGGTATCGCGCGGTGGTGTTCGATCTCGACGGCACGCTCGTCGATTCGTACGCGGCGCTGGCCGAGGCGGTGAATCATGCGCGGCGGGAGCATGGGCTGGAGGAGTTGAGCGGCGCGCGCATCCGCGAGTTCGTCGGCGACGGCCTGGAGAAATTGCTGCAGCGCGCGTTCGATGTCAGCGATGTGCCGCGCAGCGTTGTGCGCGCATTCGAAAAGCGTTACGACGAGATCTGCTGCGCCGAATCGCGCGTGCTCGCCGACGTCGAAGCGACGCTGGAGCAGTTGTCCGAGCGCGGCGTGACGATGGGCGTCTGCACGAACAAGCCTTCGCATTTCTCGCGGAAGATCCTCGATTTTCTCGAGCTTTCGCGGCATTTCCGCGCCATCGTCGGCCCTGATGCGGCTGGCGCGCGCAAGCCGGACGCGCAGCACGTACTGCACACGCTCGACGCCATGGGCGGCGATCGCGAGCACACGTTGTTCGTCGGCGACATGCCCATCGATGTGCACGCCGCGCGCAACAGCGGCATCGACGTCGCAGTGGTGCCGACCGGCTCCTCATCGCGGCAGCAGCTCGTCGCGGCGAAGCCGGATCATTTCCTGGAGCGTTTTTCGGATCTTTTGAAAGTGATTAGTGATTAGGGGTTAGTGATTAGATGGCGACCGCACGTGTGCTGCCTCAACTAATCACTCACCGCTAACCACTAATCACTCGTCGGCAGAATCGCAAACCGTGACGAAAGCCAAATACCGCTTCATCTTCTTCGACGTCGACTCCACGCTCGTGACGATCGAAGGCATCGACGTGCTCGCCGGCGGCAATCCCGAGATCGTGCGGCTCACCGACGCGGCCATGAACGGCGAGATTGCGCTCGACGAGGTGTACGGGCGGCGCCTCGACATCATTCGTCCGACGCGCGCGGCAGTGGAAGCGCTCGGCCGGCAGTATTGCGATTCGCTCGTCGACGGCGCGGAGGAAACGATTGCCGCGCTTCGCGAAAGCGGTGCGGTCATTCATCTCGTCACCGCCGGAATCGCACAAGCCATCGCACCGCTGGCGGAGAAGCTCGGCATCCGGAACGTGCACGCGGTGCCGCTCGTCTTCGATGACGCCGGCCACTACAAAGACTTCGATCGCCGGTCGTTGCTCGCGCGCACCGGCGGCAAGGAGCTCGTCGTGCGTGCGGTGATGTCGCGCTCGAAAGGAACGTCCGCATTCATCGGCGACGGCGTGAGTGATCTCGAAGCAAAGCCTGCCGTGGATTTGTTCGTCGGATTCGGAGGAGTTCACACGCGGGCACGCGTACAGCAGAATGCAGAGGTGTACGTGAGCGAACCGACGCTGAAGGCGGTGCTCCCGTACCTCGTGATCACGACATGAACGACGTCTGCAAGTACTTCGTCCCCGGCCCGACGTGGATCCGTCCCGAGATTCTGCAGGAGCTGGCGCGGCCGATGATCGGCCACCGCAGCGCGGAATTCAAAGAGCTGTTCCGCTCCATCAACGCCAACCTCAAACCGCTGTTCGGCACGAAGCAGGACACGTTCGTCATCACGTCCTCCGGCACCGGCGTGATGCAGGCGGCGCTCGAAAACTGCGTCGCGCGGCGCGTGCTCGTGACGACGTGCGGCGCGTTCTCCGAACGCTGGTACGGCATCGCCGAATCGCTCGGCGTGGAAGTGGACCGGCTCGACGCCGGCTGGGGCAACGCCATCGACCCGGACGCGCTGGCCGATCATCTGGCGCGCCACCGCACGCATTACGACGCCGTGACAATCACGCACAACGAAACGTCGACGGGCGTGACGAACGACGTGGCCACGCTGGCCGCGGTGGTGCGCGAAGAATCGCCCGACACGCTCGTTCTCGTCGACGCCGTCTCCTCCCTCGGCGGCATGCCCGTCGCGTTCGACGAATGGGGTCTGGACGTCTGCCTGGCGAGCGTGCAGAAAGGTCTGGCGCTGCCGCCGGGCATTACGGTCGTGGCCACGTCCGCGCAAGCACTGGCGCGCGCGAAGAAGCATCCGTATCGCGGCACCTACTTTGACTTCATCGCCTACAAGGAAAAAGCGGACGAGGATTCGGTGCCGTCGACGCCATCCATCCCGCACTTTTACGCGCTGGCCAAACAGCTCGATCACATCATCAAAGAAGAAGGTCTGGAGGCGCGCTACGAGCGCCATCGCGCCATGCGTGACATGACATTGCAGCGCACCGCGAATTTCGCGAAGAAAGCCGGCGACCCGAATTTCGCGTCAGCGACCGTGACCGCGCTGACGCCAGAGCGCGATCCGGAGAGCATTCGCAGCGAGATGAAAAAACGCGGCTACACACTCGGCGGCGGCTACGGCGAATGGAAGTCGACCACGTTCCGCATCGGCCACATGGGCGACATCCGCCTCGAAGATCTCGAAGCGATGCTGAACGTGCTGCAGGAGGTCGCGAGCGCATGAGCTACCGCGTGCTCGTCACCGACACTCTCGCCGATTCCGGTCTGGAGATTCTCCGCGCCGCGAGCGACGTCGATCTCGATTACCGCGCCGGTTTGAAAGGCGAAGAGCTGCTGCGCGCCGTCGCGGAATCGGATGCGCTGATCACGCGCAGCGGCACCGCCGTCACGGAAGAACTGGTGAACGCCGGCACGCGCCTGCGCATCGTCGGACGCGCCGGCGTCGGTCTCGACAACGTCGACGTCGATGCCTGCACCGCGCGCGGCATCCTCGTCATCAACGCTCCCACCGCGAACATCATGTCGGCCACCGAGCACACCATGGCCATGATGCTCGCGCTCTGCCGCAACATCCCCGAAGCGCATGCGAGCGTGAAGCGCGGCGAGTGGGTGCGGTCGAAGTTCATGGGCATGGAGCTCGACGGCAAAACGCTCGGCGTGATCGGCCTCGGCCGCATCGGCACGCGCGTCACCACTCGCGCCCGCGCGTTCGGCATGCGCGTCATCGCGTACGACCCGTACATCAGCGAAACCGTTTTCGAAAAAGTGGGCGCCACGAAAGTGACGCTCGATCAGTTGCTCGCGCAAGCGGATGTGATCACGGTGCACACGCCGATGACGGACGAGACGCGCAGCATGCTCGGCGCCGCGGAAATCGCGAAGATGAAAGAGGGTGTGATCGTCCTCAACATCGCGCGCGGCGGCATCTATGAAGAGCAGGCGCTCGCGGACGCATTGAACAGCGGCCACATCGCCGGCGCCGCCGTCGACGTTTATGTTTCCGAGCCGCCCGGCCCGCAGCATCCGCTGCTGAACGCGAAGAACATCATCCTCTCGCCGCACATCGGCGCGAACACGATCGAAGCGCAGGATCGCGTGGCGGTGCAGACGGCGGAGATGGTCATCGAAGCGCTGCGCGGCTCGATCTTCGTCTCGGCGGTGAACCTGCCGTTCGAAGGCGTCGCGGACGCGGATGCCGCGCCGATGATCATCCTCGCGGAGAAGCTCGGCCTGCTCGCCTCACAGATCGCGAAAGGTCCCGTGAATCGTGCCGCCGTCGAGCTGTGGGGCATCGACGAACGGCTGACGAAGATCGTGAGCGTCGCCGCGCTGAAAGGTTTGCTCTCGCCGCATCTCGCGCAGTCCGTGAACTTCGTGAACGCCGAGCAGCTCGCGCAAACGCGCGGCATCGCCATCAGCTCGACCACGCATCCGACGCCGCGCGACTACAACAACCTGATCACGTTCCGCGCGTCGACGCCCACCGAAGAGATCTGCGTTTCCGGAACGGTGTTCAGCGAGAAGAACCAGCGCATCGTCTCGGTGAACAACTTCCGCGTGGAGTTCAAGCCGGAGGGCTACCTGCTCTACATCATCAATCAGGATGTTCCCGGCGTCGTCGGCAAGGTCGGCTCGCTTCTCGGCGACCGCGAGATCAACATCGCCGAGTACAACCTCGCGCGGGCGGGGAGCGGCGGCAAGGCCATGGCCATCGTCACCGTCGATTCGCCGCTCGATCCGGAGACGCTCAATTTCCTTCGCTCGTTCCGGGAAATGCTCGAAGTGAAGCTCGTCAA
Organism: Thermoanaerobaculia bacterium; assembly: GCA_035688915.1. Classification (GTDB taxonomy): domain Bacteria; phylum Acidobacteriota; class Thermoanaerobaculia; order Gp7-AA8; family Gp7-AA8; genus DASSMK01. The sequence goes on from DASSMK010000035.1 coordinate 15,094, forward strand.
ACTGTAAGGGGAGTCGTAGAGTCGCAAAGTCTCAGAGTCTCAAGGGAGAGACGCCTGGACTCTACGGCTTTGCCACTCGGATGACTCGAAGGCTCGGAGACGCGAAGACTTGCATGCATTACCGCACGCTCGGCAACACACAGATCAAAGTCAGTGAGATCGGCTTCGGCGCCTGGGCCATCGGCGGTCCGGCGAACGCCGGCACGCCACTGGGCTGGGGAAAGACGACCGACGACGAGTCGCTCGCCGCCATTCGTCGCGCGCGCGATCTCGGCGTGACGTTCTTCGACACCAGCGATTCCTATGGCTTCGGCCGCAGCGAATCGCTCCTCGGCATCGTGCTGTCGCGTCACCGCAAAGACGTCGTCATCGCCACGAAAGTCGGCGTGGTGCGCGATGCGGAAGGGCGCCTCAGCAAAGACTTTTCGAAGAAGCACATCTTCCTCGCTGTCGACGGTTCGCTGAAGCGGCTGCGCACCGATTACATCGATCTCTATCAGCTGCACAACCCGTCGCTGGACGAGCTGCGCCGCGACGACATTCACGAAGCGATGGACCGCCTGCAGGAAGTCGGCAAGATCCGCTACTGGGGCGTGTCCGTCACCACGCCGGAAGAAGGTGTCGAGATCATCAAGCGCGGCTGGGGCTACTCGCTGCAGGTGCTCTACAACGTGCTCAACCAGGCGCCGGAGACGGAGCTCTTTCCGCTGGCGAAGGAAAAGGGCTACGGCATCATCGCGCGCGTGCCGCTCGCGTCCGGTCTGCTTTCCGGAAAGTATCGCCAGGACACCGTCTTCACCGGCGACGACGTGCGCCAGAACTTTCTCACGCCGAAGCGGCTCGAAGAGGTGATCCCGCGCGTCGACGAAGCGAAGTCGATCATCGGCGGCACCGCCCGCTCACTGGCCGAAGGCGCACTGCGCTTCATCCTCGCGCACGACGCCGTCTCGACCACGATCCCCGGCGCACGCAACGTCCGCCAGGTGGAAATGAACGTCGGCGCGGACGAAGTGCGCGTCCCGCAGGAAGTGATCGACAAGTTGCGGTCAAGGCTGGGGGATTACAACTTTTATCAGAGGCACGGAATACGGATATGAAGCGGAATTGAGAATTCAAAATTGAGAATTGAGAATTGGCGGCCGCACGTTTCGCGGTTTTCATTCTCAATTCTCAATTCTCAATTCCGCTCCGGGATGACACGACCCGCCGTCCGCGTTCTCACCACCAATGCCCGATCGCACCATCACGATTCGCGGCGCGCGCACGCACAACCTGAAGAACGTCACGGTCGAGATTCCGCAGCGGCAGCTGACGGTGATCACCGGTCCGTCCGGCTCGGGCAAGTCGTCGCTCGCGTTCAATACGCTGTATGCCGAGGGACAGCGACGGTTTGTTGAGTCGATGTCGACGTATGTGCGGCAGTTCCTCGAGCGCATCGACCGGCCGGACGTCGACGAGATCGAAGGCATCCTGCCCGCCATCTCCATCGAACAGAAGAACTCGGTGAAGAACGCGCGCAGCACCGTCGCCACCGCCACGGAGCTCGCGGATCACATCCGCCTCTTCATGACTTACTGCGGCGAGACGCGCTGCCCTGATTGCAATGCGCGCGTGCGCAAGGAAACGCCGGAATCGATCACCGGCGAGATTCTCGCGGCGCTCAACGGCAAGCGCGCGGTCATCCTCGCTCCGATTTTCTTCGAAGCGGAAAACCGCGCGGTCGTGCTCGAGCAGCTGATGAAGGGCGGCTTCTTCCGCGTCTGGCAGAACGGCGAAGTGGTCGAGCTCGCGGACACGAACACGAGCAAAGTTACGTCGCTGGAGCTGGTGATCAACCGGCTGCGCATCGAAGAAGAAAAGCGGACGCAGATCACCGAAGCGATCGAGCAGGCCTTCGAGCTGTCGAAAGGCAACGTGAACGTGCTCGAAGATTCGCCGGAAGGGTGGGTGAGCCATCGCTTCACGTCGCGCTTCGCGTGCAACAAATGCGGCTCCGAGTTCATCGAGCCGACGCCGCATCTCTTCTCCTTCAACTCGCCGCTGGGCGCGTGCACGAACTGCCAGGGCTACGGCCGCATCATCGGCATCGACATGGAGAAGGTCATTCCCAATCGCGACCTGCGCCTCGACGAACAGCCGGTGGCGCCGTGGAACTCGGCAGGCTACGAAGACTGCTACGAAGATCTCGAAAAATACGCGAAGAAATTCAATCTGCGCCTGAACGTGCCGGTGAAGGACCTCACTTCTGACGAATGGGACGTGCTCTACACCGGCAAAGGAAAGTGGTACGGCATCAAAGGCTTCTTCGACTGGCTGGAGACGAAAAAGTACAAGATTCACGTGCGTGTGAAGCTGGCCAAGTACCGCAGCTACGAGCCATGCCCGCACTGCCACGGCTCGCGCCTCAAGAGCGCGGCGAGCAACGTGAAGTTTCGCGAGCTCGCCATCGGCGATCTCTTCGGCATGGACGTGAAGACCGCGCGGCGCTTCTGGGAGTTCCTGCCGATGTCGAAGCAGGAGGAAGCGCTGGCCGGCCATCTGCGCCGCGAGATCGTGAATCGCCTCGTCTATCTCGATGAAGTAGGCCTTTCGTATCTGACGCTCGATCGCCAGACGCGCACGCTCTCCGGCGGCGAATCGCAGCGCATCAATCTCGCCGCGGCGCTCGGCAGCTCACTGACCGAAACGATGTATGTGATCGACGAGCCGACCGTGGGCCTGCACGCGCGCGACAGCGAGCGCCTGCTGGCGGTACTGCGGCGGCTGAAGAACGCCGGCAATACGGTGATCGTCGTCGAGCACGATCCGACGATCATCGCGGGCGCTGATTACACCGTGGAGATGGGACCGGGCGCGGGCGAATTCGGCGGGCGGGTCATTCGTGCGGGCGCGGGCGCTCTCGCGGGACGAGACGCAGAACCGGCGGGCGAGGCGCCCGCCGCTCCAACGGACAGCGCGGGCGTGATCCGCATCGTCAACGCGCGCGAGCACAATCTGCGCGGCGTGACCGTGGATATCCCGCTCGGCAAGCTGGTCACCGTCACCGGCGTCTCCGGCTCCGGCAAATCGACGCTCATCCGCAAGTGCCTCTACAACCGCTACCAGCGCGACATCCGCGGCGTGGCGGGGCTGGAGACCGGCCGCGTCGACGCACTCGAAGGAACGAAGCTCGTGTACGACATGGAGCTCGTCGACCAGTCGCCGATCGGTCGCTCCTCGCGCTCCAATCCCGCCACGTACACGAAAGCGTGGGACGAGATTCGGAAGCTGCTCTCCGACACGACGGCCGCGAAACTGAACGGCGTCACCGCGGGCATGTTCTCCTTCAACACCGTCGGCGGCCGCTGCGAAACGTGTCAGGGCGCCGGCACGGTCACCATCGACATGCAGTTCCTCGCGGACGTGGAAGTGATCTGCGATAAATGCGAAGGACGCCGTTTCGGCGAGCAGGTCATGAAGGTGACGTACAAAGGAAAGAACGTCGACCAGATCCTCGACCTCACCGTCGATGAAGCGATGAAGTTCTTCATCGACAAGCGCGCGGTGCTCAAGAAGCTCGACGCCCTCCGCGCCGTCGGCCTCGGCTATCTCCGCCTCGGCCAATCCACCGACTCACTCTCGGGCGGCGAAGCGCAGCGCCTGAAGCTGGCGTCGTTCCTCGCCGAAAGCGCGAAGGCGACCGACAAGCCGCGCCTCTTCCTCTTCGACGAGCCGACCACCGGCCTCCATCACACCGACGTGCAGGTGCTGATCAAGACCTTCCGCGATCTCATCGAGCGCGGCAACTCGGTGCTCGTCATCGAGCACAACACGCAGCTCATCGAGCAATCCGACTGGGTGATCGATATGGGTCCGGAAGGCGGCGACGGCGGCGGCGAAGTGGTGGCGGTGGGGACGCCGGAGGAGATCGCGGCGAACGAGCGCTCGATCACCGGACGCTACCTGCGCTTCACGCGCGAAGAGATCGGCGCGGCGTAAAGCCGTCCATTCGCCACGTTTTTTCGACGATTGGCCCCTTTTTGCTGCGGCGCCGGACGCGCGCGCGTGAAGATCGGCACACGCGCAAGCCTCTGCGATTGCGTGAGCTACAATTCACGGACTTTACAAGAGGGAGAGACCCGAATGAGTGCTGTCCCGCAAGGCCTTCCGGACAAGGTCGGCGCACACCCCGAAAATCCCGCGTCGGCCTCGTTCATGCCGTACATCGCTCCGGAGACACACCTCCGCGAGCTCACCGCGCTGCCGGTCATTCTCGGCACCGTACTCGGCGTGATCTTCGGCGCCTCGTCGCTGTACCTCGTGTTGAAGGTCGGTCTGACGGTCAGCGCATCGATCCCCGTCGCCGTCATCTCCATCACGTTCTTCCGCTTGCTCTCGAAAATGGGCGGCCGCAACGCCACGATCCTCGAGAACAACATCGTGCAGACGGCCGGCTCCGCGGGTGAATCGATCGCCTTCGGCGTCGGCGTGACGATGCCCGCCATCCTCATCCTCGGCTTCGATCTCGAGATCACGCGCGTGATGCTCGTGGCGGTGCTCGGCGGATTGATCGGCATCCTGATGATGATTCCGCTGCGGCGCGCGCTGATCGTCGCGCAGCACGGCATCCTCAAATATCCGGAAGGCACCGCCTGCGCGGAAGTGCTGAAGGCCGGCGCGAGCGACGAGTCGCGCGCTGCCGCCTCCGAAGAAGCGCGCCGCGAGCAGGAAGCTCTCGGCGGCGCCGGCACCAGCGCCAAGACGATCTTCACCGGCTTCGGCATCGGGCTCGTCTATCAGTCGCTGATGGCCGCGTTCCGCATGTGGAAAGACACGCCGGAGAAAGTGTTCGGCAAGCCGTTCGAAGCCGGCTCCATCTCCGCCGAGATCTCGCCGGCGCTGCTCGGCGTCGGCTACATCATCGGACCGCGCATCGCTTCGATCATGTGCGCAGGCGGCGTGCTCGCCTACCTCGTGCTCATCCCCGCCATCAAGTACTTCGGCAGCGCGATCCCCGGCGTGCTCGCACCGGGCACCATCCCGATCTCCGAGATGGGACCGAGCGGCATCCGCAGCGCGTACATCCTCTACATCGGCGCCGGCGCTGTCGCAGCCGGCGGCATCATCAGCGTGTTCCGCTCGCTGCCGGTGATCTGGCACGGCATGAAAGGCGGCCTGGCCGATCTTTCCGCGCAGCGCAACAAGAGCGCAACCGCGGAAGCCACGCCGCGCACCGATCGCGACCTGCCGATGACGTTCGTGCTCCTCGGCACGATCGGCCTCATTCTCGTCATCGCGTTCGCCAATCCGCTCTACGCCGGCGGCGTCGGCATCCTGGCTCGCGTCGGCGCGGCCATCCTCATCGTCGTCTTCGGCTTTCTCTTCGTGACGGTGTCGTCGCGACTGACCGGTGAAATCGGCTCGTCGTCAAATCCGATTTCCGGCATGACCGTGGCCACGCTGCTACTCACCTGCCTCATCTTCCTCATCCTCGGCTGGACGGGAAAGAACTACTACGTGACGGCACTGTCGATCGGCGCGATCGTCTGCATCGCCTCGTCGAACGGCGGCACGACGTCGCAGGATCTCAAGACCGGCTATCTCGTCGGCGCCACACCGAGCTATCAGCAGATCGCGATTCTCATCGGCGCTCTCGCCTCCGCGCTCTGCCTCGGCCCGATCCTCCTCACGCTCAACAATGCGTCGACCGTGTACGACCCGGTGCCGACCGCCACGTTCAAGGCGCCTGCGAACGAGATCACGCAGACGGTCGAGCGCATCCCGCCCACCGCGCGCATCAACGCGCCGGAAGGGACGCACGACACGAACACGTACAACCTCTGGTTCAAGGTCGACGACAAAGGTGGCCCCGCGGGCAAGTACCTCGTCCGTCCCGACGGCACGCCGGCCTATCGCATCGACCCGGGCATCAACGGCACGGTCACCGAGCTGCCGGGCGGACGCCGCGTCACGAAGTTCGACGCACCGAAGGCGACGCTGATGTCGTACATCATCAAAGGCATCCTCAACCGCGAGCTGCCGTGGGGTCTCGTGCTCCTCGGCGTCTTCATCGCCATCGTGCTCGAGATGTCGGGCATCCCGTCGCTGGCGTTCGCGGTCGGCGTCTACCTGCCGCTTTCATCGTCGACGCCGATCCTCATCGGCGGCGTGGTGCGCTGGTTCGTCGACAAGTACCTGCACAAGAAGCACGCGGACCGCAACCTGACGGAAGAACAGCTCGTCGCCGAAACCGACAAGAGCCCCGGCGTGCTGATGGCCTCGGGCTACATCGCCGGCGGCGCGATCGCAGGCATCATCGTCGCCGCGATTCAGGGCGTTCCGTCGCTGGAGAAGTTCAACGCGAAGATCGGCGCGATGGCGGAACGCAATCCGTTCGTGACCGGCGAATCGGCCGACCTGCTCGCGCTGATTCCGTTCGCGATTCTCACGATCCTGCTGTACCTCACCGGCCGCGAAAAGATTCTCGCCGCACGCGAAAGCTGACGCTCACTCATCGCATGACGAAAGGCCCGCTTCGGCGGGCCTTTTTGTTTTCGGAGTATTCTGAGCCTCCAATGTTCGGCGCATTCGTGGCGTTCATCGCCGGCGCGATCGCCATCGCCGCGCTGCGGAAGGTGTCGTCGCTGCAGGAGGATGTGGAGCAGCTGCGCGTGGCCATGAGCGCGATGCAGCGGCAACTCCGCGAGCTCGTTGGAGCGGCGGGCGCCCCCGCCCGCCGACCGGAGCGTTCGGCGGAAAGTGTCGCGCCACCGCAGCCGGAGGTTGTTGCTCCTAGCGTCGCGCCGACGGCGGGCGAGGCGCCCGCCGCTCCAACGGTCGTCGAAGCGCCAACGGTTGTCGAAGCGCCGCCGGCGGTCGAGATTCCGCCGATCGTTGTCGAACAGCCGCCGCTCGAAATGCCGGCTGCCGCGTTTGAAGGCTCTTACGAACCGCCGCCCCCTCCCCCGCCGTCCGCGTGGGATCCGCCACCCGTTACGCCGCCCGTGCCGCCGAAAGCGCCGGCGAAACCGTTCGACTGGGAAAGCCTCGTCGGCGTGAAGCTCTTCTCGTGGATCGCCGGTATCGCGCTCGTGCTCGCGGCCGTCTTCTTCCTCAAATACTCCGTTGAACACGGCTGGCTGAGCCCGACCGTCCGCGCGACGATTGGTCTGCTCACTGGCGCGTCGCTGCTCGTCATCTGCGAAATGCGCATCGCGCGCGACGTGAAGTTCACCGCCAACGCACTGCACGGCGCCGGCATCGCCATCCTTTACGCCACGCTGTTTTCCATGCACGCGCTCTGGCACCTCGTGCCCACGGGCGTGGTGTTCTTCCTGATGCTCATCGTCACAGCGGTCGCCGTCGGGCTCTCCATCCGCCGCGACTCGATCTTCATCGCCATCCTCGGCCTGATGGGCGGCTTCGCCACGCCCGCGCTGCTGTCGAGCGGCGAGAACCGTCCCATCGGTCTCTTCTCCTATCTCCTCCTGCTGAACGTCGGCCTCGCGTGGGTCGCTTACAAGAAACGCTGGCCGCTGCTCACGCTCGGCTCGCTCGCTTTCACGGTCGTTTATCAGTGGGGCTGGATCGTGAAGTACCTCACGCCGGCGCAGCTGCCGCTGGCCGTGGCGATCTTCGTCGTCTTCGCCGTGCTCGGCGTGGCCACGCTCTGGCTCTCGCGCGATGAGAACGCGCCGAAGCAGCGGATGTTCGAGCGCGCGGCGATCACCAGCGCTGCGCTGCCGATCGCCTTCGCCATCTTCGCCGCCGCGGTGCCTGCATACGGCGCGCGCTACAACACGCTCTTCGCGTTCCTGGCGCTGCTCGCGGCAGGACTGGCGTTCCTCGCGTGGAAGCGCGGTCCGCTCTGGCTGCACATCGCGGGCGGCGCGGCAGTGCTGCTGACGTTTGGGATCTGGACGACGCGTTCGTACACGCCGCTGGCGTGGCCCGTCGTGCTGGCGTGGCTCGCTTTCTTCGTCGCGCTCTATCTCTTCGTCGCGCTCTATCTCTTCGTCGCGACGAAGATCGATTCGATCGCCAACGTCACCGCGCCGCTGCTCTTCTTCGTCTTCCTCGCGCTGATCGCGCTGGAGCCGCGCGCTGCCTCACCCGCGCTTCTTTTCGTCACGATGTTCGTGCTGCTCGCCGCGATCGGCTACGTCGCCGTTCGTTACCACCGCGGCCTGCTCTACTTCATCGCCTCGTTCTTCGCCATCGTCGCAGAGGGCGTGTGGGCCGCGAAGCATCTGACCAGCGATCGTCTGTACGCAGGCCTGGCGGTCTTCGGCGCATTCGGTCTGCTCTTCCTCATCGTGCCGGTGATCGCACGCGCGAAGGGTCGCGAGCTCACGCCGCGCAGCGGCACTGCGGCCACCGTGATCTTCAGTCTCGTGCTGCTGTTCTTCCTGACCGCGGACACGATCGCGAGCTCCGCGTTGTGGGGCCTGGCGCTGCTGCTGGCAGTGCTGCTGGCCGGTGCGATCTTCGAAGCGCGCGCGCAAGGCCGCGCCATTCTCGCCGCCATCGCCGTGATCCTCTCGTGGATCGTGCTCGCGTCGTGGTGGGAAGCCGCGCCGCTCGGCGCGTCGCTCATTCCGGCGCTCTTCGTCGTCGCCGTCTTTGGCGTGCTCGCACTCGCCGGAACCGCGTGGGCGGGACGCGGAAGCGAAACGTCCGAGTTCTCAATCACCTCGCACCTCGCGCTCGCTGGCCACCTCTTTCTCATCTTCGTCGCGCTGCAGCCTTCGCTCGCCTTTCCGCCGTGGCCTTTCCTTGCAGTTCTCGCGGTGCTTGATCTTGCTGCAGGTGTTGGCGCGCTCTACCTGCGCCGCGGGTCGTTGATGGTCGGCGCGGCAGTGATGTCGCAGATCGTGCTGTTCGCCTGGACGATCATTCAACAGCAGCCGCCGTGGCCGAACGTCGCGCTCGCGGCCACGCTCGTCGTCGCCGCATGGGCGCTTGTCTTCCGCTTCCTCGCCAAACGGCTGCAGATCGAAGAGAAGTGGTTCAACTACGCCGCGGCGCTGGCGCTGTTCGCCGGTCAGTTCGTGGCGATCGGCGCGGGCTCCGACGCGAAACCCGAGCTTTACGAAACGTTGCTCGCCACGCACGTCGTGCTGCTGCTCGCGACGCTCGCTCTGGCGTGGATCACCGGCATGCAACGCCTCGCGCCGATCAGCGCGATCATCGTCGCCATTGCGTCGCTCGCCGCGATCGACATGGCGCCGAGTCGCGAGTTTCTCTTCGGCGCGCTGCTTTACGCGCCGCTCATCGCCTACCCCGCGCTTCTCGGCCGTCGCGCCGGCAAGAGCATCGAGCCGTATCTCGGCGCAGTGCTGGCCAGCGTCTCGTTCTTCTTCATCGCGCGTGATGCGATGGTCGACGCGAACCTCGACTGGATGATCGGCGTGCTGCCGGTGGCCGAAGCGCTGGTTCTGCTCGCGCTGCTCGTGCGCCTCATTCGCATCGAGCCGGCTGGCGAGCGTCTGCTCTCGCGCCTCGCTCTCGTCGCCGGTGCGTCACTCGCCTTCATCACCGCGGCCGTGCCGCTGCAGTTCGAGAAGCAGTGGATCACGCTCGCGTGGGCGCTCGAAGCGGCCGCGCTGGTCTGGCTGTTCCGCCGCATTCCGCACCGCGGCCTGCTGCTGTGGAGCGCGGGCCTCTTCGCCGCGGTCTTCGTGCGCCTCACCTTCAACCAGGCCGTGTTCGACTATCACCCCGCGTCGCACGCGCCGATCTTCAACTGGTATCTCTACACGTACCTCGTCGCGGCCGCGTCGTTCTTCGTCGCCGCCGTGCTGCTGCCGCGCGACATGAAGAGATGGATCGGTGCGGCCAGCACGTGCGGCACGATCCTGCTGTTCTGGCTCGTCAACATCGAGATCGCCGACTTCTACTCGACCGGCACTTCGCTCACGTTCAACTTCTTCTCGTCGTCGCTGGCCGAGGATCTTTCGTACACGATCGGGTGGGCGGTGTTTGCGGTGGGGATGCTCATCGCCGGCATCGTGCTGCGCGTCCGCTCCGCGCGCGTCGCCGCGCTGGTCCTGCTGCTGGTGACGATCCTGAAGTGCTTCCTCCACGACCTCAACCGCCTCGGCGGCCTCTATCGCGTAGGCTCGCTCCTCGGTCTGGCGCTGTCGCTCGTGGTCGTTGGCGTGCTGCTGCAGAAGTTCGTGATGGTGAAGCCGATCGCGCGGCCGGCCGAGGAGAGTCCTTCGTGAAACGAATGATGATGCTGTTGCTGGTCGCGACGTCCGCGTTTGCGGCAGTCGATCGCAACGTGAAGCCCGGCGCCGCCGGACCGAATCGCCTGGACGTCGATGTGCCGCTGCTTTCGCGCAGCGCGAGCGATCTGCGCGATCTCCGTTTGTATGACCCGCAGCAACGCGAAGTGGGATACCTGCTCGTCGAGCCGGAAGCGCGCGAGGCGCAGTGGCTCGACGCGCGCGTGCTGCCGATCGCGGCGACGAAAACGACGAGCGGCTTCGAAGCGGATTTCGGCCGCGCGACGAATGTCGACCGGCTGCGCGTGGAAGGAATCGCTGCACCGTTTCTGAAACGCGCGCGTGTGGAAGGCAGCGGCGATCGCGCGCATTGGACGCTGCTCGCCGACGCCACGCTCTTCGACCTGCCGGACGATCAGCTGCGACTGCACGACGTGATGTTCACGCCGGGCGAGTATCGCTACGTGCGCGTGACGTGGGACGACCGCTCCAGCGCACGCATCACGACCGTCGGGCGTGTGAGCGCGCGCGTGCATGGCACCGGCGCCGCGCCGGAACCGCTGCGCGCGGAGGTGCCGTTTCGCAAACGCGCGAGTGAGCCGGGCAAGAGCCGCTATCGCATCGATCTGCCGGGACCGCATCTGCCGCTCGCTGCGATCGAAGTGCGCGTGGCGAATGGCAACGTATTTCGCGACGCGGCCATCACCGAACCGCGTCTCAATGGCGCGCAGGTGTTGCCCTCGCCCCTCGGCAGCGCGCGATTGAAACGCGCCGAGCGCTGGGGCAGCGTGGCGGAAGAGATGGCGGTGCCGATCGGCGCGCCGGAAGGGCGCGAGCTCGATCTCGTCATCGACGACGGCAACAATCCGCCGCTGGCCATCATCTCGATCGTGGCGCGTTTCGCGCCGCAGCCCTGGATCTACTTCGAATCCTCCGATGGCTCCACGCTGACCGCGCGTTACGGCGATGTAACGCTGGAAGCGCCTCGGTACGACATCGAAGCATCGCGACGTTTCGTGCACGACGCAAAGGTGGCACTCGCGACGTGGGTTGGAGCGGCGGGCGCCTCGCCCGCCGACGCATCCCGGCGGGCGGGGGCGCCCGCCGCTCCAACATTCCTCGGTGCGCCCGTGAGTCGCAAGTCGTTTCAGTTCTCGCGACCGATTCCGAAAGCCACGCCCGGATTGACCGTGCTCGCGCTCGACGCCGACGTGCTCGCGCGCAGCCGTGAGCTCGCGGACGTGCGCATCGTCGATTCGAAAGGCAATCAGGTGCCCTATCTCGTCGAGCGGCGCGACGAACCGCTCGTGCTGAAGCTCGCGCTGCCGCAGCGAACGGCAGAAGGCTCGACCTCCACGTACGCCTTCACGCTTCCGTACGCGACGTTGCCGTATGGAACGTCGCTCGTCGTCACCACAACTGCGCGCGTGTTCGATCGCGCGGTCACATTGCGTCGCGATGACGGCGTCCTCGCGAGCGAGACCTGGCACGCGGCGGATCCGGAGCTGCTGCCGCCCGCGTTGCGTTTCGAGGCGCCGCGCGGCGCGCGCGATGTGCAGCTCGTCATCGATGAAGGCGACAACGCGCCGCTGCCGCTCGCCTCCGCGGAGTTGCTCCTGCCGTCGTACGCGCTGCGTTTCACGCATCCCGGCGCGCCGCTCTTTCTCGTTTACGGCAACGCGACCGCGCAACCGCCGCGCTACGACCTGGCGCTGCTCGCGCCGCGTCTCTTCGGCGAGCCCGCGCGCGAGCTCACGCTCGGTGCGGCTGCGCCGCCGGCGCATGAAGAAGAGCATCGCGAGCGGAACTTCTTCTGGATCGGGATTGCGATCGTGGCGGTGGTGCTGATTGCGCTGCTGGCGCGGTTACTGGCGCCGCTCGCGCGCGAAGAATCGCAGCCGCTCCGTTGAGCACCACGTCGTGGCCATGCGCCGCGCCGTCCAGCGCGGCAGCGCGCGCACGAGCCACATCCACGCAATGGTCATGACGTTCAGCGCGCCGACGAGGGCGAGCGAATCGGTGCGGCCGAGGAGCGGCACGCGGGCGGCGGGCCAGTGAAGGAAGAGCCAATCGAGGCCGGCGAGAAGCGTGAGCTGCAGAACGTCCTGCAGAATCGCGCGGCGGCGCGCGCGGCGAATCGGCGTACGCGCGTCGCACGCCACCCGTGGCGCGCAGGCCTCGGGGGAGACCCCCGGCAGCAGTTCGATCCGTGGCATTGCGGAAAGATCAAAAGCTGCCGGGGGTGTGATATTCCTCAAAATAACTACTGACACTTACCGCGACCTCAGCCTTACGGTCTGCGCGATGAGTGTGCCGTCCGGATCGCGGAACGCTTTGATGGTCACGGTGTCGTTCACGCGCAGGGTCGACGCGGTCGTGTACGTGCCGGCTTTCGTCCGCACGGCCAGATCTTCCAGCGCCCAGAGCCGCAGCGTGCGGTTCGTGTCGCGCTCTTTCACCACCAGCATGGTTTCGTCGTCGAGCGTGCTCTGCACGGTGCCGATGATCGTGACGGTGGCGTATGTCGTGTAGTCGTTGTCGCGCGGCAGCGGCGTGTAATCGCCGCCGGCGCCCGTGTAACGGACGGTCGTGGCGACGAAGGTGTCGCCGGCGCGGTTGTACGAGCCGCTGACGTCGACGCGATCGCCGATGCGCAGATCGCTCGCGCCGATGCGATGACCGGTTGCGTCTTCGGCGCGCGTCATGTCGACGCGCACTTCATCGCGGCCGACGTCGACGAACGCGAAGCCGCCGGAGGCATCGATGCGATTCACGCGTCCCTGCAGCGTCGTCACCACGCCGCCGTTGTTGTTGCCTCCGGTCGTTGTTTCATCGACGCTCTGCAGCACGTCGATGCGCGTCGCGGTCACGTCGTCGTAGCCGGTGTCGCGCGGATCCTGCGTCACGGAGATGCGGTCGCCCACTTCGAGATTCGTGACGCGGTACTGCTGGTCGCGATAGTAGACGGGCGTCGTGCGCGAGGTGCGGATGGTGATCATGCGCCGGTCGGTCGTCTGGATCACGACGCGGCCGTCGCTCGTGCCGATGCTGCGCACCGTTCCTTCGATCGCGCGCGACGTCGTGTCGCTGCGCACGGTGCCGGTGGGTCTGTCGTCGGTCGACGTGCCGATGCTCGACGGCGAGCGCGTTTGTCCCACGCCGACCTGGCTCGCGGAAACGCTGCGGCCGAGGAGCGTGACCTGATCGGCGACGACGGCGCCGGTGCCGCGGCCGGTGCCGCGCACTTCGATGCGGTCGCCGGTGCGCACGTTCGCGAAGCCTGACGTGCCGGTGTAGATCTCCGGCTTTCCGTTGATGACGCCGCCGAAGCCGTTGTACTGCGTGGCGACGGAGTCGGTCTCCACGTTGACGCGGCTCTGGTCGCTGTCCATTTCGATTTGCAGCCGGTTGGCGCTGCCGACGTCGACGACGGTGCCCGCCACCACGCCGCGCGCGCCCTCACCGATGTCACGCGCTGTCCTCCAGGTGTAACCGCTTTGCGCAAAAGAGGACACCGCGCAAAGGAGAATCACCGTAAATAGAGAGATTCTTCGCATTTGTACCTCCAGTCAGGCACGAACGGCGCAAACGCGCTGCCAGCGCGCGTCTATCTGGTCGAAACGACGCGGCCAGCGATGACGCTTTGCTTCACCGCGCGATCGTCCGCCATGAAGATCAGACCGGCGAGGAGGTCTTCGATCGACGCGGCGCGCTCACTGCGCAGCGAGAGCAGCGGCGTCGCGTGCAGATCGAGCACGAGGAAGTCGGCCGACTTGCCGGCTTCGAGGCTGCCGGTTTCTGCGTCGAGCGTGAGCGCTTTCGCGCCGCCGAGCGTGGCCAGGTACCAGAGGTGGAACGGGCTGAGCGAGACGCCCTGTACCTGCTGCACTTTGTACGCGTCCGCCATGGCGTTGAAAAACGACGGCGTGGTGCCGGCGCCGATGTCGCTGCCGAGTCCGACCACGACGCCCGCTTCGAGCACGCGGTGCAGCGGAAAGAGTCCGCTGCCGAGGAAGAGATTCGAGTTCGGGCAGTGGGCGATGCGCGATTTGCGGCGCGCGAGCAGATCGAGCTCTTCTTCCGTCAGCCAGACGCCGTGCGCGAGCACGCTCTTTTCGTCGAGCAAGCCGTAGCGGTCGTACACGTCCGCGTACTCCGCTTCGGGGAAAAGCTCCTGCACCCACCGCACTTCGTTGCGATTTTCGGAGATGTGCGTGTGCACGTATGCGTCGGGGAACTCTTTCTTCAGCGCGCCCGCCGCTTCCAGCAGCTCCGGCGTCGACGTCGGCGCGAAGCGCGGTGTGATCGCGTAACGCAGCATCCCGCGGTTGTGCCAGCGCTCCAGCAGCGCGCGCGATTCGTCGTACGACTGTTGCGGCGTCGCGTCGAGCAGATAGTCGGGCGCGTTGCGGTCCATCATCGTCTTGCCGACGATGCCGCGGAATCCGCGCCGCTCCGCTTCCTCGAAGAAGATCTCGGTGGCCTCGCGATGAATGGTGGAGAAGATCAGCGCGCAGAGCGTGCCATTGCGCAGCAGCTCGTCGTAGAACGCCGTCGCCACTTTGCGCGCATGCGCGGGATCGGCGAACTTTTTCTCCGTGGGAAACGTGTAGCGATTGAGCCACTCCAGGAGATGCCCGCCGTACGAGCCGATCATCTCCAGCTGCGGCGCGTGCAGATGCGTGTCGATGAAACCGGGCGCGATGAGATAGCGCTCGCCGAGCTCGATGACGTCGGCATTCGGCGGGGCAAGCCCCGCCGCTCCAACGGTTTTGGCGTAATCGCCGACTGCGGCGATGCGGCCGCCGTCGTCGACCGCGATGTAGCCGTCGTCAAATGCTTGATACGACTGTGCCGGTTCGCTCGTCGCGAACGGATCGCTCACCGGCGTGAAGACGCGCGCCCGATAAACCTTCGTCAGATGCCACCCAAAAGCTCGTCGTCTGCGCGTTCGTGCACGAGTTTTTCGAGCAGGACCGCCTGATGCTTCACCGTCACGACGTCTTCCTCGCGCAGCAGATCGATCTGCTCGAGACTCGACGCCAGCGTGAGCGACGTCTGCGTCACCGACTCCATGAACGTCGGCTCGGAGATCGGCACGATGTTCAGCTGCTCGATCTCGTCGTCGCGGCGTGCATTGCGCGCGTGGCGCTCTTCGGCTTCGCGGAACGACGGCTCGAAGGAGAGGATCGTCTTCTCCAGCTTCAGATAGAGCTCGCACGTCGCGCGCACATCTTCGAGGCAGTACGTGGCGATGTCTTCGTAGCGGCCGGCGCGGAACAGCGTCTCCACAGAGCGGCCGTCCATCCCTTCCGTCTTCGAGCTCTGGATGCCGAACGTCTTGCACGCCAGATCGAGATTGAAGCGCATCTGCCGCGGATTCATCGTGCCGTTGAAATTCAGCGCTTCGCGCAGATCGCAGTTGGGATGAAAGCGATAGCGATTGCCGACCAGATCGCGCTTCGGCGTCACGCCGTGGATCGCGGAACGGATCATCAGGAACGGCCCGTCGAACTGGCGTCCGTTGAAGGAGATGAAGCGGTCTTCGCGGCCGAGGTATTGCCAGAACTTTTCGAGGATCTGGCGCTCGGTGCCGGAGATGAACGTGCGCATGCCGTTGCCGTCCACGCGCGTGATCAGCTCTTTCTGGCCCGGCACTTCGTACATCGCGCACGAGCGGCCCGTCTCCGCGTTCACCACGCCGATGGCCACGATGTGGCCAGTGAACGGCGACAGCGCGCCGCGGCGCTTTTCTTCTTCCGCTTCCGCTTCGCTCATCCCTTTGATGAGGTACTCGCGGACGTACGGATCGTGCTCTTCCCACGGCGTGCCGACGGTCTCGATGTCGATGACGAGTTTCTTCATGGGCCTAAATGGTTGTGGCGCGGGAAGTACCGCGCCACACGGGTCTCCTGGATGGAGATAACACTACGCGGACGTTTTTAATTTGTCCACGAGCTCCTTCACCGCATCGGCGCTTTTCTGCAGCGCCGCCGCTTCGTCCGCCTCGAGTTTGATCTGGATGATCTGCTCCATGCCGTTGCGGCCGAGCTTGACCGGCACGCCGACGAACAGGCCGTCGTAGCCGTACTCGCCCTGCAGATACGCGGCGCACGGGAGGATCTTGCGCTTGTCTTTCAGGATCGCTTCGACCATCTCCACCGTCGACGCGCCCGGCGCGTACCACGCGGAGGTCTTGAGCAGATTGACGATCTCGGCGCCGCCGTTGCGCGTGCGGTCGACGATCGCGTCGATGCGATCTTTCGCGATCAGCTCCGTGATTGGAATGCCGGCCACCGTCGAGTAGCGCGGCAGTGGAACCATCGTGTCGCCGTGGCCGCCGAGCACGAAGGCGTGCGTGTTTTCGACCGAGACGTTCAGCTCCATGGCGATGAAGGCGCGCATGCGTGCGGAGTCGAGCACGCCGGCCATGCCGAGGACGCGTTCGCGGGGGAAGCCGGAGACGCGGCGGGCCACTTCGCACATCGCGTCGAGCGGATTGGAGACGACGATGATCACCGCATTCGGCGAGCGGCGCGCCACTTCCTTCGTCACGCCCGCCACGATCTCTTCGTTCTTCCAGAGCAGGTCATCGCGGCTCATGCCCGGCTTGCGCGGGAGGCCGGCGGTGATGACGACGATATCCGAGTCTTCGGTGCCGTCGTAGTTGTTCACGCCGCGCAGGATCGAGTCGTATTTTTCGACCGGCGCCGTTTCCATCATGTCCAGCGACTTGCCCTGCGGCACGCCTTCGACGATGTCGACCAGCACGACGTCGGCGAGCTCTTTGAGTGCGATTCCCTGCGCGACCGTCGCGCCGACATTGCCGGCACCGACTACTGTGACTTTCGTTTTCATCGTTATCCTCTTGATTCGGTGCGAAATTTGCGCGGCGGATTCTATCGCCAATGCTCAGTGACTTCACGGTGACGGCCAACGCCATCGCGGCGACGACGAAGAAGAGCGAGAAAGAGCGCCTGCTGGCGTCGTATCTCAGCGGCCTCGACGATGCTTCGCTGGAGCGCGCGGTGGTGTTCTTCGCCGGTTCGCCCTTTCCGCGGCGCGAGGAGCGGGTGACCGGCGTGGGCTGGTCGACGATCACCGATGCGGTGCTCGACGCGACCGGCCGCACCGCCGAGGAGCTTTGGGAGATTTACCCGCGCTACGCCGATCTCGGCGACGCCATCGCGGAGCTGTTCACCGATGACGCGTCGCGCGATGTCTCGCTGTCGGAGCTCGGCGAATTCTTCGAGCGGCTCGCGGCGACGAGCAGCGCGACCGAGAAGCGCGCGGTGCTCGCGGAGTTACTGCGCAAAGTCGATTCGCAAGGCGCGCGCTACGTCGTCAAGATTCTGCAGAGCGAGCTGCGCATCGGACTCGTGGAAGGGCTGGTGGAAGCGTCGGTGGCGAAAGCGTTCGGCCGCGAGCTCGATGCGGTGCGGCGCGCGAACATGTTCACCGGCGACATCGGCGCCGCGG
>DASSMK010000036.1:0-23375 GCA_035688915.1 Thermoanaerobaculia bacterium
CGTCCCGTCATGGGACGCTATGTATCGTGGATCGATCTTGCGGTCAGTCGTCTACGGCGCGACTCGCTCGATGTCGAAGCGGCATCGCTGTGCCAGTTCAGTCAAGAGATCGGGATCGGACAATGCAGCGACCGGCTGCAACTGGCGACGGCGTTCGCGACGCGGGGCTCAACGAACCTGCACGACGCGATCGCCGAGGCGGCACACAACGATCTGGCGTTCATCCTGACGGACGGCGTTGCGGCCGCGGGCGCGGCTGCGAGCGGCGATTGCGCGAGCAGCGTCGATGCGGCCTGTGTCGCGCGCGCTTTGAAAGATGCACTGCATCCGACCGACGAAACCCGCGGGGACTCTGACCGCGGCATCTGGATCATCCCGCTGGTGGCGCCGTACGACGGCGTCTTCTATACCGAACGGAAGATCGCGGTCACTGAGTTCAACCAAGAACAGACCGACGAGCGAATTCACGCGGATGTTCGGAGCGATGTAGCCATTCAGAATCCGAAGGTCGACAAAGCCGGGAATCTGAACTTCGTCTATCGCGGTCCGCGCGCAATGCTGCTGATCGTCATCGCGCGTTGGACGGACCTCGGCCGCGCCGCAATGGCCGCTCTCGCGGACGTCCGCGGACAGGCCGATGTCGATGCCATCGACGCGCTGAACGGCTATCGAAACGGCACGGCAGCGTTGACGCCGATCGAGGTTTATCCCGGGATCGCGCGCCCAGTGTCCTGGGCGAAATCGGAAACGGATGAGGACGCGGGATCGATCGACGCGGCGTTGACGGGCAACACGATTGGGCTGCAGTGCGTCGAGAACGGCGTCAACGAGACTACGCAAACTATCGACGTCGAACAGCAACAGGAAAGCGGCCGCGGCGAGTGCGCCGCGATCTGGACGCTTCCAGGCTTCAACTTCAGGCTCCACGCCGCCCGCCCCGATAACGACGTCATGCTGGCATCATTCATCACGAGGTACGCCCCCGGGAACCCGCTCGCTGCGAAGTCGCAACTAAAACTGAGACTTCGCTGCGGGCCGGATCAGGGTCGGCCCTGCAACAGCAACCCCGTACGAGTGAATTACACAGCCTCAGCCAACTACGGAGAGACGTCCAAAACGCTTTCCGCCGCGACACCGAGTGGTCCGTTCAAGACGATTGCCGACATCTCCACGCTCCATCCGGACGTGGAGCCGCATCGGATCTTCGCCTTCACGAACACGCTAAAAATTTTCTACGACCAGATGGCCGCGGAACAATATCGCGTGTCGATCGGCGAGCTAGCGCTGTGCAATGAGACGAAACGATGACCTCCATCGATCTGCTGACCAGCATCTTTCACGGCTACGTCTTCGACGCGACGTGGTTCCTCCTCGCGCACCTCGTGCTGCTCTTTTTCGTCATCCGGGGATTGCTCGAGATGCAGCGCGAGGCGGCGGAGCTGGCCTTGTGGAAACCCAAGTTGACGCAACCGTTGCCCGCCGACGATGACGACGGGTTCAGCGCCTCTGCGGTCCTCGGCGCATTCATCCGCGAGACCGACCGCATGGCCAGAAGGTCGCTGTTCGTTCCGATGACGGATTACTCCGACCGCATCGACTCGATGCTGACGGACATGGTCGGATCAATGACGGACAAGATCAATCTGTTCCTGATCATCGGCTTGGCCGGCACACTGTTCGGAGTCTTTGAGTTTGCGGCCACGTCGTCGCATCTCGGCTCGGCGACTTCGTCGATCGATACCGTTCATCGCATCGGCGAGATTCTCCCCAGGGCGATGGCAAAGGCTTTCCCGGTCGGCTTCTTCGGTTTGCTGTGGATGCTCATCCTGCAGGTCATCGCCGCGGCCAGCGAGACGTCGCTGCATCGCGCCGTCGCTCAGAGCACACGCCGCGCGCTCGAGTTTCGCGAGCACATCGCGCAAACGCACAAGAACGGATCGGAAGAAATGATCCGGCGCCTCGAAACGGCGATGGCTCCCCTAACCGATCTAAAGGACACCCTCGGCTCGAGTCTCGAGCCGGTGGTCCGCGAGTTGACCGGGCAGGTCCAGCGGATCGTCGATACCGTCGCCACGCGGTACGCGTCGCTCGAAGAAAGCACGCAGTTGTTCCACGCCGCCGCGAATCGGCTTCAGGATACGGCCGAGGGATTTCGGCACGCTGCTCAGGGCGCGAACGAATTACTCAAGAGCGCGCCGAAAGTACTACGTCAGAGCGCGAAACTTCAGGAACAACAGGAGGAAGTGCTCCAACAGTCGGCGAGCGTCTTTGCGGCGAGCGTCACCGCCGCGGAGAACGTCGTGCGGATGATCGAGGCCGTCGATGATCGCATGACGAACCTCGCCACCCACATTGTCGATGCGACCGAGGAAGGGATCCGCAACAGCTTCCGCGAAGTGGGCCTCGAAACGGAAAAATACTGGAGAGATTCATACACTCAGCTTCGCATGGACGTGCAGAACGAGCTCGCACAGTATCTCTCCGCGGTATCGCGGACGTGGGGCGAGATCAACGGATCGCTGCAGCGCGGTGCGAACGAAATGGAGCGACTCGCGACAAACAGCAACAGCATCATCGAGAAGCCTCTGCGCGAGCTGGTCGAGCATGGAAAGGCCCAGATGATCGAGGTGATGGACCGCGTTGATGACGCGTTCCGCGTGAACCTGCCGAAAGCGCAAAAAGAGATCGCCGCTCTCGAAGAGGCAGCCCGTATCGCGGTGCGCAAAATCGAGAGTGTTGGGCAGCCAGCTGTCGTTCCGAGCCGCACTGAGTCGTATGACAAGCTGGAGGCATACATGCGCGAGAGCGTCAGCCTGTTGCGCCTCATCAGCAATCCGCCGCCTCGAGTATCGCTGGCGTCGCGAGCCTCCCTCGCGTTGCGAGCACCGATCGTCGCTATCGGCCGGATCTTTCGCCGCAACGGCGCGGCCTAAAAGACCATGCGCAGACAAAGCAATCCCTGGCCAGCCTACGTCGATCTCTTCGCCGCGCTCATGGTCGCAACGCTCGGAGGTATGGTTCTGCTGGCGGCGGCTTACAAAGACATGGAGAAGGCGAACGCCACGATCAGCCAGGTACGGAAGGAGGCGGAGAAGATCTCGAAGCGATTGCAGTACGCCGTTCGCGCGACGAGCGGCTTGCAGTCGGTCGTTCGAAAGTGCGACGACGATCCGGACGACGTCTGCATCGACCTCTATATGCATTTCGACCGCAACAAAGATGAGCTGGCCGATGCCAGCGAACGAAACGCCCTTCACGACCTCGCTGTGGGCCTGAAGTCCGCAATCGAGCACGGGTTTCAGTCGGATGAGCGCGACATCGTCCAGATTGTCGTCGAAGGTCACGCCGACGACACGGTAGACGAGCGGCTCGGTCCCGCCGACCGGTTCCGCTACAACTGGAACATGAGCTCGCGCCGCGCATCGGCGGTGTTGTACGAGTTCCATGAAGCCGGCATTGACCCGAGCGAATTCAACATCGTCGCGCTGGGCTACGGCGAATCGCATCCGCTGTGCCGCGACAAGACCGACGACTGTCGCGCGCGCAACCGGCGCACGACTCTGCGTCTTCACGTGGACTCAAAGCTTGTCGCCGCGAAACTGTCGGCTGCCCGGTGAGCCTCTCGTTTGCCCCCGCGCCAGAGTCGTCCTCTATCAACGTCAGCAAAACGCATTCGAACCCCGACGCGGGCGCGCAGGTGCTGGCGATGCCGGAGTTATCGACGTCGCCGCAGATGTTGCGCGCGTCACATCAAATCAGCACCGCCCTCCGCGCCCGTTGCTGTCCTTCACTCGCGGACGCGTGAACGCCGGATGCCGGTACTGCACGTTCGCGTCCCCATGCGCGGATGCTGTCGATTGCTTCGGGATTTGTTTTCGATAGCGGCACGACGTTGCGGAAGACTTTGCGCAGGTACTCCGCGTCGACCGCCGCGTCTCCCTTCAAGACCGCCTCGCGCGCGGCCTCGGCTACGGCCGCCTGCAGATCGCTTCCCGCGAAACCTTCCGACAGCTCGACCAGATCGGCGACCAGGGTTTCTTCGAACGTGCGCCTTAGGTGCTTCTGCAGGTACAGCGCGATGATTTCGGCGCGCTCCGGCTCCGTCGGCAAATCGACGAAGAACAGCTCATCGAATCGACCGCGTCGGAAGAGCTCCGGCGGAAGCTTCGTGATGTCGTTCGCCGTGCTCACCACGAATACGCGTGCACGGCCTTCCTGGAGCCAGTACAAAAAATGTCCCACGATCCGCGATGACGTCCCGCCGTCGCTGCCGCCCGAGCCGGCGAGGCCTTTCTCGATCTCGTCGATCCAGAGAACGCATGGCGCCACGCGGTCCGCCGTCGCCAGCGCCTCCTTCAGCCGGCCTTCCGACTGGCCGAGGTATTGGCCGTGGATGTTGGAGAGATCGAGGCGATAGAGAGGAAGGTTCCAGTTGTCGGCGATGGCCTTCGCCGACAGCGACTTTCCGCAGCCGGGGACGCCGACGAGGAGGACGCCGCGCGGCGGACGCAAGCCGCGGTCGCGCAGATCCATCGTCAGCAACGGCCGCTGTTTGTCCAGCCACGCGCGTAAGCCGGTCAGGCCGCCGACAGCCACATCGCCCGGCGTGACCTTGACGCGCTCCAATCCAGATATGTCGGAGAAAATGCGGTCCTTCACTTTCGTGAGCTCGCTGAGATCCGTTTTCGTGATCGAGCCTTTGGCCAGCAGTGTGGCGATTGCGTTCTCCGCTTCAATGCGCGTCACGCCGGCCAGAATGGCTGCGGCTTCGGACAGTTCCGCGTCGTGCCAGTCGATCGGCAGCCCGCCGCGGTACGGCGCGAGGCAGTCCGTAATGATGGTCCGCATTTCATCTTCATTGGGCGGGTCGAGCGTGAGACTCATCCCCTGCCGCTGCAGCCGCGTCCAGATCGACGAGGTGGTGATGACGATGATGACGCCGCCGCGTTCGGTCGCGGACGCTGCAACGTCGAGCAGCTGCCGGCTCGTCGGCGTGTCGTCGCCCAGGTCCTGCGTCTCCGTGAACACGAACGTGAGATTCTGCCGCTGCACGATCTGCTGACTGGCGAAATCGAGCGCGCCAGGCACCGAGCGGTCGTCATTCACGATGCGATTCGTGGCGACGTCGCGCGTCCCCTGCGACAGCGTGTGAAAGTAGATCGGAATGTTCAGCTGCGGCGCCAGCTGCCGAATCAGGTCCAGCGCGCGGTCGCGCTCATCGGTGCGGAAAGAGATGAACGGAATTCGCGCCTTGAGATAAAGAAGAAGCGTTTGGCGGCAGGACTGAAAGTCAGGCATGGTCGCTCACGATCAAAATGCGGCGGCCGCGTGTGCCGTTCGGCATCGCAGCGGATGCGGAATCCGGTTCACTCGCAGCAACGGAAGGAACGACGACCGTCAAAGGATTGTCGCGGAGCGCCTTCAGCAGCACGTCGGCGCGATTGCGCTTCGCGCTGGCTTCGAGTGATTCCTGCGTGCGCGCCGCGAAGCGCGTCACTTCGCCGGCAAAGTGATCCCGAACGTTCTGCGGCGCGCAGGGCAGTGCAGCGGCGGCGTGGAGCGGCGCGAGGGCGCGACGCGCGGCGAGCAGCGCCTGCGAGACGGAAAACACGTCGCCACGCGAACGGTCGAGTGCAAGCTGCAATCGCCACGTAACGTTTTTCAGCCTCACGTCGAACGCTTCCGCGATCTGCGCGGTCCAGCGCTCCGCCACTACGCTCGTCCACTCGATCGTTCCGTTGAGCAGGAGCTCGAGCACGGTGTCATCACCGTCGCGGAAGCGTTCGAGCAGCGGCAGCCACTCGGCATAGGTTGCTGGAGCAGAAAGGCGCGTCATTTTTTCACCGGCCGCCGCCGCACGAGCAGCAGGTCAGAGGGGACGAGATCCCATGGCGGGAGGTCTTTGGCAATCGGCAGATCGAGCGTGTTGCCCGGCTGTGGCGTGTCGGTCTTGGGCTGGCTGATTTCGGCACCGAGAATGGGTCGCGCAGGTGTTGTCATGGCATTCTCCTTCAGGCAACGGAGACTCGTTGTTCGGGGCGCTGCAGAACGAACTGCGGAGAGCTGAGGGATTCGAGCAACACTGTGACGTCGGCCGCGCGTGCGTCTTCGGAAGCGACTTCGCGCCGATAGTCGGCAAGCTCCGCCAGCACTGCTTTCAGAATGGCCAGGGCCTGGCCATGCTCTTTTTCCAGCGCCTGTCTCG
This sequence comes from Thermoanaerobaculia bacterium, assembly GCA_035688915.1. Lineage (GTDB taxonomy): Bacteria > Acidobacteriota > Thermoanaerobaculia > Gp7-AA8 > Gp7-AA8 > DASSMK01. The sequence goes on from DASSMK010000036.1 coordinate 6,206, forward strand.
CCTCATCCCTCTGTCGCTCGAGATCTTTGACTTTCCAGAAGAAGAACGCGGCCGCAGCTGCGATGAGCACGAGTCCGATCGCAATGGCGGTACCACCCGCCGACATGATCAGACCGCCGATCAAAATGCCGGCGATGAGCACGATCCAGGCGGCGGGGCTCAGCGACACCGCATTGACGGCCGTTTCGATCTTCGCGTCATACTGCTGCCGGATGGCGGCAGCCAGCTCTCTTTCGTTCGAACCGTCGGCGCTCGTGCCGGACCACGCGGCGATCGTCAGTTCGGCGTGCCGCGGCATCTCCATGCGATCGCGCGCGACGAGATCGTTGTGCGCGGCCAGTATCCACTCGCGCGACCGCGACACGGCATATCGCTGCGTAGCGCGCGTCGCGCCGAGCTGCTCCGGATTCATCGCGGAGCTGGTGAGCACCGCCGCGAAGTTCGTGCTTGGCTGATGGATTTCCGCTTCCGCGGCAAAGCGCGCCTTCGCCGCGTCCTTGTCGCCGTCTTCTTCCTTGATCAGCTCGAGCAGGCGCTCCTCGCGCCGGAACGGCAGCTCTTCGTCATCGAAATTCGCGACCAGTGAGTCGAGCAGCGAGTCACACGCCGCTTCGATCGACGGCGGAACGATCAGCTCTCCGGTGAAGAGATTCGTGAAGAAACCGTGCACGGCACGATTGCGGCGCGCCGCACAGAGCGCTTTCATCAGTTGCGGCGCATTCCGCGCGTGCTTGCGCAGCGTCGGATAATCGCGGTCCGCAGGCTTAGGCGCCATCACGTCGAGCTGTGCCGCCCAGCGCTTCCGCTGGTCGTCGAGAAATCCTGCCTGCTCCTCCAGCTCGGTCAGCCACTCTTCGATCACGTTCGAACAGGTCACCAGCGCGCCGCCGCCGAACACGCCATTGGCAAGTCCGTCGAGCATCACCACAACTTCGCGGTCGATGGCCATCGGGTTTTGCATCTGAAAATAGCGGCTCAGCCACCGCGTCAGCGCTTCGCTGCGCCGCGCGCGGCGGCAGACCAGCGCGAAAAAAAGAGACGTCTTGTTGTCGTCGCGCCGAATCGCTTCCGCCACGCCGCGGTCGGCGAGCACGCGGTCGTCCTTGATCCAGGCGGACAGCGCTACCAGCGTCGGAGCGAGCCAATAGTTCGGCGTCGTCACCATCAGTTGCTCCGTCACCGTATGGATCGTGTTTTGACGGATCATCTGAAGATCGGTGGCTTGCAGAATGCCGGTCGTGGTACGGCGCACGATTTCGTGATGCCCGAACTTCTGTTCGATCTCCTGCCGTACGCGAACAATCTCGGTGGCGGCGAACTGTTTCTGCTTGTCTTTCCGGTCGGCCGCCACGAATTCCCGAAACTCCTGATGAAGCTCTTCGAGACGGTCTTTCGTCAGTTCCTGCTGCTGGTAAACCGCGACGACCTGTTCTGATACGGCTCCGACGTTGCTATTGACCACCTCGAGGTTTCGCTCGAGCTGGTTGATGTGTGAATGGATGCTGCTGAGATCGATGATGTCAGGCATGCACAGTTCTCCTCGGCTCAGGCGTTCAGAACGGACACAGCACCATCCGCCGTGACCGCACGGATGGTACTCACATAGATCTCGATGAATGCGTAGGCGCCGTGCGCAGCGAGCGAGCGGCCACGTTCGAAGAGCGGAGGCATCGAGCGCCACCGTTCGAAGTGTTCGACGATCCCGCCGGCGAGGTCACAAATGTGGACTTCGTAAGGCGGGCCGAGGCGACACTTCGAGACGACGCCGATGAGACGTTCGTCGATGCCGAGCTCCGGGAATTCGCTGGCGATCGCTTCGAGCAACTCCTGCAACGCGGCAGCATTCTGCTGGTGCGTGCCCGCGTCGAGCCGCTGCATGCGATCGAGGTACGCCGGCGAGCGTTTTTGACGAAGGCGGTGGCTGACCTGCGCCGGGGAGAGACGCGTCTCACGCTGCGCGGGGCTCGCGCTGACGGTCAACGCAGGGCTGCGCGTATCTGTGCCCAGGATCGAACGCGGCATCGAACCTCCCCACCGAATCAAGACGTGATGTTCTTCAGGACACGTATCGTTTCAATTTGTGGGGGCGGCGAGTGACGGACGTTCAAAGCTCGCCACTCTCGCTGCCGTTTCGTGTCTCTGGAGAGACGGGCACATCGAATCGCATGAAGAGGCGCACCCTTACCCTGCTCGTCTGCACCATCGCCGCACTCGCCGCACTCGCCGTCCCGGCAAAGGCAGAGCCGCGCGACATGCGGTCGGTGCGGCCCGCGAGCCTCTCCGCGCCCCAGCGGACCATGGCGTTCGATCCGGCGCAGTCGGTGGCGTTGTTCGTCGGCGTTCGCAGTTTCAATGACGACGAGACGCTTCAGAACGTCCCGTACGCGGTCGATGACGCGATCGATCTCGCCTATGTTTTTGCGCTCGATCCGCGCGTGGCGCTCGTCCGGCCGAATCGTGTCGCCCTCGCACTATCGGACGAGAAACCGCGCAAAGAGATCTCGAAACGGCGACTCGCCGAATTGAAACGAACCGGCGCAATCGTTGTCGCCGCGACCCAGTCGCAGATTCTCAAGCTCTTGAACCGTCAGGCGGGAGTCGCCGGCGCCGACGGCATCTTCATCGTGTCGTTTGCAACGCATGGATTCAGCAACGACGGATCGCAGTACCTGCTCGGCGCGAACTCGCTCTTTCGCGAGTACGGCACTGCGATTCCGACGGCTCGCGTTCTTGATGTCGTCGCCACCTCCCGCGCCACACGGTCGCTTGTTCTGATCGACACCTGTCGTGAACGCGTGCAAAAGCGGAGATCGACGGCGCCCGAGTTGCTTTCGGCCGCGCCCCTCATTGCGAAAATGGGACTGACCGCAGGCCAGGTCGTCCTCTATGGAGCGGCCGCGGGACAATGGGCGTACGACGATGACGTTCGTCAAAATGGCGTATTCACCGGCGCCGTCGTCGACGCTCTTCAATGCCGCGCCGGTCACAATCCGAGCGGTATCGTCACGGTGAACGAGCTGTCGGACGCCGTAGAACGGACGGTGCTCACCTGGATTCGGACGAATCGCGATCCGTCGATGCGCAACGCGACGCAGGTCAGTATCGACGGCGCGGCGAGAACAATGCCGCTGGCAACGTGTTCGCGGCCGCCCGCGCCGGATCCTCCTGCCATTGTTGAACACGTTCCGACGCCGACCGTTGCAGTGGCCCACGGAAACCGAGCGCCGCTGCGACCTCTTCTGGCGCAATGCAGGGCCGACGGCGAAACACTCACGGCGCTGTACGACTCGCGTGTTTCCGGTGATTTCGCGACCTCATATGTCCGCTGGCGCGACGGCTGTGTTGCCGTTCTGCGCGATCTCGACGAGCGATTGCCCCAAACGACCGCAGCCTCCACGGAGACGGTTCGATTCCTGTCGGTTGCAAACTTCTGGTGCGCGACGAAGTGTCCTGACGCGCTGTCTCCGGGGAATTGCGCTCTCTTCCGGGAAACGTCACGTGAAGAGCGCTGCTATTGGGATCTCGGCAATGCCATCAAGGAAATCGATGGCGTCGTCGTTCGCAATCCGTCCGCGCTGCAGTCACGGGAGCGGCAATGACGCATTGGCACCGCATGCGTCGTTTACTGATCGCAGCAGCGTCATTTTTCGCGATCACCGCGCGCGCACACGCTGCATGTCCACCCACGCCGGACAAGTATCGCGATCTCGCGTTCGGCGGCGCGCGCTTCGCGATCGAGGAGGATTGCCGCAGCACCTTCACGCAAAACGAACAGTTTTTCCTTGCGGGCGTCACACACGTTCTGCGAACGACCTGCAAGCCGCCGCGGGATGAACAGGGCCGCGCGCTCATGGAACGATTCACCAAGGCGGCGGCCTTGTCTCTCGACCTCCAGAAGCGGCAAGACCCGCTTGCCGGCCGCGTCCCCTCGCCCACCGAGGGCGCGACGGCATTCGCGGCCGGCACAGCGATGATGGAGGACATTCCTTGCAATGGACCGGAAGCGGCACTCCTCGCCCGCGGCATCGTCATCTACCTGAAGCGCACTTCCGGGACATCTCGGTTCGTTGCGGGTTGCCGGGAGTTCTACGCCGGCCGATACGACGAGAAAGAGTGCCGTTGTGTTGCCGACGCGCTTCGACGCTCATTGCCGGACGTCGATCAGCGTTTCTTTGACAGAAAGCTTGTGAAAGAGAGCATCCACCAGTCGCCTCGCATCGCGCTCACGCTGATCGGTTCCTGTGGCGTCTGGGAGTATTGAGTGTGCCGGGTACGGCCGCTCACCCGCTCACGACCGCCATCAGGTCGGCGGCGACGCTGTCCGCGAGCTCGCCAATGAGCGTTCCCGCCGCTGCATGATGCGCATCGGATACACCCAGCGACGCGGCGGCGAGATAGCAGTCTAGCACCAGCAGCACGTCTTTCCGCGGATTCAGCTGAAGGCCTTCCCACGACCGTGACCGGACGATCAGCCTGAGCCTCTCTTGCAACTCCGCATCGGCCATCAACGCGGCGAGCTCGGCGAGCTCCACCAGCGATTGGCGTAACAGCGGGCGCGACACGAGCGACGACGAGCGAAGGAAATTGCGTACGCGCTGTGGGTCCGGCCCCGGCCTCCCATGCCGGCGCAGCAGCCGCCACGCCGCGAGCACGTCAGTCAGGAGGTTTCGGGTTCCATGCGTGAAACGCTCTTCGAGCAAACGCTCAATCTGGTCGAGCATCCGCTCGAACGGAAATGCGTCGCGCAGCTCTGCTTCGTCCACGATCGTCGCGGCAAGCGTCGTCCAATGCAGCGACGACCGTTCTCGCGGTGCCACCGCAACGCTGTCATTCGACACGATCTGCGCGAGCGCGTTTTGAATGGATTCACGCCATCGATCCAGCACGACGCGTTCGCCGGTGGCGCGCGCGATCCGGATCAGGATCAGAAGCGGATCGAGCGGCCACACCGATCGCGGCGCCGGCAGAAGCGCAGCTGGAAAGCGGTCATTGCGCAGCCATTGCGCGAGAGACGCACCGAGGTGGTCCGCTGAGGCCGGAGCGGCGGTACGCGCCGCAGCCAGCAGCCGTTCGAAAAGCCGCAGCCGATCCGTGTCCAGCAGCCGCGCGGACGGACCTTTGTAAGCGGCGTAACGATCGGGAATGATCAAGACGAGCGCCATGACGCCAAAGGCGCTGAAGAACGTAACGACGAACGCGGTCTGCGCTGCGAGCATACGCCGCAGCGCCAACATCATGGACGCTGCGGCGAAGACGAAGAACGTCATCGCGATCGTGTGCACTGCCATCGCTGACGCGGCCCCGCGGAGGAGTGTCGTTCGCGACAGATCGATATAGAGATCGCGCCAGAACAGACGAAAACCGTAGACCGGCGATGGAGTGTCGAGTAGCGCCACCGGGGAGAGCACGCGCAGCACCGCATTCGTGCTTCTGGCCATTCCGGTACTGACGACATATCCGGCGAACGACAGCATTGCGATCGGGACCCAGCCGAGAAACGACGGCATACCCAGCGGGTGCGAAGCGGCGACGCTGAACGGCACCAGTACCAGCACCATCGTGACGAGCAGCGGAAATTCTCCCACCCACGACGAGCGGGGCATCGTTCGCAATTCACCGCCTCCATCACGCATACCGGAAATGCCAGACACCCATGTACAGATGGCCGTGACCATGGCCACCGCGATCAGCAGCACCGCGAACAGAGACGCGGGCGGCATCAATGCACCATCGGCGTGCGTCTGAAATCGGTACAACGTGAGCCCCGCGGCGGAAAAAGCGAGATAGAAAACGACGCCGACCACGATCCGCCGGCTCGTCTGCTTGACCGGCTTCACGCGCATGCGCGCGGGATCGATTCGCAAACCGCTGTACATCGCGGCGGGTGCACTGATCCACGCCATGACCGTCAGCAACAAAATCCACCGGGCGACCGGCCCCGCAATCCAGGGCGTGATCGCAAGCATCGTCGCGAACGAGACCGAGAGCGACAGGAAGCCACACTGCATTCCCATCAACGCCGCCCACATTACCGGTCGCGGCGGGCTGCCCGCGCGGTCGCCGCATGCCCTCTCGACCCGCTGATGAATGTCGTCGCCCGCCGGCCAGGCGACTGCGATGAGCCGCGACAGCAATCCTCGGACATTCGCCGATGCCGCGTGGACGTTCAGATCCGTCATCAGCTTCTCGAGCTCCGTCGGACCGGAGACGCCACGCCTCCGTCCGCGCCGCTCGAGCAACCGCGCCGCATCGTCAGGCGAGAGCGTCTGCATCGCTCGCCAGTCCGCCAGTTGTTCGCGCTCCGCGATGAAACGCCTCGCAACGAGACTCTGCGCAACCAGCACGAGAAGGATCGACGCGGCAACGGCCAGCGGTCGGGCGGATGTTCCGCGCACGACGAGAGACACCGCCGCGGCAGCCGCTCCGGGAAGCCACATCAGGTTCGCGATGAGAACGCTCCGCACAAAGCGGAACGTGCGGTGATCGCCATTCAGCACATGTGCGATCTCGTGCAGGACCGTGAAACGCGCGAAACTCGCAACCACCCTCGCGCCCGCACCGCCCGCGCGGCGGTGACTCTCCAGCCACAGCACGACGTCGCGCCGGACGCGCACGACAACGCCCTTCCGTGCCACGCTCACGCCGATGCCGGGACAACGTCCGCTCACCACCATGGCGTCGAGTGAATCAATGCCGAGCCACGGCGCGCCACCGAGGAGTTGCTTCAGGTCTGCGACGAGGAGCTTCACCGATTCCGGCGTTTCGACGTTGCCAATGCTCGCCGCGTCGTTACGCAGGAAGACGATCAATGCAATTGCGACCGTTGCCATCGCGGTACACGCAAGAATCAGCGAGCCGTCGCGAATCGCAATCGCGATCGCCGACGCGTTCGCAAGAACCAGTGCCCATGCACCGAGAGCGCTGATCAGCTGAATCGGCGCGAGATTCCCCGGCTTTCGCGCGGGGCGGTCGCCGAGGATTACGCCGAACGCAAGGACCACCCCGAGAAGTAGTGCGCCTTTGTCCAACCGGCGGCCTCACTCTGCGCCGAGATCGCTGTCCGCCTCGCTGACGCGGTCCGTAGCCGCGGCGATCCACTCGACCACGTCCTCCCTCGACACGGGCATGCCGTCGCGGCGAGCCAGCAATTGCGCGATCGTCTGGACCGTCTGCCGCAGTTTTGCGTTCTCCTGGATCAGAGCGTTCAGCGTGCCGACCAGTTCGACGTGATGGCGCGCCTGGCGGTCGACGAGCAGCCACGTCTGAATCACGCCGAGGACGCCGCATTCGAGTGCCGCCCTCACGTACGGCACCAACGCCTGAAAGAACTCCAGCAGCACTGAATCGACGGCACTGGTTTCGAAACCGAGGTCGGTCGGCGAGGTGGTTTCGACGAGCGGATCGCCGCGATCGGACCGTTCTAGAAGCACCGGCGCCGCATACTGCAGTGCCGGGACGAGCTCTCCGAGAATGGCTGCGGTGATCGTGTTTTCGCGAGTGATGTCGTTTTCGGAGCGGCGGAGCAACATTACCGCTCAAAGACACCGCATGCGGCGATTGGTGGCGGAGGGAGCCAAGGCAAAAGCGCCGCGCCGTGCGGCTAACATGCACGGCGCTTCGAGTGAAGCCTTACAGATATCCCGCCGCACACGACACGATCTCATCGGTCGTGCCGCAGCAGGTGCCGAGGTAATTGTCGGTCAGGCCGTCGTAGACGCCGACGCAGGTCGTGCTTCCGCCCGGTCGAGCCTCCGTCGCCGGGATCATCCGGGTTGGGACCGCTCGATGAGCCGGAGCCACGCTGACGCGCTGCGGCCTGTACGTTCGCAGCCCGAAATATCCCGGACTGCAAATTGAACGGTCGTCCGTTTGCGCTTTGCGCAAAGGAGGAGTACCGATGAGAGCACTGGTATGGCATGGCAAGGGAGATGTGCGCGCGTCGACAACGTTCCGGATCCGACGATCGAAGATCCGCGCGATGTGATTGTGAAGATCACGTCCACCGCGATCTGCGGCTCGGACCTTCATGTGTACGACGGCTACGTGCCGACGATCGAGAAGGGCGACATCCTCGGGCATGAGCCGATGGGGATCGTCGAGGAGGTGGGCAGCCGCGTGACGAACGTGAAGAAAGGCGACCGCGTCGTTGTGCCGTTCAACATCACGTGCGGCGAGTGCTGGTACTGCAAACGCGAGCTCTGGTCGCTGTGCTCGGCCTCGAATCGGAAGGCCGAAATCCAGGACAAGCTCATGGGCAATCACACGGCCGGCTTCTACGGCTACTCGCACATGACGGGCGGCTTCGCCGGCGGTCAGGCCGAGTACTGCGCGTTCCGTATGGCGACGTCGGGACGCAGAAAGTGCCGGACGGGCTCAGCGACGAGCAGGTGCTGTTTCTGTCGGACGTCTTCCCCACCGGCTACTTCGCTGCGGATATCGCGGAGATCGAGAAGGCGACACGGTCGTGGTCTGGGGCGGTGGGCCGGTGGGACAGTTTGCCGTGCAGAGCGCGTGGATGCTCGGTGCGGGCCGGGTCATCCTGGTCGAGCAGGTGCCCGAGCGGATCGCTCTCGCGGAGAAATATGGGCGCGGCGTCGAGATCGTCAATTTCGACAAGGGAAGACGTGTACGACCGGCTGGAGATGACCAAGGGCCGCGGCCCCCGACCGCTGCATCGACGCGGTCGGCACCGAGGCCGACGCCACGGCCAGCGCCGATTCGATGCTCGACAAGGCCAAGGCGGCGGTGATGCTGACGACCGACCGTCAGGCCGTCGTAGACGCCGACGCAGGTCGTGCTTCCGCTTCCGCCCGGCGAGCCGCCGTCGCCGGGATCATCCGCGTTGGGACCGCCGGATGAGCCGGAGCCCGTCGAGGTAGTGCCGCAGCGCGGTGCGCGGAACGTGCCGCGCGTGACGTTCCAGATGCCGGGCGACGAAACGAATGTAACGTTGCCGCTGCCGTCGCTCGCGAGCGAGACCGTCGTATCGCTCGTCTTCTCGTCAAGCTCGCCCCAATGGTTGTACGCCTCGGCAATGTAATGACCGGTAACCGACATCTGGACGCCGCGGGCATCAGCTTGTTTCTCAGGAACCGCGCGGTGCCTGAGCAGACGCCCAGCATCCATTCGTACCCACCTGACGGCTACGCGTAGCAACCCTGGTCGGCGCGGTCCACGCGCTCGAAGCCGTCGAGGTCACCATGACGAGCGGTGACGCCGAGGCTGAGCCAGGTCTGCGAGTGATCGTCCTGCTGCGTGACCGTGATGACGTTCGACGTCACGAAGCTCGCACCGTCGTCGGTGTCGCACGTCTCACCCCAGGCGCAGTTGTCGACGCTGTTCGCCTGAACGTGCACGGGCGGAGACGCGGGCACATGCCGCGCGACGTAGCGGCCGCTGGCCGGATCGATGCAGAACTCGGTCGTCCACTCGCCGCCGGGACGGGCGATGGCCCGTACGGCGTCGCGCATCGCGTAGGAGTCGGAGCCGTTGCTCCAGGAGAGCTTTTTTGCACGGTGCCGGCTGCTGCCGTTCCGGCGACGGGGTGGAGGATGGTGATGCGTTCCAGTCGCGGAGCGGCAGATGCCGTGGCGGTGAGGAAGAGCGTGGCGATGATGATTTTCATCGCGGCGCTCCTTACAGATATCCCGCGGCGCACGAGACAATCTCGTCGGTCGTCGTGCCGCAGCACGAGCCCAGGTAGTTGTCGGTCAGGCCGTCATAGACCTCGACGCAGTACGTGCTCCCTCCTCCGGTGCCGCCGCCGTCGCCGGGGTCGCTCGGGTCGCCGGGATTGGGTCCGCTGCCAGTGCCGCCGCCCGACGGTATGCTCCCGCAGCGCGGTCCTGTGAAGCTTCCGTCTACCCTTCTGACCGCTCGATTGACACCGGAATAGATTTCGCCTGTGCTGTCGGCGCGCATGGACAGGACGTGCTGTTGCATCGTTCCGAAGGGCGGCTCTGAAATCGGCGGCAAGAAGAGCACTTTGAGGCTGCCGTAGTACGTCGCGGTGACTTCGGTATAGACGGATGAGGAGATCTGTCCCCGGATCTGCAGCGCGGTATTCGAACAATACCCCGGGCTCCAAATTGTGTTTCCGCTCGTCCAGGCGCTGCACGAGCGGTCGGACTGATCGACACGAGCGAATCCCTCACGATCGCCGTGGCACGGCATGACACCGAGCGTCAGTGTCGTTTCGGTACTGTCGTTTCTGTCGATCAGCGTCGAGAACTGGCCCACCGTGTACGAGTCTCCACCGAAGCCGCTGTCGCACGGCGTGTCGGTGAAGCCGCAGTTATCCACTGTATTTGCCTGCAGACGCCGGCGTTGCTGCACGGCGTCGTCGTCCACCGGCACGCGCTTCGCGTCGAACGTGCGGCTCGCCGGATCGTACGAATACTCCGTCGCCCACAGTGCGTCCTCGCGCACTGCGACGGACGGATGGTTCGGTTGGAACCTCAGTGATTCCGTACCGTCGGCCCAGGTCAGCTTCTGCGCGGTGCCCACTCCCTCGCTTCCGGACGAGGGATGGAGGATGGTGACTTTCTCCAGGCGCGTCTGCGCGGCGGCGCCGGAGGGATACGAAAACCAGGGCAATGATTGCTTGACCTCTCATACGAGGATCTCCTTGCGGTGCAAGGTGGCCCACCGCAGCCGGAATCGAGAACAAAAATGGGTTCAGCGGTGAGAAGTGCGGGACAAGCCGTGCCGCAGGCGGCGCGGCAGCGAAGCGCGGAGGCGATATCCCGCGTCGCAAGAAGAACGGCGGGCGCAGCGCCTGCCGTTCCAACCTTCACCGCCGCTGCGTGCCGCCCGTGGTCTGGCTCACCACGCGCGAGCTCACCCCTTTGCCTGCTTTGTCCAGCGTGTACTCCAGCACCGCGCCGGTCGTGTCGCGCACTTGCTTCACGACCTGGCCGGCGGTGTTGGTCGTTTGCGAGATCACGGGCAGGTCGAGCAGGTGGCCGATGGTGCGGTCGTTGACCACGTTGCCGGTGGCGTCGAGCGTGTGCTCCACGACGTTGCCGGTCGAGTCCAGCGTGCGCTGCACGCGCGCGTCGAGTGCAATCTGCACGCGCACGTTCTGCACGCGTCGACGCCGGCTTTCAGCGAGACGAGATTGGCGACGCGCGGGTGAGCGCGACGACGGTCGCGGGATGGCTGTTCACGTCGCCGGTCACTTTCACATCCACGTCGGGCGTTTCTAGGAAACGCAGCTCACGCGCGTGCACGTACGCCACGATCAAAACGTCAGCGCTCGCGTCGTCGTGACTGGCCGACGGCGAGGACGCGGGCGGCGGCGTAGTCGGCGCGGAACGGCTGGCGTCTGAGCTGCCGCAGTCGTGGTGAACGCAACGAAGACGGCGACCGCGCCGAGCCCCGTCATCGTTCACCGAAAACGTAGCACGACCTGCTCCAGTGAACCGGGCGTCAGCGCAGCCGCTGCAGCAGATCCTGCCGCTCCGGCGCATCAGCACGTCGAGGTCGCTCGCATCCGCGCGGAAGCGCACTTCGCCGCGCACGCTCGTGAGCGTCAGGTCGATCCGTTTCGCGTCGATGGCCGCGCCTGCATAGATGGCTCCAGCCGCCCGCTGCCGTGCCTTGCGCGATCACCGCATGATCGGCGTGATAGTCGTCGCGGACGATCCGTTTCTCGGCTGCGTCGAGAACCACCTTCTCATCGATCGGCGCGGCGGTTTGCGCAAACGTAGCGGCGGCGACGAAGCAGAAAACGCTGAATGCGGCGAAGGTCCTCACGCCACGAGACCAGCGCAAACAGAATGCCGGACGGCTTACGCGAGCAATCGTTCGTGGCTGAGTCTGCGGTCAAGGCGCGCGGCAACCTGTTCCAGAAAATCGTCGAGGATCGCCGTCTCCGGCTCCACCGCGCCGTCCACCCACTGCAGCTGCTCCCCTGCCAATACGTAATGACCCTGGCAGCGGCGGACGATGAACGGCTCGAAGAAGAAGCTGATCTCGCTGATCAGCGGTTCGCCTTCTTTGCGCAGCAGCATGTCCACCGCCGCCGTGCGCATGTTGAGCGTGCGCGCCGCGCGCAACGCCAGACGAATGGGGGCGCGATCGATCTGCGATGGCTCGAGCTTCTGCCGGTTCGCGCCGCTCGCGCGGAAATCGTTCGGCGCGTTTTCGCGACGCCAGGCGAAGGCGCGGTCGCCGATGACATTCACCCGCGTGTCGAAGTCATTTCCCGCCACGAACTCCTGCAGGAGCAGCGCGTTTCGCTGTTGATCCGGCAGCGGTTTCGGCGCGTGGCCCGCGCGACGGCGCAGCACATCGCGAAACCGCCGCAAGCTGCTGCGCAGCAGCGCGAGTGGCGTTTCGTGCAATCGAAAGACACCTTCGCCAAACACGCGATGCGCCAGCGATTCCGCTTCCGCGCGATCACGCAGCAGGCCCACGTTCAATCCACGAAAGCCGAAGCTCAGTTTCGCCACCAGCGGATACGTGGCGCCGCGCAGAAACTCCAGCGCTTCTTCGTAGTTCCAGAGTATCCACGTCCGCGGCGTTGGGAGATTCGCAGCGCGCAGCAAATACGTCTGCGCGATCTTGTCGTCGAAGAGCCAGCAGCTGCGCCGACCGCCATCGACGTCTACGAACTTCTCCTTCACGTGTACACCGACTCCGCGATGACTGCAGGCCTCGCAAGCGAGGCGCAAGTGGCGATTCTCGGACGCGCTCCGACCGCTCGGATGACGCCACGACGGTCACCGACAGCCATCAACCAGACATCTTCCGCTCGAGCGGCGGTTTCACCGAGGAGATCCTGCGCCGTCTGCGCGAGGTGCCGGTGCTGACGTGGAACGACAAAACGCAAAACGCGCGCATCCGCCACATCGGCCCGAGGGCGCAGGACTTCATGGCTGCGTTCCACGTCGGTGAGGACGACAAGCACATCGCCACGATCGATCCGGACGGCGTTGCGCTGGCCGGCGTGAAAGCGCTCGACGCGCGTACGCTCGAACAGAAGGCGCGCATCGAAGCATTGGAGCAGGAAAACGCCGCGCTGCGCGAACGCCTTGATCGTCTGGAGAAGTTGTTGACCGATCGCAAGCAGTAAGTCGCTACACGTAACCGGCCTGCGCCGCCGCGATCCACTCGATCGCGGCGGCGCTTTTTTTGTCAGTGGCCGCAGGACGAACCGCATGTGCCGCCGCTGAAGGCGAACGACGCCGCGCTTCCCGCTTCGTCTTCCAGCGACACCGCGCGCGGAAAGTAGATGTTGTTCTCGACGTGGATGTGCTCGTGCGTGCGCGCTTCGAGATCGGCGAGGCGGCGGTACAGTTCGCGGTAGCTGAAGCAGGCGCTCGACGGCGGGGTGTAGTTGTCGGTGACGACGCGCAGCCGCGCGAGGAGGTCGCCGACGCGATCGTGCTCGAGCATCATCATGCGCACCGGATTCTTCACCGTGCCGAAGAATGGTGTCGGCGCAGCGGCTCCGGATGTCACCGCAGTTTCCAGTTGCGCGACATAGGGAAAAAGCACCTGCTCTTCTTTGAGCATGTGCGGGAGCATGTCGTTCGTGAGGTCGTTCACCAGCGCCGCCACTTCCGCGAGCTCCGGCCGACGCTCGCCGTGCACGCCGAGCACCTTCGCGGCGATCGGCGCGATGGTCTGCAATTCGGCGCGCGTGTACTGGTGGTACATCGAGACGATGTTCTGCGCCATTGTGCCGAGGGTGTCGGCGGGCCAATCGTGCGCAGCGTCGGGCGACATCGCAGCGCGTTCGAGCTCGATCGCGAAATCGTCGACGCTCTTCCCTGCCGCCGCGCATGCGTCAGACAGCGGCGTCCTTCCGCCGCAGCAGTAGTCGATCTTCCACGCCTCGAAAACGCGAATCGATGCGGGCATCTCGGCGGCGAGTTGTCCGACGGTGCTTTCGGTGAATGCATTCAGTGTAGGCATCTGGTTCCTCCGTAGTGCGACCATTGTGCGGATCGCGCGGAGGCGCTCCTATGACGGACGTCATACGCCGCGCCGCGTTAGGCGCGCGGTGGGCTGAGGATGCTGCGCACCATGCCCACGAACGTCACGGTCCACGCGGTCAGGGCGATGTAGACGAACACGCGCGGCACGATGTGCAGAAACGGCAGCGCGGCGACGCCGGCCAGGCGGAACGTGCAGACGGTGTACATACCCAGCGGAAACACCGCGCCCCAATAGAGCGGGTTGTATGTGAGCGGGAAGCGTTTGTAGCCGTGGCGCCAGATGCCGAGGATGATGAGCATGGGAATCCACCAGGTGGCGGTGGCCCAGAAGAAGATCGTGAAGCCGAGGAGGAACGGACGCAGCGGGAGGAGCAGCGGAGAGGGGGCCGCGTTCGTGAGCAGGAGCGTGCCGGCCAGCGTGGAAATGGCCATGGCGCCCATGTTGATCCAATACGGCGGCATCAGATCGGACGGCGCGAAACGGAAAAATGTGTAGCGATAGAAGATCAGCGAGATCAGCCAGATGTACAGCATCCCGCCCGCAAGCCAGAACGACAAACTCACGAACAGCAACGCCTCGGCGGATGAAGACGACGGCGCGATGATCGACGCGAGCGTCGACACCGATTGCGTGGCCACCACTGCGACGAGCCAGCCGCCGCTGATGCCCGCGTCGAGCGTCGGCTTCGTCTCCTTCACCGTCAGCGCGGTGAAGACCGCGTACACGAGCACAAGCCACAGCACGAGCGTGACGATCCAGAGTGCAAATGCGAAGCGCTGATGCTGCGCGACGATCACCAGCTGCGAGCCGAGGACGCTGGTTGCGGCGACGGCGGTGAAGAAACCGACGCCGCGCTGATGGTCCGACACATCGGCGATCACTTCGCGCGGGAAGCGGACGATGCGCGCGATGGTGAGACCCCACAACACCACGAACGCTACGACGTTGATCGCGAGCAGCACGCGCGGCACGATCGGAATCTGCAACAACTGTGCGGCAATGGAGACGATGCCCGTCGCCATCACCAGCGCAAAGTAAGCCGGATGCAGCGTGCGGATGCGGCTCGCAAGATCGGGAGCGGTCAACGGCGCTCCATGCGATAGATGTATGTGAGCAGGCCGAAATTCAGCGCGAAGCAAACGATGCTCGCCACGGCCGCGGGAACGATTACCTGCTGCTGCCCGGCCAGAAACGCATTCATGGTCGCCGTGAGCAGCCAGAGTTGCAGCACGACGATCATCACGACGACGGAGAGGATGCCGAAGACGATGGTCGTCTTCTGCTTGCGCGAAAACGCGCGTCTCACGAGCGCACCTCGCGGCCGGTGGCGTACAGATCGCCGTCGCGGATCTCCAGCAGGATGCGCTCCAGCGGCCGGCGCGGCGGACCGGCGAGCGGCACGCCGGTCATCAGCTCGAACGAGCCGTTATGACAGGGACAGTGGAAGCGTCCGCGCGCCATGTCGGGAATGACCGCGCAACTGAGATGCGTGCACTTTTGGTTGTACGCGACGTAATGCTGCGGTCCGGTGCGCACCACGATGCAGGTGTCGTGCGGCTCCGGATAGTTGAACACGAGCGAGCCGCCGACGGCGATGGCATCGGCGCGGACGAGGCGCTTGACGGGCGGTTCGCCGCGGCGCTTGCGCCAGAAGTTTTCGGCCACGATCCACAGCTGCCCCACCGCAAACGCAAAGCTCGTCAGCACGAGGAACTTCGTGAAGTCGCGCCGCGCCACAAACTCGTCCTGCGGCCAGTCCACCGGAAAGTCGTTCCGCCACTGCGGCTGCTCGTGGTACGGCCGGCCATCGGGTGGAACGGAGAGCTGGTCCGGCGTGGTGCGCGTCGGCGCCGTCGCCGGCGTGGTGGATGGATTGGTCGGATTTGGCACGGTCATCGGTCGTCTCCTCACATGTCGTCGAAGACGGAATCGAGCATCCCGCTGCGGCCGACCGGCTCCTCTTCCAGGGCGGAGAGAACGTCGACGTGCTGCACGCGTTCATCGCGGGGCACCATCATGTGCACCTTTGTGGTGATGGTCTGCTCGCCGAATTGGAACGTGTTGATCGGCGCAGAGCGCGGCCGGAGGTGCTCGATCTCCTCGCGCGTGCCGAAGTAAAGCGCGCCGGACGGACAGACGCTCGCGCACATCGGCTTGAGGCCGATGGACGTGCGGTCGTAGCACATGTCGCACTTCATCATCAGCGAGAATTCGGTCTGCATCTTCGGCACGCCGAAGGGACAGGCCAGCACGCAGTTGTTGCACGCGATGCAACGCGGCTTTCGCGCGGTCTGCACCACGCCATCGTCCGTGCGCTTGATCGCGTCGGCCGGGCAGACTTCCGCGCACGTCGGCGAGTCGCAGTGCATGCAGACAACCGGCACCGTCTGCACCGAGATCGGCCGCTCCACGTACTGCAGATGAATCATCGAGTGCCCGCGATGCGTATCGCACTCGCTGCATGCGGCCACGCACGACTGGCAGCCAATGCAGCGATTCGGGTCGAGAAAGAACTCCATGTTCCCGATCATCGCGCCACATCCGCTTTGCGCAGTCGCACCGCGCACACTTTGAATTCGGGGATTTTCGAGACCGGATCCTGCGCGGCGATCGTCAACTGATTGGCCGATTTGCGGCCGGGCCAGTGGTATGGGATGAACACCGTATCCGGCCGGATCGTTGTGACCACTTGCGCGCGCAGCGTCACCGTGCCGCGCCGCGACTCCACTGTCAGCCACTCGCCGTCCTGCACGTTGTATTTCGCAGCGAGCTTCGGATGCAGTTCCACGCGCGGCTCGGGATATTGATCGACGAGCGGTCCGATGCGCCGCGTCTGCGTGCCCGAAAGGAACTGGCTCACCACGCGGCCGGTGGTGAGGATGACCGGATACTCATCATCCACATCTTCCGCCGGCGGACGATACGCGGGCACGTTGAACCGCGCCTTCCCATCCGGAAAGTAAAACGGTCCGGCACCTTGCGCGACCGCATTCCACGATCCCGGCTCGAACAGGCGCGGCGTCCCGGGATGATCCTCCGTCGGGCAAGGCCAGAACACGCCGTTCTGCGCTTCGATCTTTTCGTATGTGATGCCGTAGTAATCCGCGACGCCGCCTTTCGACGCGACGCGCAGCTCGTCGAAGATCGCGCGGGGGCTGTCGAATGTGAAGCCGTGCGGGCGCTGCAACGCTTGCGCGATGTCCTGAATCACGCGCCAGTCCTG
>DASSMK010000037.1:0-18122 GCA_035688915.1 Thermoanaerobaculia bacterium
AACACCGGCGAGACGGATGCGCTGGTGGTCATGGGCGGCGCCCTGCACACCATCCCCGTGGTCGCGGCCTGCTTCGAGTTCGACTTCATGGGCGGCTCCATGGGTTCGGTCGTCGGCGAGCGCTTCGTGCGCGGTGTCGAGACGGCGATCGAGCAGAAGGTGCCCTTCCTGTGCTTCACCGCCACCGGTGGTGCGCGCATGCAGGAAGGCCTGCTGTCGCTGATGCAGATGGCCAAGACCAACGCCGCGCTCACGCGCCTGGCCAAGAAGGGCCTGCCCTACATTTCCGTGCTGACCGACCCGACCATGGGCGGCGTGAGCGCCGGTTTCGCATTCGTGGGTGACGTCGTCATCGCCGAACCGAAGGCGCTGATCGGATTCGCCGGGCCGCGCGTGATCGAGCAGACCGTCCGCGAGAAGCTGCCGGAAGGCTTCCAGCGCGCGGAGTTCCTGGTCGAGCACGGCATGGTCGACCTGATCACGCCGCGCGCGGAGATGAAGCCGGCCATCGCCCGCTTCCTGCGCATGTTCACCGGACACTGAGGCTGCGTTGCAGCCGCTCGTCTGGCTCGACCAACTGCAGGGCTCCGGCATCCGCCCCGGCCTCGGCCGCATGCGCGCGTTACTGCGCGCGCTCGGCAAGCCTCACCTCGCCTACAGGTCGATCATCGTGGCCGGCACAAACGGCAAAGGATCGACGTCCGCCACTCTCGCGTCGATTCTGCAGGAAACGGGTCAGCGCGTCGGCTTCTACACCTCTCCGCATCTGGTGGAACTGCGTGAACGCTGGCGCATCGGCGGCGCGCTCATCGAGGAAGCAGAGCTCGACGCATGCATCGACGCGCTGCGCGCCGCCGCCGAACGAATCAACATCACACCGACGTACTTTGAAGCGCTGACGCTGATCGCGTTCGTCGCTTTCGCACGCGCCCAATGCGACATCGCCGTGCTCGAAGTGGGCATGGGCGGCCGGCTCGACGCGACGAACGTCGTGAAGCCCATCGCCGCATTGATCACCCCCGTCGGCTTCGATCACACCGAATACCTCGGCCGCACCCTCCGCAAAATCGCCGCGGAAAAAGCAGGCGTGATCCATCGCGGCACGCTCGTCCTGACGTCGAACGACGATCCGGCCGTGCTCGCGGTCATCCACGGGCGCGCAGCGCAATTCGGGAATCGCGTCATTCACGTTACCGACGAACACGACACGCCCCTGCCCGGCGACTTTCAGCGACGCAACGCCGGCTTGGCCGTGCGTGCCGCCCGCGAGCTCGGCATCGATGAAGAGGCGATCCAGCGCGGCGTGGCCAAGACGATCTGGCGCGGCCGCCTCGAACATCTGCACGTGGCCGGCAAAGAGATCTGGATCGACGGCGGCCACAATCGTCACGCCATCGATCGCACCGCGCCGTACTTCGACGCGAACGTGCCGCGTCCGCGCCTGCTCGTCTTCGGCATGATGAGCGACAAGGATGTGCGCGACGTCGTGGCGCGCCTCTTCCCACTCTTCGATCGCATCATCGCGACGGAGCCGTATCCGCCGCGCTCCGTCCCCGCCTCGCACTTTCACGGCGCCACGCCGATCGCCGATCCGAACGAAGCGTTCGCGGCTGCACTGCGGGGCGACGAGCGCGCCATCGTCATCACCGGCTCGCTCTATCTCGCAGGCGCGGCCATCGCGTTTTTCGATAAGATCGCGCGGCCATGACGAATGCCGCAACCGGACACGATTTCCTTCACCGTTCGCTCGCCGACGTCGATCGCGAGATCGCCGACGCCATCCAGCTCGAAACGCGCCGTCAGAACGACACGCTCGAGCTGATCGCCTCGGAAAATCACGTCTCGCAGGCGGTGCTCACGGCCATGGGCTCCGTCTTCACGAACAAGTACGCGGAAGGCTATCCGGGCAAACGCTACTACGGCGGTTGCGGCCCCACCGACATTGTCGAGAACATCGCCATCGAACGCGCCAAGAAGCTGTTCGGCGCAGAGCACGCGAACGTGCAGCCGCACTCCGGCTCGCAGGCCAACATGTCCGTCTACTTCGCCATGCTCAAGCCGGGCGACACGATCATGGGTATGGACCTCTCGCACGGCGGCCATCTCACGCACGGACACCCGCTCTCCTACTCCGGCCGCGATTTCAAAGTGGTCGCGTACGGCGTGCGCAAGGAAGATGAGCTCATCGATTACGACGAGATGGAGCGCATCGCCACGGAGAGCAAACCGCGCCTCATCATCTGCGGCGCGTCCGCGTACTCGCGCGTCATCGACTTCAAACGCATCCGCGAGATCGCCGACAAAGTGGGCGCGCTGATGATGGCGGACATCGCGCACATCGCGGGGCTGGTCGTCACCGGGAATCATCCCTCGCCCGTTCCGTACGCCGACTTCGTCACCACCACCACGCATAAAACGCTGCGCGGCCCGCGCTCCGGCCTTGTGCTCTGCAAGGAAAAGTACGCGAAGGAGCTCGATCGTTCTGTCTTCCCGGGCGTGCAGGGCGGACCGCTCGTGCACATCATCGCGGCGAAAGCGGTGTCGTTTCTCGAAGCGCTGCAGCCGGAGTTCAAGGCGTACCAGACGCAGGTCGTGCGCAACGCCAAAGCGCTGGCGAAGGCGGTGAGCGACGCTGGCTTCCGCATCGTCTCCGGCGGCACCGACAATCACCTCTTCATGACCGACGTCTTCTCCAAAGGCGTGACCGGAAAAGACGCGCAGAACATGCTCGAAGCGGCGAACATCACCGTCAACAAGAACACGATTCCGTTCGACACGCAGAAGCCGATGGTCGGCTCCGGCGTCCGCATCGGCACGCCCGCAGTGACGACGCGCGGCCTGCGCGAGCCGGAGATGAAAACGCTCGCCGGTCTGCTCGCGCGCGTGCTCGACGCGAAAGGCGACAGCGCCGTCATCGAAGAAGTGAAGGGCGGCGTCAAAGAGCTGTGCGACCGCTTCCCGATCTACTAAGCCCGTGAAACGCTACCCGTACTATCCGATCTACCTCGACATCGAAGGCCGCAACGTTCTGATCATCGGCGGCGGGAACGTCTGCGCCCGCAAAGCGGAGACGATGATGAAGTACGGCGCGCGCGTGACCATCGTATCGCCGGAGTTCACCGACGAGATCGAAGGGTGGGCGGGTGAAGGCTGCTTGCAGCTGAAACGCAAAACGTACGACGAGAGCGATCTGGACGACGCGCACATCGTCATCGCCTCCACCGACGTGCAAGCGATCAACGAACAGATCGCCGCCGACTGCCGCAGCCGCCGCATTCCGGTGAACGTTGTCGACGTCACGCCGCTGTGCGAGTTCATCGTCCCCGCCATCATCGAGAAAGGCTCCATCCAGATCGCCATCTCCACCGGCGGCAAGTCGCCCGCACTCGCGCGCACGTTGAAAGAAGATCTGCAGCGCACCATCGGTCCCGAATACGCGGAAGTGAACGACGTTCTCGGCTCGCTTCGCGACGCGGCGAAAGCCGCGCCGTCGCTGGCGACGGACCTCGATCGCAAGCGTTTCTTCGACGGCATCATCGCCGCCGGCCTGCTCGATCTTCTCCGCGCCGGACGCCGCAAAGAGGCGTATCAGCTGATCGCAAATGCTTGCGACGCAGAGGGTGTGGCGATCAGCGAATCCGTTCGCGTTCAGCTCGCCTGAGCTGGTCAACAAACGCAAAACTAGTGGTATCCTTGCGCGTCCCACTTCAGCCAAATAACTCCGGGGGTTTCCTATGGCCGCGCGCAATAAGCCGTACGATCAGTTCGGTCCGTTCATCCTTTTCAAGAAGCTCGAAACGGATTCACTCGGAGAGCTCTGGCGCGCAGGACGACTCGGCGGCAACGCCCTCGGCCCCGTCCTCGCCGTCCGCCGTTTTACCGGCGGTTCGCGCGATGCCATCGCGGCGAGCGCACAGCACGCGGCGACCATCGTCCCGCAGCTGACCGGATCGTCCTTCGCGCGCGATCAAGTCGCCGGCGCGATCGATGGCGTTCCCTACATCGCTCATGAATACGCGGGCGGCCGCTCGCTGCGTTACATCGTCGACCGCGCACGCGGCGGCGCGAACGCCACGCCGAATCCGCTGCCGCTCGACCAGGCCATCGTCATCGCCGAACGCGTAGCGCTTTCGCTCGCGACGACCGGCGAGCTGCGCGACGGTGCAGGCCAGCGCCTCGTGCACGGCGCGCTGATTCCGCAGTTCGTCTGGATCAGCGACGACGGCGACATTCGCGTGGCCGGCCAGCAGTTCGGCGCCGGCGTGGTGACTTCGCTCGCCGACGCGAAAGTCTCGGCAGAGCTGGGCCGCTACTTCTCACCTGAATACAGAACGTCCGGCACGCCTTCGCGCGCGTCGGAGGTTTACTCGATGGGCGCGCTTTTCTTCCTCCTCGTCACGGGACAGGAGCCGCCTGACGCGATGAACGCAAGCGCGTTCTCGATGGCGGTGCGTGCCGCCACGACCATGGCCGGCAACGCCGCCATTCCGCTCGACATCCGCGCCATTCTCGACAAGTCACTGACGCTCGATCCGGCCTCGCGCTACGCGACGATCGCGGACATGAAGCAGGCCATCTCCGCACTCGCGAACAGCGGCAAATACTCCGCGACGACGTTCAATCTCGCGTTCTATCTCAGCAACCTGCTGAAGAAAGAAATGGAGAGCGAACCGGCGGAGCGCGAAAAGGAATCGAAGGTCAACGTCGCGCCGTACGTCGAAGCGTTGCACGCGCCGCGCGCCGCGGAAACGCCGCATGTGCCGGCGCCTGCGCCGTTCGCCGCGCACGCGCAGAGCGACGAACCGAAAGCGAAGAGCAAAGTGCCGCTGGCCATCGCGGCGAGTCTCATCGCGGCGGGCGTCGGCGTGGGCGCGTGGATGATGCTCGGCAAGACGAGCGCGCAGCCCGCGGCGAAGCAGGTCGCCACCGCGAGCACGATTCCGGTCGCAGCGCCGCAGAACAAACTGATCTCGGAACCGATCGTCGCGTCTTCGTCGGCTCCGGCTACGACGACCGCCGCGGTCGACACCGCCGCGCAGCAGCAGGCCTTCGAAGATGCCGTGGCCGCGCGGCTGCACGCGGAGATGATGAAGCTGCAGACGGAGTTCAACTCCAAACAGCCGAACACGAAGACGGTTCCCGCACCGCAGCAGCAGACCGCCGCGCCGGTGCAAGTGGCCGCCGCTGCGCCGCAGGAAGAGCGCGTGAGCGCCGCGCAACTCGACGCACAGCGCCGCGAGCGCGACGCCGAAATCGCCGCGCAGCAGCCGGCGCCGCAGCAGACTTTGCCCATCGCCGTTCCGGCCACGCAAACGCAGGCCGCCGCGCCGCAGCTCGTGCAGCAGCAGCAAGCCGCTCCCGCACAGCAAACACCGGTGATCCGCGAAGGCGATCTCGTCGACGTGAGCGCTCTCGATCAGGTGCCGCAGGCAGTGCGCGCGATTCGTCCCGCTTATCCGCCGATGGCCGCCGCGCAGCGCGCGGAAGGCACGGTCATCCTCAGTGCGCTGATCTCCGAGCGCGGCGACGTGCTCGATGTGCGCGTCCTGCGCGGCGACAAACGCTTCGGCCTCGAAGATTCCGCCGTGCGCGCGCTGCGCAGCGCGAAGTTCACGCCGCCGGTGAAAGACGGCAAGCACGTGCGCACGTGGAAGCCGCAGTCATTCATCTTCAAGCCGTAAGCCCTTCCCGCCCCGCCCAGGCTCATAGGCTCATAGGCTCACAGGCTCAGAGCAGCACGCGTTGCGCGAGCGACGCGTGCTGCGCCTGTTTCGTGTTGATTAATGCAACGCGAGAATTCACGCGCAACGCCTGTGGTCACGTGCGCGAACCTGCAAGTCACGCCGCGAGCGCTACTATGAGCCTATGAGCCTATGAGCCTGGGGGGTGGAGGGGCGGGCGGGGGGCCGGGCGGACCGACACTTCGAAGTACCGCGGTCTCGTAATCGCGCGCGCCAGTCGCGCGCGCGGTCGCGTGAAACCGCTTCCCTCTTCCGTCAGCAGCCAGCTGTTCGCGCGCGGGCGGTCGCTTTCGCGAACGCTTTGCACGTCGTAATCGGGTAGCAGCAGCGCGGCGTGCGCGCCCAGGCTTTCGCCGACGAAGATGGTTGTGCCGCGTGGGACGTGCGTGCGGATCCACGTGCACGCCGCCACGGGCGGCGCATCGCTCGTGTGCACGACGCGCAGCGCCGGCCACGTCCAGACGATCATCAACGCGAGCAGCGCCGCGGCGATGGCGTGACGCGCGCGGCGGAAGAGCTCCGCGCCGTGCGCCGCGAGGAGCGCGTAGAGCGGCATGTACGCGATCGAGAAGCGGCTCGACGAATGAAAGTCGAGCGACAGCCAGGCGAAGATCGCGAACGGGACGAAGATCGCCAGCGCGATGCGGTTGATGCGCGCGAGCCCGATTAACGCGAGGGCGAGCAACGCGACATTGATGACGGGCGCGCGGAACGGCCAGAAGAAGAAGTCGTCGAAGACTTTCCAGAGCGGCGGACGGATCGGGCTGAGAAACGAATCGACGGCGCGTATGTAATCGGAATGATGCGCGAGCGCTTCGCTGTACGGTTGCCAGCCGCCGGTGGCGATGATCGCGCCGCCGTAGCTCAGCGCGATGATGATCGTCGCGATCGCTGCGGCCAGCATCGTCGCGCCGCGACGGCGCAGAAACGCGAGCACGAACGGCACCGCCACGAACAGCAGATTCTGCGGACGCACGCCCACAGCGATGCCCGCCACGAGTCCGCCGAGGAGCAGCGCGCGTGGTGAGGTGCGGCCGCGCAGGAGCAATGCGCACGCGGCGAGCGCCAGCACCATCGACGGCACGTCGCTGAATGCGGTGCCGCCGAAGAACCAGACGTTCGGCAGAAACGCCAGCGTCAGCGCCGATGCGCACGCGACGAAGAAACTCGCGCCGAGCTCGCGCGCCAGAAAGAACATGGCCGGAAAGACGAACAGCGACGCGATCACCACGATCGCCTGCAGCGCGTGAAAGCTGTCGATGCCGCACAGCGTGAGCAGCTTCGCCACGCCCACGAACAGCGGGAAGCCCGGCGGATGGGGGTGATACATCGCCACGTCGTAATCGCGAAGCGCGAGTGCGAACAGCGCCTCGTCCCAATCCCAAAGCGATTTCGCGATGGCGAAGAAACGCGACGCCGCGACCACCAGCGACAGCGCGCCGCAGAGCATCCGCTCGCGCGGCGTCAGCGTGTGGCCGCTGTCCATGAGAGATAGGTCAGGCGGAGGCCGAGGTCGCGGGAGTCGTCGGAGGTGCCAAGTTTTTTCGGATTGGCGACGTCGCTCGTCGTGATGCGCAGATCGTTCAGCGCGCCGCGCCGCGACGGCAGCAGCCACGACTTCTCCACGTCCGGTGCAGTCGGCGTGAAGCGCTCCAGCAGCGCGCCGTTGAACCAGACTTCGATTGAGGGCGGGTGCGGGAGCGATTCGAGCGGCACACCGAAGCGCAGCACGAAGCGGCCGTTCCCTTCCACCGGCGGCAGCGTCGCTACACCCTCGCGCATCATCCAGCGCCACACGCGCTCGCCGTCAGTTTCGCGGTCATACCAGCCGGCGCCGAAGCGCACGAGGTTCGACACCGGCAGCACCGACACCTCGAACCAGCGGTCGCGCATGATGCCCGCGAGCGGACGCCGCTCGCGCCGGAACGTCACCGCCGCGCCGGAGCTGCGCGCATCCACCACCCAGCCGCCGTGCAGCGTGGCCACGTCCTCATCGCGTTCGAAATACTGTTTCGCGCGTCCGGGCAGCAGCGCTTCCGCGTGCGGCCGGTAACCGCCATGAATGAACAGCGGCGCATCCGGCGCAGCGTGCTCGCGAATCCAACGCATCGCGGCGGCGGGCGGCGAATCGGTCGTGCGTTGAATGGTCAGGCCGCGCCACGTCCAGCGCACGAATGGCCCCATCAGCGCGAGCAGCATCATCGTCTGCGCGACCACGCGATATCGGCCGGCGTAGACCGCGATGACGCCCATCGCATCGGCGGCGAGCAGCGCGTGCATAGCCACGTAGCCGACCGAGTAGCGGCCGATGCAGGAAAAATCGAGATTCAGCCACGCCAGAATGGCGAACGGACCGAAGATCGCGAGCGGCAGCAGCTTGCGCCAGTTGCGCGTGGCGATCGAGATCACGATCGACAGCAACGCCAGCGCCGCCAGGGCGATCGTCAACCGCTTCTGCGCCACGAACTTCACGAAGAACATCTTCGCCAGATCGATGAGCGGCGGCCGGATCGGGCTGTGGTACGAGTCGACGTCGTGCACCCACTGGCTTTGCCGTTCGATCGCACCGGCGTATTCGCTCAACGTGGTCGAGGCCAGCACCGCGCCGCCGTAGCTCGCGATCACGATGGCCGCGCCGAGCACGATGGCAACGATCACTACGCGCAGCGACTCGCGCGCGCGCACGATCGTCGCTAGAACCGCCGGGACGAACCCGATCACCAGATTCTGCGGACGCACGCCGGCGCCGATGGCCAGCACGATGGCGCCGAGGAGATAGGCGCGGGCGTCGCGGCGTCCGCGCAGAAGCAATGCGGACGACAGCAGCGCCAGCGCGCTCGCGGGCACGTCGGAGAAGGCGGTGCCGCCGTGCACCCACACGTTCGGCAGAAACGTGAAGATCGTCGCGCCGCAGAGGCTCGTCCAAAAGTCGAAGCCGCACTCGCGCGCCAGCGCCACCAGCGCCGGGAAGAGCGTCATCGCGCTGAGCAGCACCACGATCTGCAGCGAGCGGTACTCGGGGATGCCGAAGAGGTGGAAGAACTTCGCGGCCAGGATGAAGAGCGGATAGCCGGGCGGATGCGGCTGGTGTTGCGTGACGTCGTAGTCGCGGACGCCGAGGACGAAGAGGGCTTCGTCCCAATCCCAGAGCGAGTGCGCCACTGCCAGAAAACGCGTCAGGCCGACGAGAATCGTGAGGGCGAGAACGACGCGTTTTTGCAGCGGGGTCAGCGGCTCCATCAGAGGGGCACCATTCTCGCAAATTCGCCTCCGAACATGCCGATCAAAGGCGTCCGGCGCCGGTGGAACCTCGACCTGCACGGCATCCGGCGCGAGGGTACGAAGGAGCACGGCTTCACCTACCGTCAGGCCGATGGCGCCGAAGTGACGGATGAGAAGACGCTCGCCCGCATCGCCAAACTGCGCATTCCCCCGGCGTGGCAGAACGTGCGCATCGCCCGCGGCGACAGCGCGCCGCTGCAGTGCGTCGGCGTCGACAAGAAGGGACGCACGCAGTACCTCTACCACTCGCGATTCCGCCAACAGCGCGAAGAGGAAAAGTTCCGGCGCGTCGTCGAATTCGGCGAAGCGCTGCCCGCGCTGCGGCGCAAAGTGCGCGCGGACCTGAAGAGCGACGACCTGGCGCGCGAGCACGTGCTGGCGGCGATGGTGCGTCTGATCGATCAAGGATTCTTCCGCATCGGCAACGACAAGAGCGCCGAATCGGAATCGACGTTCGGCCTCTCCACGATCCGCGGCTCGCACGTGCAGGTGGACGGCAAAACGCTCCGCTTCGAATACGTCGGCAAATGGCGCAAGCAGCAGAGTCGCGCCATCAGCGACGCCGAAGTGGCCAGGCTCGTGGAAAAACTGAAGCAGCTCGGCGGCGGAGACGGCGAAGAGCTCTTCAAGTTCGAGCAGAACGGCCGCGTCGTCGACGTCAAAGATCGCCACGTCAACGACTACATCCAATCGATCATCGGCGAGGCGTTCACCGCCAAAGATTTCCGCACCTGGGCCGGGACGCTTCTCTGCTCGATCGCCTTGGCCATGCAGGGACAAGGCGCGAGCAAAGCGGAGCGCAAGCGCAAAGTGCGCAAAGCGATCGTGGCCACGGCCGAGCAACTCGGCAACACGCCTGCAGTCTGCCGCAGCTCCTACATCTGCCCGCGTCTGGTCGACGAGTACATGGAAGGCAAGCCGTTCGAGACGCTGCGCAAAACGCGCAAAGGCTCGCCGGTGGTGAAGGCCGGCCTTTCGATGGAAGAGAAGGCGCTGCTGAAGTTCCTGCGCGAAACGATCGCCGACCGCCGCAGCCGCCCGCGCGCCGCGTGACGCGTTACTCGCGGAGCGGCGCCCAGTCGTAATCGCGCAGCATCACGCTCAACGCGCGCGGATCGGTCGGCAGCATGACGGTCTCGCTGCTCCGGATGATCAGCTGATTCGGCGCATCGCCGCGCGCGTTCACGATCCACTCCTTCGTCGTCGGTTCACCGCTGCAGCGAAAGCGTTCGATGAGCGCGCCGTTCAGCCACACCTCGACTTGCGGCGTGATCCGTTCCTGCGCGGCAATGGTCAGGCGCAGACGCCCGCGACCTTCCAGCGCCGGCAACATCGTTTCGCTCTCACCGTCCATCCACCGCCAGCCCGGCTCCGGCGCATACCAGCCGCGCCCAAATTGCCACAGCTTGCCGACCGGCAACACCGACACTTCGAAGTAGCGATGCCGCGTGATGTCCCACAAACGTCCGCGCGGCATGGCGAAAACTGTCGCGCCGTCCAGCGCTCCTTCCGTCGCGTACGCATCGCCCGCTTTCGCCGTGCGCCACAGCGTCGCGCTATCGCTGACGAGTGTGTATCGCCCGACCAGAAAGTATTCGCCAAACGGCCGCAGGTTCGGATTCAGCCAGACGTGCCGCGCGTGCTGCTGCAGCTCGCGCGACGCCGCGCCCGTCGGCGGCACGTGCCGGTGAAGATCTGCCAGTGCGCCCGCCGTCCACCACCCGCAGCGCAATGTGATCGCCAGCAGCACCGCAATCTGCCCGGCTCGCGGCCACTTCCAGAACGGCGCGAGCGCGTGCGCGGCCAGCAGCGCATACGGGAAGGCGTACGCGATCGAATAGCGGTGAATGGAATTCGGATCGAGCGACAGCAACGACACCACGCCGAACGGCACGAACGTCAGCGCCAGCAGCAACACTTCGCCGCGCTCGCGCCGCAACACTCCCCGCGCGAGACCGAGCAGAGCGAGGATCGAAATGACGGCACCGATCCGTCCGCCGCCAAACGGCCGCACGAAAAACGGCGCGAGCAGCTGCGTCATCGGCGCCCGCGTGGCACTGGTGAACGAATCAACATCATGGTTCCACTTGCGCAGGCCCTGCACGCCCGCGACGTACGCTTCGATCGACGACGTCGCTAACGCCGCGCCGACGTAGCTGATCACGACCACTGCGGTGACGATCGCGCACGCGGCGAGCACGCGCCGCCACGACTCGCGCCACTGTGCCCACGCTGCCACCGCAAACGGCGCCGCACCGAAGAGCACCGCCTGCGGCCGCACGCCCGCCGCTAACCCGAGCACCAACGCGCCGCACAGAAAGCTCCGCGCATCCTCGCGTCCATACAACAGCAGCGCGATCGCCGCGAGCGTCAGCGCCAGCCCCAGCACATCGCTGAACGCGGTGCCGCCGAAGAACCAGACATTCGGCAGAAACGCGAACAGCAGCGCACCCAAAAGCGAAGTGGCGAACGAGAAGCGCAGCGCGCGCGCCACGAAGAACGCCAGCGGCAAAAGCGTCATCGCCGCAATGAGCGTCACACACTGCAGCGCGCGAAAATCATCGCGCACCACGAAACGCACCAGCTTCCCCAGCGCGATGAAGATCGGGAACCCCGGCGGATGCGGATGATGAAACTGCCACCCGCTGTCGTACTCCCGCACGCCCGCCGCAAACTGCGCCTCATCCCAGTCCCACATCGCCGGAGCGAGCGCATAAAAACGCGAGAGCGCGACGAACAGCGTCGCGCTCCCCAAAAACCATTTCTGCCGTGGCGTCAGAACGTCTCGCCGATCCAGAAGCTCGTTCTGAATCCCCCCTCGGTCTCCTTGCCGTTGAAGTGCTCCGCAAAGTCCCAATGCAGCTCGAGTCCCATGAAGTTGAACGAGAGACCCCAGCCGATCGAAGCCTTCGCGTCGGCAAGCCGGCCGTCGCGCGTGAAGCGGAACGGCTGATCCTTGAAGGTCGCGGCGCCGACGTCCATGAACACCACGCCGCGCACCTGCTGCAACACCATGATCGGCGTGGCCAGCACGTCGACGAGCGGGAAGCGGAACTCGAGATTCATGAAGCCCGCGCGCGTGCCGATGATGGAGCGGAAGTCGTACCCGCGCAGCGTGTTCAGACCGCCGAAGTAATAGAAGTTCGGCGCGTTGCCTTCCGAGAACGCAGTGTACAGACGCGCGGCGAACAGCGTGCGCGAGCTGATCTGGTAGTACTGCCGGAAGTCGCCGCTGAAGTCCGCGCTGAGCGTGCCGCCCTCCGAAATGTCCGGCGCATACGTCGTGCTTACTTCATAACGTCGGCCGGAGATCGGCCCGAAGAACTTGAATTGCGTCGAGTCGCCGGTGAAGGTGGAGCTGACCACCGGATAGCCGTCGCGGCGGTGATTGAAGAACAGCTGCTTCACGCCGCCCACGTCGACGAACTCGGGGTAGTAGAGATCGCGGTTGATGTAGCCCGCGCCCGCGTCGAGCCGGTGGTAGCGCGTAAACGGATAGCTCACCAAACCGATGGCACCCGTCTCGCGATACGCCTGCCGGCGATCGATCTTATTCGTCTCGAAATTCGCGGTCAGATAGAACGAGCGATTGTCGAAGACGCGCGCGCCCCAGTTCATGCGCCGCTGCATGTCGAGATAGAGGAAATCGAAATTCGAGAATGACGACACCGAGTCGAGCGAGGCGATGAAGCGGCGATTGCCGAGCATGTCGCTCATGTAAACCGTCGACCGCGAGACGAAGAGCTGATCCGAGCTCACGCCCGCGTTCACGTCCACATCGTCGATGAAGAGCCGGAAGCCGTGCGTCTTCTCGACCTTCTCTTCATCGATGAAGAATTCCGACTGCGGCTTGAACGTCGCGCGCGCTTCGGCGTCGATCGGCGCAGACGCCAGCGTCGTCTTCTCCGCCGCGTGCAGCGGCTTGTCGGTGGGCGTCGAGAAGAGCGACCACGCGCCCTTGTAGTACGACGAGAAAACCATCCGCTCACGGTTGTTCTCGCTCGTGAAGACCACGGGGGTGAAGCAGCCGCCGATGACGTCCGTGTACTGCAGCAGATCGCCGCTGTTCAGATCGAGCGAATAGATGTTGTACGCGGCGAAGTTCGTCGGATCGGGCGGCGGCGTGTCGCCTTCGCGGCGCGCGTCGTTCTCCACCGATTCCAGGATGTCCGACGCCGCTTTCACATTGCGGCCGGTCTGCTTGTCCGACGAGAAGAAGAGGCGCTTGCCGTCCGGCGTGAACCAGGCGTCGATGTCGTTCCAATCGCCGCTGGTCAGCTGAAAGCGCTCTTTCGGATTGGCGAGATTGAGCTTGTAGAGCTTCGCGTACTGCTCGCCGACCGACGAGTAAACGAGCCACTTGCCGTCCGGCGAAAAGACCGGCGCGCCGTCGAAGAAACGATCGCTGGTGACGTTCGTCAGCGCGCCCGTGGCCAGGTCGTAGAAGAAGATGTCGGACTGATTGCCGACGATCGCGGAGAACGCGACGATCTTGCCGTCCGGCGAATACGCGGGGCTCAATTGCTGCTCGACCGGCATCGAGATGGAGCGCTCCAGCGCGCCGGTGATCGGATTGATCAGCAGCAGATTGCGGCCGCGCTCTTTCTTCGCGAACACCGCCACCTGATCGCCGTTCGGCGAGAACGCGATGTCGCGTCCCATCACCGGACCGACCGTGAACGACTGCCCGATCGGATATTCGTAGCGGCTCGTATAGCCCGCGGTCAGGTTCTTGAGCAGCTTGCGCTCGGGGATGTTGAAGAGGACGACGTCGACGTCTTCTTTGTACGTCGCGAACGCCGCCAGCAGATCGCCCGACGGCGACGGCACGGGCGAGATCTCATCGCTCCTCACCTGCTCGCCGATGCGGAAGATGTCGCCGTACTCCTGCGGCTCCCCTTTCGCCACCAGCGCGGGCAGGTACTGCTTGCGCAGCCAGGTGCGGAAGCGCGTGTTGAACTCGTCCGGCGTCACGTCGAACGCGCGCTTCAAGGCGCGATCGACGTTGCTGCCGAGGGTGTTGCGGTATTCGTAGATGAAATCGCGGAGACCGTCCCAGCCGTACTTTTCGCGCATGTAGCGGAAGACGGCGTGGCCGAAGCGATAGGCAAAGTAACCCTGCGGATTTTGCGTGATGGCCGGGATGCGATCGGTCACGACCGCGTCGCGCAACACCATGCGGTCGCGCGATTCCTCATCCTCCGCCATGAACGACGCCAAGCCTTCCATGAACCACGTCGGCGGATTGGCGGTGACGGTCTTGCCGAACTTGCCCTGGAAGAGAATCTCGTATTCGAAGATGTGCGTCAGCTCGTGCTGCACGAGCTGCTGCAGTTTGTCGTCCGACAGATCGATGGGCAGCACCATCCGGTTGCGCGCCGGCTCCGCGAACGCGCCCACGCCCTCCGGAATGAAGTTCAGCATGACGTTCGTCTGCTCGAACGCGGAGTGCGTCGCGTAAAAGATCAGCGGGATCTTCTTCGAGATCTGGTAATTGAATTTCTGCGAGAGATCGAGATACGCGCTCTCCGCACTATCGACCACCTTCTGCAGCGACGGCCGCTCTTCTTCGTAAAAGTAAACGTCGAAATGTGTCGAGTGGTAAACGCTCCATTTGAACGTGTCGTACGCGATCTTGTTCTGCCCGAACGGATACGCGGCGGGCGCAAAAAGCAGTACGAGGAAGACGACCGCGAGAACTCGCTTCACATGACCTCCGTTGTCTGCACCGCGACAACTCAATTCGTGAACACGTAGCGGCTGCCCGACGTCTCCTGCGAGACGAAGATGCCCACCAGCTGGGTTTCGAGCGCGCGCAGGTTCTCGAAGAGGCCGAGAATCTCGTCATACTGGCGCTGGTCGAATTCCTTGAAGTCGCGGAAGTTCTCTTCCACCACTTTTTCGCCGGTGTCGGCATTGAAGACGACGATGTCGATGTCGAAGACGAAGCCGGTCGTCTCCACCAGCACCTGCCGGTAAAACGTCCGCCCATCCGCCGGCGACACATACTCCTCGGTCTTGTAGCCCGACTTGTCGTTGATGTCGAAGTCGACGATGCCGGAGACGATAAAGTCCGCGCCGGTCTTCGCGCCGAGCTCGCGCCAGTAGTCTTTGTTCGCTTCGAGCGACTTGATGTCCGTGCCCGGCAACCGCGTCTGCGGCATGTCCACGACGCGCAGCTTGGTCGACTTCGCGATCTGCTTGCGCAGATAGCGATTGAACTCGGTCTGCAGATCGACTTTCGCCGCGCGATCGTTCCGCTTTTCGCCTTCGCTGGCGATGATGAACGGCGCGATGGCGATCTTTTCGTCGCCGACGATGGCGAGCTTCGGCTTCACCGGCAGCTTCAGTTTCACTTCCATCACGCCGGCGAATGCGGCGGAGGGCAAGAGCAGCGCAAGAGCAGCAGCAACGGCGCGTTTCATCGCGCACCTCCGGAAGGCGGCGTGGCAGGTGCTGGCGGCGCGGTGTCGGTAGCGGGCGGCGCAGGCGTGGGCGCCGGCACGTTCGCGGGAGCTGCGGCCGTCGGTGCGACTGGAGTCGGCGCGACGCCGGTGGGAGCGGCCGGACTTGCGGTGCCGGCATTCACCGGCGGCGGCGCGCTCGCTGTGCCGCTGGTCGCTGCCGGTGTTGTCGCCGTGGTGGCGGCACCCGCTGCAGCTGTCGCCGGCTTCTTGTCGCGCCGCTTGTTGCGCTGCGTGAATTCGCGCAACCGCGAGTAATTCTTCTGAATGTATTCGTTCGACCGATCGAGCTTCATCGCCGCCCGATACTCTTCTTCCGCTTTGTCGAACTGGCCGTTCGCTTCGTACGCAACGGCCAGATTGTTGTGCGACATCGCGTCTTCCGGGTTCATCTCCACGGCGCGGGTGAAGCGGAACATCGCTTCACGCCAGAGATTCATTCGCGCCATGCGAACACCGAATGCGCGCTGTTCGTGCGCATCGTTTGCCGCGGCGCTACCGCCGGAACGGCAGCCCATCACGAGAAGAATGATGAGAAGGATCCATGAGGACGAGAGAAACGCCCGCTTCATCACGACATCTCCTTCCACCCGGGACCTGCGGCGAAGCGACGATTATACTGCCGCGCTCGCCGGCACCGGCTCGCGCGCCAATCCTCTTCACTTCGTTCCGCGTGCTGAGAAAAAGATGAAAAACGATTTCGGTCGAGACCGCAATGCAACGGCTCTTCCAATCGTGGCTGCCGCATTCGAATCTACCGCCCCTCGGCCCCACCGGCGATGAAGAAACCGTGAACGTTCGCTATACTCGCCGCGCTCCACACATCCGCGCGCGGTTCGCCCGTCGTGTCTCTTTGCACCACACGCAAAGATGGACGCACGTGAATATCTGATCGCACTGTCACTTCTCCCCTGGGTCACACCGAACCGCATCCGCCTGCTCCGCGAGACGTTCGAGCCTCTCGATGCAGCGCGTCACGCATCGCCGGAATTGCTCGCCGCGCTCCTGGCCTGCACGCGCGAGCAAGCCGAAGGCATCCGCCGTCCGCCGCGCGCAACGCTAACGAATGAAGTGGTGACGTTCGTCGATGACGACTATCCGCCGCTGCTGCGCGAGCTTCCCGATCCGCCGCTCGCACTGCACTACCTCGGCGATTTGAAGCTGCTCGTCAAACCATCGATCGCCATCGTCGGCTCGCGTCGCGCGTCGCCGTATGGCATCAACGCAGCGCGCCATTTCGCCACCGCGCTTGCCGGCGCATCTCTCGCCGTCGTCTCTGGCCTCGCCCTCGGCGTCGACGCCGCCGCACACGAAGCCACTCTCGACGCGAACGGCCACACCATCGCGGTGCTCGGCACCGGCATCGACCTGATCTACCCCGCTAAGAATCGCAAGCTGTTCCAGCGCATCGCAGCGGAAGGCGTGATCGTCACGGAGTTTCCGCCGGGCACACCGCCCAAACGCGAGCACTTCCCCATCCGCAACCGCATCATCTCCGGCCTCTCCCTCGGCACGCTCATCGTCGAAGCGACGTCACGCAGCGGCTCGCTGATCACCGCGCGCACCGCGGCGGAGCAAAACCGCGAAGTGTTTGCGGTGCCGGGCTCGATCTTCGCGCGCGGCAGCGAAGGAACGCATCGCCTCATTCAATACGGCGCGCGCCTCGTTCACGAGATCGACGATTTGTTGTCGGAGCTGCGCGAAGAGTATCGGCCCGCCGCTCGCCTCGCCGATGCCGAGCCGGAGCCGCCATTGCGCGAAGTACTGGCGGTGTTCACGCGCGACGAGGCGACGCACATCGACGCGGCGGCGGCGCGCCTCCATCGCACTCCTGCTGAGCTGGCGGAGTCGCTTCTTCTTCTGGAGCTGGGCGGCTGGCTGCGGCCCTTGCCGGGAGCGAGCTATGTGCGCGCGCGTTGATCGATATTGGCTGCGCGCCGCCCGCCAACTGGCGCAGTCATCGCATGCTGACACGCCAGTCACTGAGATGGACTCCTTTCCGGACCGAAGAAAGTCGCCTCCGCCTGGCGGTGGTGCGGAAGAACCGCTGCATGTGCTCGTCATCGACGATGACGACAACTATCGCGCGTACGTCCTCGCGCTCACGCGCCGTCTCGGCTTCGTGGCCGACGCAGAACCGGACGGCCAGGCCGGACTCGAGCATCTCGCCTGCGGCGCATACGACGTGGTGGTCGTCGATCAGGAGATGCCGCGGATGATGGGAACCGAAGTGATCGCGCACATCCGCGCCGACGAAGCGTTGCGCGGCGTCTACGCAGTGATGCTCACCGGCCGCGAAGACACGGAGACGAAAATCGCCGCACTCAGCGCGGGCTTTGACGATTTCCTGAACAAGCAATCGTCGGAGCTGGAGATCGCTGCGAAACTGATCGCCGGACGCCGCATCGCCGCACGGCAGCGCGAGTTGCAAGTCGCGCTGCGCGATCTCTACGGCATCGCCACCCGCGACGAACTGACGGGCGTTTTCAATCGCCGCTTCTTCATCGCCGAAGCCGACCGGTTGCTGCAGACGCACATGGCGCTCAGCCTCGTGCTGTTCGACCTCGACGGCTTCAAACTGATCAACGATACGTACGGTCATCTGGCCGGCGATCGTGTGTTGCGCGACATCGGC
>DASSMK010000038.1:0-5345 GCA_035688915.1 Thermoanaerobaculia bacterium
CGGTCGCCGCCGCTTCCAGATCGTCGAGCGATGCGACGCCGAGCTCGGAGTAGAGGATGCCGATCTTGCGCAGCCCGAGCTTCGGTACGCGCAACAGTTCGAAGATGCCCGGCGGGTACTGCGCGCGCAACTCGTCGAGATACTTCGACGCGCCGGTGCGCACCACTTCTTCGATCACGACGCCGGTGCCTTTGCCGATGCCGGAGACGTCGTAAAGCTCGCCGCTTTTCACCAGTTCGACGATGTCTGCGTCGAGTGCTTCGATGGCCTGCGAGGCGCGCTCGAACGCGCGCGCTTTGAACTTGTTCGCGTCGGCCAGTTCCATGTACCGCGAGATCTCGTCGAGTATGCTCGCTACCGTGAATTTATCCATCGGCAGCCATTATTCACGTCTCGTCGTCGCGGTCGATCTCTCCTCGCGCGACGAGATCCTGCGACTCGTCGACGAGCTCGCCGGCACGGTCGGCGTGTTCAAGCTCGGCCTGCAGGCGTTCATCGCCAACGGGCCGTCGATCGTGCGCGAAGTGGTGGCGCGCGGCGAGCGCGTGTTCCTCGATCTGAAGATTCACGACATCCCGAACACCGCGCAACACGCCATCGCCGAAGCGGCGAGCCTCGGCGCCTTCATGGCCACCGTGCACACCGCCGGCGGCGCCGCGATGCTCCGCGCCTGCGCGCACGAATCGCTCCTCGTCCTGGGCGTCACCGTGCTGACCAGTCTCGATGACGAAGAGCTGCAGCGCATCGGCTACCACGGCACGCCGCTCGATAACGCAGTGCGGCTGGCCAAGCTCGCGCGCGAATCGGGCTTGCGCGGCGTGGTCGCGTCGCCGCTCGAGATCGAAGCGATCCGCGATGCATGCGGCGCGGACTTTGTGATCCTCACGCCCGGCATTCGGCCGTCCGGCAGCGATGCCGGCGACCAAAAGCGAACCATGACGCCGCGCGATGCCATTCGCGCCGGAGCCGATTACCTCGTCGTGGGGCGGCCGATCACGGGAGCGAAAGACCGGCGCGCGGCGGCGCAGAAGATCGCGGAAGAGATGGCGTAGCAAAAAAAAAGCGCCGGCACGAATGCCGGCGCTCCCGTACGAATCGTTGTGCGATTTATCGCGCGGTGACGGCGCGTCTGCGGTTCACGCAGTTCTGTCCCGGGCCCGGGAAGAAGATGCGCTGGCTCGCGAACTGGCGGCGGTTGCCGAGAGCGTCGGTGCCGACGGCGCGCAGCACGTGCTCGCCGCGCGTCGTGGCGTCGAGGTTCACGTTGATGCGCCACGTCTGCGCGGGCGTCTTCGACATGATGTCCGGACGCGTCGCGCCGGAGATCGTGGCGGCGCCGAGGGCGCTGCTGTCGAGGAAGACTTCGACGTTGGCGATCTTCTGGTTGCCGGTCACCCAGCCGTGGATTTCGGCGCCGCCGCACGAGAGCTGCAGCGGCGTGTCGAGCTCCACGCGGCCGGTGAGCTGGCCGCACGCGCCCCAGGTCTGCAGGCCGCTCATCTCACCGACGGTGTAGATGTACGGTCCCACCGCGACCGGGTTGTACTTCACTTCGTCGGTGCTCGTGAACGAGAGATCTTCGTAAATGCGCTCGGCCGAGCCTTCGTAGTACGGCACGGTGAAGTCGAAGACGTCGAATGCGATCGTGCGCGCCGCGTCGCCGGTCTGCGGATCGACTTCCTCGACGAGCGTGATCAGGCGACCGTTCGAATCGTCGAACCACGCCTGGTTGTGGAAGCGGATCTCGTTCGAGCGCTCGATGGTGAGATAGAGCGGCGCGTTGTACGTCGAGATCGGGCTAGCGACGCCGTTCGTCTGCACGCCGAACGTGACGATCGAGAGATCGTTGCCGATGCCGAGCAGGTTTGCGCCGTTGGAGACCAGGAACTTGCCACCGTAGCCGAGGATGTTCACGGTCGACGGGATGCCGGGGTTGCTGACGTTGTAGACGATCGCCGCGTTGCGTCCGAGGCCGACGAGGAAGCCGTAGTTGAAGGCGACGTCGTTGAAGCCGAGGATGAGCGAGGAGTTGAGCGAGGTGACGGAGCCGACGCGCATCGGCGTGCGCGGGTTCGACACGTCGATCAGCTCGATCGTATTGAAGCAGCGCGTCGTGCCGTTCGCTTCGCACGGCATGTCGGTGGCCGGATAGAGGCCGGCGATGATGTTGCCGTCCATGGCCATGCGGCGGTAGTGGAAGCCGGCGTTGCGCGACACGAGACGCGGCGCGCTGCCGCCGACGCGGACGTTGGAGAGATCGTAGATCTCGAGGCCCGCTTCGCTGCTGACGTAGAGCGTGCCGTTGCGGAACAGCACGGCGCCGTCATCTTCGCGCGCGGCCATCGAGCCGATGAAATCCTCGCGCGCGACCTGCAGCTCGCCGATGTCATTGACCGTGTAGGTCGTGAGCACCTGGCCGCGCAGCACGTGCACGAGCGAGCCGTTGCGGAACACGCCGTGCGGCGAGAGCGCGAAGTCGGTCGCAGGCGCCGTCGAGCCGACCAGCGTGAGCGGACAGTCTGAAGTGAGGTGGTCCGCCACGAGCGTGGGAACCGATAAAACGACCAGAACGACGACCAGGGCCACCCGTGTCAATACGCGCATAAAGCCTCCCGAAAGCACACCCGTAAACGTCCGAACGCGCGCGTTCGAGACGTTCTCACCTTGCGTCGCGGATGCCCCGGATGCGAGTGCGACTGCACCGGGCCACCGCTCCATAGAGCCGGTTCGAGTTCGTCTTGCCTCTCACTATCTCGCAGATGCCGGTCATTTTGCAATATTGGCCGTCCGTGGGAAGGCTGGATCAGTCGTGTATGATGCTGCCACCGGCCTCAGACCGTTCGCACACGGAAACAGCAAAGCAGTGCGTCGTGTTGGAGGGTGAGTAGGTATGCTCGACGGTCACGTTCTGGTTCTCAACCGCGTCTTCCAGGCGGTCCAGATCACGTCGGTGCGCCGCGCGCTGACACTGCTGTACAAGGGTCAGGTTCGCGCGGTGGACTCCGAATACCGAACCTACGACTTCGAAATCTGGGCGGATATCCCGGTGCAGCCGGAAGATCATTACGTCCAGACGCCCAGCCGCAACATCCTCATTCCGCACGTCGTGCAGCTGCTCGCGTTCGATCGCCTGCCGCGCCAGGAAGTGAAGTTTTCGCGCGGCAACATCTATCTGCGCGACAACAACCGCTGCCAGTACTGCGGCAAGAAGTTTCCCTCATCCGAGCTCTCGCTCGATCACGTGATCCCCATCTCGCGCGGCGGCAAGTCGACATGGGAAAACGTCGTCTGCGCCTGCCTCCCCTGCAACGTCCGCAAAGGCAACAAGCTCCTCGGCGAATCCGACATCCGCCTCATCCGCCAGCCCGTCCGCCCCAAATGGCATCCGCTGCACCGCCTGCAGGGACGGACGTACCCGGAGATCTGGAAGAACTTTCTGGATGAGGCGTACTGGAATGTTGAGTTGCGGGGATAGGCGGCCCCCGGCCCAACCCAGGCTCATGGGCTCATAGGCTCATGGGCTCATAGCAGCGCTGGCGCGGCGAGAGCCGCATCTGCGCACTTGCCGACCGTCGTTAAAAACACACGGCATCTTCGCAAGGCGCAGCTCTGGCGACGCGTTCGCTGCTATGAGCCCATGAGCCTATGAGCCCATGAGCCTCGGTCGGGGGGAGGCGGCGCTCCGCGCCGCCCCGGACCACTTCTTGCTTCCGCTCGCCACGTGTACCGCTCTGTCCGTACGACAGGCTCTGCTGAAATGGAGTGGCAGCAATGACGTTGGTGAACTCTCTCTGTGCGGAGATCAGCGTGTTTCAGGGGGTTGGAGAGTCGACCGGGGTAATCGTCGAGAGGAGCGCCATTCGCGGCAAGAAGGGGCTCTGCAAGAGCATGCGCGATCTGGCCATCAAGTCGCGCGTTCTCGGTGACGGTTACTACTACATCCCCATCGATCTCTGGCCGAAAGCGAAGGAGCCGGTCACCGTGCACAAGCACGACTGGACCGTCATCAGCTCCATCCCGCGCACCTCGCGCGCCGCGAAGAAGCGCATCGCAAAATAGCCTCATCCGTAGTGGTACGGCGCGTGCACTTTCGACGCGCCGAGAACCATGATGGGAGTGCTTCGATGAAGCTTTGGAAGGTTGCTTTACTCGTCGTCGCCACGATCGCGACGCCGCTCTTTGCGCAGAACGAAGAAGGTCCCGGTGCCGCGCAGGGCGCCGCCGTCGACATGACCGGCAAGGGCTACACCGCCGCGTACGTGATCGAGACTTCGACGAAACAGGTGCTGTTCGCCGAGAACGAGCACAAGCCGCTGCCGACGGCTTCGATGGCCAAGATGATGACGCTGCTCATCACGGCCGAGGAGATCGAGGCGGGACGGTTGAAATATGAGACGCCGGTGACGGTCTCGCCGCGCGCCAGCAAGATGGGCGGCTCGCAGGTCTACCTGCGCGCGGGCTCGGTGTGGCCCGTGAAGAATTTGATGATCGCGACGATGGTGCAGTCGGCGAACGACGCGGCGGAAGCGCTCGCGGAGAAAATCGGCGGCTCGCCCGAATCGTTCGCGGACATGATGAATCAGCGCGCGCAGGAGCTCGGGCTCACGCACACGCATTTCTACGATCCGCACGGCCTGCCGAACAAGGAAGACCCGTCGCGCGTCGACACCATGTGCCCCCACGATCTCGCCATCCTCGGCCTGGAAGTGGTGAAGCATCCCTTCCTGCGCCAGCTGGCCGTGATCCCGGAGATGCCGTTCCAGAACGGCACGCTCGCCAAGATCTACAACCCCAATCACCTCATCA
This sequence comes from Thermoanaerobaculia bacterium, assembly GCA_035688915.1. Taxonomy (GTDB): domain Bacteria; phylum Acidobacteriota; class Thermoanaerobaculia; order Gp7-AA8; family Gp7-AA8; genus DASSMK01. The sequence goes on from DASSMK010000038.1 coordinate 4,807, forward strand.
ATCCGCGCAAGCAGAACTACATGGAAGACGCGACCGGCATCAAGACCGGCTACTCCGGCCCGGCCGGCTACTGCGTCACCGCCTCGGCGAAGCGCAACGGCATGGAAGTGGTGTGCGTGGTGATGGGCGCGAAGACCGGCGGCGGTCCGAACGGCTCGTTTGCGAATGCCGCAAAGCTGATGAATCAGGCGTTCATCAACTACCGCATGGTCACGCCGCTGAAGCAGGGCGCGGTGATCGGTCAGGCGAACGTCACGAACGGCCGCGCGAAGCAGGTGCCCGCGGTGGCGTCGGCGGATGCGAAAGCACTCGTGAAGCGCGGTGAAGAGAAAGACGTGAAGGTCGCGTTCAACGGCAGCGCCGTCACGGCGCCGGTGAAGCGCGGCCAGCGCGTCGGCACGATCGTCGTGCAGCAGGGCGGTAAGACGCTCGCGCAGATCCCGGCGGTGGCCGGCGGCGACGTCGAGAAGCAGTCGTGGTGGAAAGCGTTCTGGCCGTTCTAAAACCTCTCGCGATGCACGTTGGAGCGGCGGGCGCCT
>DASSMK010000039.1:0-26990 GCA_035688915.1 Thermoanaerobaculia bacterium
CCTCCGGCGGCCGGGCCACGGGCCCGGACCCGTTGGTTGGCCTAGCCTCCGCCGACACGTCTGTGCAAGTTGCGACGACTGCGCGCGCGGAGGCTGGGCCAACCAATGGGGTCCGGGGCCCATGGCCCCGGCCGCCGGAGGCCCCCCGTCGTCCCCACTCAGCGCAACGTCCGCATCCCGCTCTCGCCGATCGCCGCGCCGGCGATCACGCTGTCGAGGCGGCGGCGTGTGGCCGGAACCTTCTTCATGTACTTCTCGGTTTCGGGCAGCGTGCGGATGAGGCCTGCGAGCATGCGCTTCACGTTGTGGGAGCCGCCGTTGTAGAGCGCGGCGGTCATCTCTTCGACCTTCGCGTCCGAGGCGTTCGACGAGGCGAGCTTGCGGGCTTCGTCCTTCTTGCGATCGAGGTGGCGCACCAGGAACGCGGCCATCTTTTTGGCGGAGAAGCGTTCGTCGAGATGTTCGCCGAGGTATTCGCTGGCTTCGTAGGCGAGCTCGCGTTTCACCTTCGTGTCATTGCCGAAGTGCTCGCGCAGCATCGCGTCGCGTTTGGCGATCAGCGTGGTCTGGTAGCGCGCCCATGATGTGAGCTGCGTCTGTTTCAGTGCGCGGTATTCGGTGCGGACGTCATTGCGGAACGTGCGGAGTTCGGCGCGCGAGCCGTGGTCGAGCAGCTTGCCGAGCTTCTTCAGTGTGGCGCGATTGTGCGCGTCCATTTGCTTGATGCCGTCGAAGTATTTCTGCGACGCGTACGGATCGAGCAGCGTCAATTCGTCGATGCCTTCGCGGCGCAATTCCATCGCCGACTCCAAGAGGTGCCGCGCGCGCTTTCGCGTCTTCGCATCGTCGCGATCGACGACCAGCGTGGCGATCGTGTCGGCGTCGCCGAGGGGCTTCTTCATGATGTAGGCGCGGGAGCCAATCAGGTAATCACGATTCACGAACAGCTTGCCGTCGTAGCCTTCCTGACGGCAGGCGATCGGCGTCGCTTGCGCGAGACCGACGGCGCCGGCTTCGGAGACATCGAGGATCTTGCCGTTCGTCTCGGCGTGTGCAATGGCGAGGAGCAGCGTGACGGACGGCGCGCTGGGGACGGAACGGGCGGCGTCGTCGATCACGACGACCAGCTCTTCGGGATTGCGCGTCCACATCTCGGCCATCTCGCGCGCGAGCGCTTTCACGCGATGCTCGATGCGCACTTCGCTTTCTTTGACGAGCGTGGGGACGGCGCGGGAAGGCTCGGCCGGCGGCGGATCGGGAACGTACATCGCGAGCTTCGCGGGTCGATGCGGCGGCGCGAACGTCGCGACGCGAGCGACTGCATCGTTCAGTGGCAGCATCTGCACGACGCCGAACGCAACAAATCCGAGAAGGACTCCGACCGCCACCCACCAGCCCATTGGACGCATGGTGGTTATTGTAAGGGCCGCGCGCGAAAAACGATTTCGCCGTTTCGCAAATGTCACTGCCCGCAGCTCGAATCAAAGTGCGCGGCGCGCGTGCCGCCGGTGAGCGGATCTTCGTAATAGACGGTGAGCTGCATCGTCTCCTGCATGCGCAGCGCGAGCTCGTTGGCGCGAACCGTAAAGCGGCACTGCTGGCGCGGCTTGAGGACGCGCAGACATCTCTTCGATTCGATTTCGTAGCCGGAGACGGTTTGCCCTTGTCGTCCGATCGGAAGCACGGCCACGACGCGCAGCGGCGTCGGCTCGGGATTGGTGAGCGTGATGGTCTGCTTGCCGGTGGTGACGAAGCGGAGGAACGCGGGCTGGAAGCAGAGCGTGCGCGCGGGCGGAAGCTTCGGCGTGATCGCGACGGGCGGAGGCGGTGCGGCCGTGACGACGGGCGCGGGAGTTTGCACGAGCGGTGGAGGCGCGGCCACGACGCGCGGTGGTGGTTGTGTGCCGCCGCGTAACGCGATGCGTGCGCTTTCGTTGCCTGCGGCGATTTTCAACGCGCCGCTGAATTTTCCGGGCTGCTTCGTCGGCAAGACGACGGCGATGGAGCATTGCGCGCCCGGCGGCAGCGCGCCTTCGCACCCGCTCGTGGCGAGGAAGGGCGCGTCGGCGACGACATCCACGCGATCGATCGGTGTGCCGCCGTCGTTGCGAATCGTGGCCAGTTGCGCGGGAACGGCGCGCGCGAACGCGCCGTCGCCGAAATCGAGGCGCGGTGGTGTGACGACGATGTGGGCGGCAGTCGCCGGCAACGGTGCGGGTTGCGGCGGCGACGACGTTTGCGTCGATGTCTGCGTCTGCGTTGGGATGACCAGCGGCGGTAGCTGCGGCTGTGCGACGGCGAGCCGCGGCGGCGGTACCGTCGTGCGCGGCGGCGCAGGCGTCGTGCGCGTCAGCACGATGGCCGAACCGATGCCGATGACGAGCGGGATCACCCACTTGCCGCGACGGCGTTTGCGCCGCCGTTCGTTGTCACCGAGGTAGACGTCGAGGATGGGCATTGGTGTGTGGAGACGTCAGCTCACACGATGCAGATCACGCACTTCGCCGTCGTCGACGCGCACGCGGATCGACGGCACCTCTTCGCTCGCGCTGCTGCTTCCACCGCCCGAGCCGAGCATCGAGTGAATGCGATCCGCGCCGGCGAAGACGACCAGCCAGGTCAGCGCGAGGTCGACGATCGGATTGATGTGCTCGACCTGCAGCACGCGCAGCAGGCGGAGGTTGGCGCGGTCGACCACGACGTACGCGATGATCGCGCCGATGACGGAGAGCAGCAGCTTGCGGCGCTCGCGCGCACGGAGACGGATGCCGAGGCCGGAGCGGGCGCGGGAGAGGCGGATGGCGTTCCAGACGTAGCTGATGGCGGCGAGAATGCGCTCGGTCGCAAACGCAGCTACAGCGACGATCGCAACGAACTTCGCGGTTGCATCCATAAGTCGGCCCCTCTGTCTCTATAGTGCGCCGAAGCGCGCGAACGTTACAGATGCAGAAGTGGAATGCCACGAACGGCGGCGGCCGAGGCTGTGTTCTTTGCGGCGGAGGTAGTGAAGATGTTGTCGATCGCGCCGCTCCCCAACCAGTTCCTGCACCGCGTCCGCACCGAAAACCGCGACGACCTCGCGCCCGACAGTGCGGATGCAACGATGCGCGCGTTTTTCGCGTCACCCGACGTCGCGTTCCTGCACCTGCGCTTCCCGACCTACGGCTGCTTCGCGTGCCGCGTCGATCGCGCCGTCACCAGCGGTAGTGCCCAATGATGTCGAACGCGTGCAGCACGTCTTCTTTGCGCGCGCCGTAGCCGATGTTGTGCACGACGAGCGGCGTGCCGGATGCCGTGACGCCGCGGCTGATCACGCCGACGTGATACCGCCCCTGCGGCAGCCGCCACGCCACGACGTCGCCGGGCTGAAAGTCGTCGTCCCTCACCGCTTTGCCGCGGCGTTTGAAGAACGTGATGAGATTCGGCACGCGTCGATGATCGATGTTCGGATCCGGCGCCCGCAACCCCCACGCTTTCGGATATTGCGCAAACGCGGCGGTCATGTCGCGATGCACTTCGTACTGCAGATCGACGCCCGCCGCCCGAAACGCGCGGACCACGACGTCGGTGCAAACCCCACGATCGCGCGGCACGTCGCCACCGGGATAGCGCAGCTGCACGTACGTAAAGTCGTAATACAGAGTCACCCCCACCTGCGCCTCCGCCGCCCGCGCGATGGTGCTCTGCACGCGCGTCGGCGCAGCGAGGGCGGCGGGGGCGAGTAGGACGAGCAGCGCGAGGAGGGAGGTGCGCATCGGCATAAATCTACTTACGCTTCGACGTCTTGGCGACGCGGGCGGAGTTCCTCGTGCGCGCAGGCGCCGTGACTGTTCTCGCGGCAATGCGACGCGGGAACTCTGCGTCGTGCCGACGCCACACGACGCGAGCGCGAGGCAGCGGAACCTCCGACAACAGCGCGTTCAGGAATCGAGAAGGATCACTTGAAGTCGGTATGCGCAATATGAGCTGGTTCGACAGTTCGCCGTAGTACGCAACAAAGTATTCACCAGCGTCGAGCCTTACGACCGCGGCCTTCGACGGCTCAGCCGCTTCTTCAGGGTCGGTGATCCGCTGGAAAGTCACGGGGAACCATTTGCGGAGTTCTGAGTCGGAGATCGCCGCGGTAAGTACAGGGTACGCGTGCGTTGTGAGCTCGTGCGGTTCGGCCAGTCGCATCGTCAGTTGCTCCGCGTCATGGTAACAACAACCTCAATGGCGACCAACTCTCCCGGTTCGAGCACGGTCACGCCGGGCTGCCCCTCCGTCCACTCCGGCCAACCGGGGGACAGACCAGGGATCAGGAGGTACCTCGGTGTAGAACTCGATTCCTACGGCCGTTTCGGGTAACCGTCCGTCCCAAGCCTTCACCGCCGGGATCAGCCCGGCGTAGAAGTTTCGCCGCGGGCGGCCCCAAAGCTGGCCCGAGGCCAACACTTTCCCGACCTCCTCCGGCCCCGTCTCACCTCGTCTGTGAAACGGACCATACCGAGCCGGTCGCTCAGCCGATGCGACGACTGGATGATATGCGAACGCACCAGGTGGCTGATGACGATGGGACGTCGTCCGTAGGTGCAGTCGGGCTGCTACTTTTGCAGGTTCCAGTAAACGTGGTAGTCGTAGCCATCGTTGAGATCCAGGCGAGTGAAGCCCGCTTCCGTTAGGTTTGATAGCAGGTCGCCTTTTCGAAGTTTGTTCGCCCAGACATCGTTGAAAAGAGCGAACCTCAACTCAATGTGTTGATTCTCCTTGCCCGAGACTGACACTTTGATGTCGAGATCGTTATCGAGGTAATGCTGACGCAGTTCGTTCGCCAGTGCGGCTCGCATCACGGCACCGGCCGCCTTCTGTATCTCTTTCTCGCGTTTGGCCGTTCTCGCTTCAGCAGCTTGCTTAAGTTCGGCGAGCGCTGCGACATCTCTCTTCGACGCGCCTTCGGCTTCTGCCCGGCGAACGGCCGCATTGCCCTCGTCGGCGAAGCCCTTCCTGTATTCCGACCGTGCAACCGCGAGATGTGCGGAAGCACAGCGGATTCTTAGTTCGGTGGGGAGCTCGTCGAGCGAAACCTTTTCGCAGGCGGCTGCGACCTTCGCCGTAGCGGATTTCGATGACGAGCGGATGTCAGCAATATGCTTTGCAACGGATTGCTGATGCATCTTGGCGCGGCCTTCCGCTGCTTTGTCCTCGAGCGACGTGCGGACGGGCGCTGTCTCGTCACCGCCACCACATCCGATCAGGACAAACGCGACGAAGGCACACACACAATACGTCTTCGCCATACAGTCCCCCTCCGGTCATCCGCGAAAGCTCGCGATCAAATTGACACCGCAATAGCGAAAGTGTGGCGTGTGCATGAGGCGAGCTGCCGGATTCGTCACGCGCTCACGCGCTCAGCTGCGCCGCGCCGACGCGATGACGCTCCACTCTCGCGACCGCCGCCCGGCGCGGCGTCAGCTGCAGCGCGCTTCGCGCTCGCACCGGATAAAATCCGCCGCGTGATGCGCCGTCTCGCACTTGCTGTTGTTCTCCTCACCCTCGCCTGCTCGCGCGAGACGCATGCGCCGGCGACGGCGACGCAGGCGCCGGTGCCGGTCGCGACCGGCACCGCGAGCGCTCCGACGACGGTAACAAGCACAAACGCGCCGCAAGCCACACCCGCCGCACCCTCCTACCAAAAATCCATCGACTGGCTCCGCACCACGCGCGGGTTTCACTTCGTGATCGACGTCGACGACATTCATGGCGAGGGCGATCTTTTTCGCACGGCCATCGGCGCAGAACGCATTCGCGTCACGATGAAAGAAGGCACTTGGATCGCCGCCGCCAAACCGGAAGGCGTGGTTTGGTTTCGCGAGGAGCGCGGCACGCGCGCGCGCACGGCCACGCCGGACGGCGGCGACCGGCTGTGGCAGCGCGTCACCATCGCTTTCGATCCGCAGAAGAAAGAAGGCGCGCCGCTCTTCGAAGACGGCCACTTTCGCTTCACCGACGCGAACACCGGCAACACGCACCAGGTGTGGGTGAACGCGCGCGGTCAGGTCGAGCGCATCACCATCGACGGCAAGCCGCACATCCAGCTCACCATCACCCATCCCGACGCGCCGGCTGTCGTGCCCGAGGTCTAGTGGAGGGCCGGCATGGTTAAGGCGCCGCCGCCCGGCAATCGTCCGCTGAAGACGCTGGAGCGCGTCCTCTCGAAGGCGGGCATCGGCTCGCGCACCGAAGCGCGGCAGTGGATCGCGGGCGGGCGCGTCAAGGTGAACGGGCGCGTCATCACCAATCCCGATCAGTGGGTCGATCTCGAACGCGACGCCATCGCCTTCGACGGCAAGCCGCTGCGGGAATCGGAGAAAACGTACCTGCTGCTCTACAAGCCGAAGGGGTATCTCACCACCTATCGCGATCCGCAGGGACGCAAGACGATCTACGACCTGTTGCCCGACCGCGACCGCTACCTCTTCCCTGTCGGGCGCCTCGATCTCGACACGAGCGGCCTGCTCATCCTGACGAACGACACCGCCTTCGCCGAGCGCCTGACCAATCCCGAGTACCACATCCCGAAGACCTATCTCGTGAAAGCGTCGCGCAATCTCACCGACGACGATCTCGATCGCTTACGCAACGGACTCGAGCTGAAAGACGGGCCGACGCGCCCCGCCATCGTGAACCGCCTCCGCGATTCCGGGGGACGGACTTCGTTCGAGATCACGATCACCGAGGGGCGGAACCGGCAGGTGCGGCGGATGGTGGAGGCGCTGGAGGCCAAGGTGCTCAAGCTCGTCCGTATCGCCATCGGCGAGGTGCGCATCGGCGATCTGGCCATCGGCGCCACGAGGGAACTGACGCCCCAGGAAGTCGGCAAACTCCTTACATGACATAATTTCCCGGCCCCTTGACGTTACGCTGACGACAACACCACGTCCAAGCATCACAATGAGAGAGTGCGCCGGCCGTCCGGCGGCGCGGTAGTGGTTCGGTTCCGGTCCAATAGTCAAGGAGCTTTCGTGCAAAACGAGTCTCGGCGTTCGCCCTGGCGACGGTCTTCGTCCATTCATGCCCACGCGTTCCGCATCGTTGCGGCCGCATTCCTCGGCCTCTTCTCGGCCGGTGCCGCGCAGGCGGCGGGCATCCTGACGGTCAACGTCATCAACGGCTACAACCTCATCGTCGATTCGAACGTCACGTCGCCGCCCACGTACGCACCCTCCTCGGCGTACATCGGCGCGTCGATCTGCAACACCGGCGACGCACCACTGGCCAACGTCATCGCCTACAGCGGCAACTACAACAGCGGCGGTGTCACCTCCACGCCGGGCACGTACCCGCTGTACAACTCCACCGGCGATCTCGCGCACCCGCAGGTCACGAACACCGGCAACTACTCGCTCACGCTCGAATCCGGCAACGCCGGCACCACCGACGGCACGCGTTACATCGGCACTCTCGCGGCCGGGCAGTGCCGCGTGCAGTACTGGCTCTTCTCCTATCCCCGCTGCGTGAATGTGAACGGCGCTTCGCAACAGCCGCCGTGCACCGCCAGCATCGCCGGCGACGTGAAACCGGACGACGACGTCTCGCTGAACTACGACGTCTGGGCGACGACCACTACGGGCATCGCCGCGCCGACCGTCAACGTGCGCCGCTCCTTCACGCTCCGCAACGAGATCTCCGCTTCCGCGAACAAGATCTGGCCGAACACGACTTCGAAAGTTCCGAACGCATACCTCGCCGCCATTCAATCGGTCATCGGCTGGGGCACTCTCGGCCCGGACGGCCAGCCGCTCACGCCGAGCAATCCGGTCTATCCCGGCCAGCGCGTCATCACCACGCAAGGCATCTGGTACGACCTCGGGAACGTCGGGCAGGGCTTCGACAACGACGGCGATCTCGTGCCCGACCAGAACGCCTGGCTGCAGCCGGTCGGCGACGCCGGCTCGTTCGATTCCGACTGCTTCAAGATGGTCAACGTCTACGGCGTGATCATCGTGAAGTTGAAGAGCGGCGGCGAGCTGCTCATCCCCTTCCAGAACCGCCTCTACTTCGATCACCTGCCGGAGAACACCGGCGTGGTCGGTCTCGTCTACTACCAGTTCATCGCCACCGATCAGGGCTGCAGCGCGGTGATGACGCCTTACCAGGAAGCGGCGTCGGGCTTCGACAACGAAAAGTTCAGCGCCGACTTCGGCCTGAGCAACGGCCTCACGAGCGGCTCGTTCGGCGCGAACCTCACGTTCCAGAAGATGGCCGCGTCGAACGCGAACATCGGCGCGACGCTCACCTACCAGGTCACGGCCACGAACACCACCGGCACGCCGCTCGGCGCGCCCGATCTCGGCGTCCCGCTCACCATCAAGGAAGCGATTCCCGCCGGAACGACGTTCGTGGCCGGCTCGGCCACGGACGTACCGAACACGAATCTGACGGAGGCGACCGGCACCGGCTCGTATACGCAGTCGTACACGGACCTCGACGGCAACGTCGACACCTGCACGATCAACTACAACGTCACCAGCTCGCAGTACGTCATCCTCTACTCCAACAACAACGGCGCCACCTGGTCGCTCACCGAGCCGGCCGGCGTGACGAACATCCAGTGGCTGCTCAACACCGTCATCGCCCTCGACGGCGGCCATGACGGCCACGCCTGCGTCGCACCGAACGGCATCTACGACAACGGCACGCTGGAGACCTCGCTGCCGCCGGGCAACAACATGGGCGTGTCGTTCCGCGTCACCGTTGCGGCCACCGCGCCGCCGATCGTCTGCAACACCGCGGGCCTCGGCTTCGGACCTTCCGCCCCGGCCACGACGGCGCAGAAGTGCACGCTCATCAACGGCATCAACTCACTCTCCGGCACCGTCTTCAAGGATGACGGTTCGGGCGGCGGCATCTACGGCAACGGCACGAAAGACGGCACCGAAGGCGGTATCGGCGCGGGCGTGATCGTGAAGCTCTGGTATGACGTTGACGGCGACGGCGTGGTCGGCGCGAATGACGTGCAGTTCGGCGTCGACGCCTTCACCAACGCAGCCGGCGCCTACAGCTTCAGCAACCTGCCCGACGGTCCGTTCATCGTCGAGATCAAAAAGTACGACGGCGTGACGTCGAACGGCGTGAACGACGCGGTCAACGACACCGCATTCGGCGCCACCGGTTACGGCAACACCACCACCGATCCGAACCTGCCGCTGACCTCGACCCAGGGCATCCTCAAGCTCGGCGAGACCAGCACCACCGCCACGCTGGCGGTGAACATCGACTACCCCCACACGCAGGCCGGCATTCAGACGGTGAACAACGTGAACTTCGGCTTCGCGCCGCCGTTCCGCCTCACCAAGACCATCGCCGGCAATCCGGATGCGAATGCGGATGGACGCGCCGACACGGCCATCGATGAAGGCGACACGTTCAACTACACGATCAAGCTCGACAACCGCCTGCCGAGCGTGGGACGCCAGGGTCCCACCGGCTGCCAGTACACCGTCTGGGCCACTACCGGCGCGAACGGCTCGCCGGCCAGCAAGGCATTCACGAATCCGCTGAACGCGTGGGACGGTCCGAACCGGCAGGTCGCTTCGACGGCCGTGACGGGCGGCGGTCTCAACTTCATGGACGGCACCGGCTTCTCGCTGCGGCAGCAGCCGGGCAACATCACCAAAGTGGAGGCGCTTTACTTCGGTTACTTCAGCGCCGCGCTCACCGACGACACGCTGGCGCTGCAGATCGCGCAGGGCGTGTCCGGCTGGACGCAAACGTTCAACACGGCGCTGATCGACAGCTACGTCGGCGAGCCGGCCACGCTCGATCCGAATGAAGCGATCAGCTGGGACGTCACCGCGCTCCGGCCCGGCGGCGGCACCTGGAGCTGGGCGGACAACTTCTCTACGCTCCGCCTGCAGGTGAATCCGAGCAAGGCCTCCGCGGCCGACCAGAAGACCTTCTCGCTCGACGCCATCGGCGTCCGCGTCACGACCGACCAGGCCTGCGTGGCCGGTCCGTCCACGACGCTCGATCCGGTGCCGCTGCAGGACTCGTACGACACCGGCAGCGTCTCTTTCGTTTCCGCCTCCCCCGCGCCGACTTCGGTGAACACCGCCACCGGCGTGATCCAGTGGGGCAACGTCGGTCCGATCCTTCCGGGCGCCACGTCGACCGTGACGGTGACGATGCGCGCGCTGAACATCACCGGCACGCGCGTTGGCGCATGCGGCGGCTCGTCGCCTCCCACCGTCAACAGCGTCTGCAATTGGGCGGAAACCGCGTTCGGCACGAATCACGTGCTCTACGCCGACGGCCGCCCCGCCAACGACGACTCCAGCAAGATCGCCGCGACGTTCCAGGGCAAAGGCGAAATCCGCGGCACGCTCTGGAAAGATACGAACGTGGACGGCTGGCCGGACAACGACGGCGAGCCGCGCCTCCCGAATCAGAAGGTGACGCTGTACGGCTGCGTCATGGCCGACGGCCTGACCATGGAGACGGCGAGCGTCAACAAGACCTGCGCCGCGGCCACCGGCGGCAACAGCTGGAAGGTCATCGGCACGGCCTACACCAACGCCAGCGGCGCGTACGAGTTCATCGGACTCGACACCGGTTACTACATCGTCGAAGTCGGCGACACCGATGGCGTTCCCGCCACCGGCAGCACCTCACCGTTCGGCGGCACGCAGACGGCGGAAGCGAATGACTCGCAGGCCGTCACGGCGGGCCTGGCCACGAACACCAACGGCGTCTGTGTAGGCGGTTGCAACAACACCTGGGGCGACCCGACCGCGAACCTTTCCGCGATGAATCTCCTCAACAGCCCGACGGCGGAAGAGATCATCGGCGGCGTCAACTTCGGCTACAACATCCCGAGCGCGATTCTGTACGGCAACATCTGGTGGGATGTGAACGCCGACACGCTGCAGAGCGCGGGCGACTCCGGCCTCTCCGGCTTCACCGTGCGCCGCTACTCCGATCCGAACGGCGACGGCAACTTCGCCGACGGCACGCTGCAGGCCACGACCACGACCGACGCGAACGGCAACTACAGCTTCAGCGGTCTCGCCGCCGGCTCGTACGTGATCGTGGTCGTGCCGCCGACGCTGCTCAGCAAGGCGTGGATCGAAACCGTCGAGACCACCGGCGGGACGTCGAGCCTCAACAATCAGATTCCCGTCACCGTCGTTGCGGGCGCCATCTCCGGCTCGCACAACTTCGCGTACACGCAGTCCGACACATCGGCCATCGGCGACACTCTCTACTTCGACTTCAACGGCAACGGCGTGCAGGACAGCACTGAAACCGGCATCGCCAACATCACGGTCTGGCTCTATCAGGACGTCGACCGCGACGGCTCGATCGATACCGGCGTCGATGAGCTCTACAAGACCACCGTCACGAACGGCTCCGGCCAGTACCTCTTCTCGTCGCTGCCCGCGGGCAGCTACATCGTCAAGGTCGACACGAGCGATTCCGACTTCCCGACAGACGTCACCGCCACCGGCGATCCTGACCTCACGGCCGCCAGCATCGGCGATCAGCTCTTCTACGATCTGAACGGCAACGGCACGAAGGACGCGAACGACGACGGCATCGCCGCGGTGATCGTGAATCTCTACGCCGACACGAACAACAGCGGCACGCTCAACGCCGGCGATTCGCTGGTCGCTTCGACCAGCACCGACATGAACGGCAAGTACCTCTTCACCGGCTTGCCGGCCGGCCGCTACTTCGTCGACGTCGATGAATCGACGCTGCCGAACAGCGCGCTCGTCATCACGACCGTCGATCCTGCCAACACGCTCATCACGCTGACCTCGAGCGCGAGCACCACGCAGGTGCTCACCGCCGATGCCGGCTACAGCCCTGCCTCGAACTTCGCCATGGGCAACCGCCTCTGGCACGACGTGGACAACGACGGCGTGCAGGATCCGGGCGAGCCGGGCATCCCGTATGTCGACATCGTCATCACCAACGGCACCGGCACCGGCTGCCCCGCCGGCTGCCGCGTCACCACCGACGCGCACGGCTTCTGGATCGTCACCGGTCTCACGAACGGCACGTTCAACGTGACCGTCGACACGACTGACGCCGACTTCCCGCGCTTCTTCACGGTGGCCACCGGCACGACCAGCCCGCGCGTGGCGACCATCGCCGGCGCCGATCTGATGAACGTCGACTTCGGCTATCGCTACACCGGCGCGGGCACCTCGCCCACCGGCTCGATCAGCGGACGCGTCTTCCTCGATGCGGACGGCGATCTCGCCTACGACGTCGGTGAAGCGCGCAGCGCGACAACCGTGAATCTTCTCGATTCAAACGGCAACGTCGTGGCCACCACGGCCACCGCCGCCGACGGCACGTATTCATTCACCGGCGTCTTCATCGGCTCGTACGCGGTGCAGGCGGTCGACAAACTCGGCACGCGATACAGCACGCTCTTCCTCTCCGCCGCGCAGTCGTTCCCGAACCTGAACGTGGTCTACACGCAGGCCAGCGAAACGACGGCGGACAGCCAGAGCAGCGTCTCGGTCGACGGCATCCACGCCGATCTTCTTCAGGACTTCGGCTACAAGCGTTTCCTCGGCTGCATCGGCGACACCGTGTACTGGGACGTGAACGAGAACGGCACGCAGGACATCGGCGAGCCGGGCTTCTCCGGCGTCACCGTGCGCCTCTACGACGCCACGTGGAGCGACGCGAACGCGGACGGCTACTACGAGGCCGGCGAATCGACCGAGTCGCTCGTCAGCACCACCACCACCCTCGTCGACAACCCGCTCACTCCCGCCAGCGAAGGCGGCACGTACCTCTTCACCAATCTGCCGACGCTCGCCGCGAACCACTACTACCTCGTGAAGGTGGACGCGACGACGCTGCCCGGCTCGAGCCACACGCTCATCGCCGATCCCGACACCGACGGCACTCCGTGCACCGCGCTGCCGAATCCCGACGTGAACGGCGATGAGTTCCCGCCGCCGTCCGTCTGCGACAGCCAGAAGCTCGTCGTCGGATTCCTCCCCGGCAACAACTACCTCGGCGCCGACTTCGGCTACCGCGTCAACGGCACCGGCTTCGCCACCATCGGCGACCGCCTCTGGATCGACACCGACGGCGACGGCATTCGCGACAACGGCGAGATCGGCATCGACTCGGTCTCCGTCTGGATGGACACGAACAACAACGGCACCCTCGATTGGACCGACGCGAACGCGAACGGCGCGTGGGACTCCGGTGAAGGCGAGCGCTGGACGCAAACCGACATCGACGGCTTCTACACGTTCACCACCGTGGCCGACGGCACGTACAACATCAAGGTGTTGACCACCGATCCCGACTGGCCGTCGGGTCTCTCCACCACCCCCACGTTCGAAGTGCGCACGTCGAACACCGCCAGCCGCAACAACGCGGTGCAGGTGATCGTCGGCGGCGGTGTGGTCACGAGCATCGTCGACGGCGATCCGGCGAACGATCCGGACACCTGCACGAGCTGCAATCTGAACGTCGACTTCGGCTATCGCTACGCGGGCACGAACACGCTCTCGGGCACGATCTGCACGGACGACGCGTCGAAGAACGGCTATTGCGGCGCGACTGCGCTCACCTACTCCGGCACCACCACCGGCGAATCACCGCTGGAAGGCATTCAGGTCTCGATCTACCGCTGGACCGATGACGGCGACCTCCAGGCGTGGTCCGCCCCCGGAGTGCTCGATGCGGGCGACACCTTCGTCTTCATCGGCAGCACTTCCACGAACTCCATCGGCGATTACTCGTTCAGCAATCTGCCGGACAACATCATTGCCGTCTTGAGCGTCCCGGCGCAGCAGAACCTGCTCCTGAATACGAACCTTGCGAAGACGAGCGTCGAAGACGCGAACGTCATCACGCGCCAGTTCTACAACGGCACGTCGACGAACAATGGCCTCACCGTCACGGTCATCGCACGCCAGGCTCTCAACATCGGCGGCGACACCGACGACAACATCAAGGATCTCGACTTCGCGTTCGATCCGACGCTGAACGGCAACCTGCTGTTCGACTTCGGCGATCTCCCGGCCAGCTACGCGAACACGCTGCTGCGCAACAGCGGCGCCGAGCACAAGATCGTCCCCGGCAGCATCCACCTCGGCGCCGCCATTACCAACGAAGCCGACGGCACGGAGAGCAGCAGTGCCGCGGCCGATTCGGGCGACGACGGTGTGACCATGGTCTCGACGGTCTTCGGCATGGGCGGCAGCGCCTACGTCGACGTCGACGCATCGGCCGCCGGCTGGCTCGTGGCCTGGATGGACTTCAACGGCGACGGCGACTTCGACGACGCCGATGAAACGATCATCGACCAGAGCGTCAGCGCCGGCACGAATCACCTTTCGTTCTACATCCCCACCACCATTCCCAACGGCGTCACCGACTTCTTCTCGCGCTTCCGCATCTACCCGTCGCGCCCGCAGCTCGTCGTCAGCACCGGCCCCGGTCTCGATTCGAACTTCCAGACCATGACCGGCGAGGTCGAGGACTACGTCTTCCTCATCCCGATCCAGCCGACGCGCGTCGATCTGGTGACGGCCGAGGCGAAGCAGAACAAGAACGGCGTAGTGGTGACGTGGCAGACGACGAATGAAGTCGACAACCTCGGCTTCGACCTCTATCGCGAAATCTCCGGCGGCGCGAAAGAGAAGATCAACCCGCATCTCATCACCGGCTCCGCATTCACCACCGGCCGCACCGCGAACGGTCCGCGCAGCTACCGCTTCGTCGATCGCAAGGCGCCGAGCGGCTTCGTGCAGTACTGGATCGAAGACGTCGATCTCGACGGCACGAAGAACATGCACGGTCCGGTCACGCCGGTCGCCGCGCAGAACGACAACGATTCGCCGATCACCACCGAGCCCGATCCGACGCTTGGTTCCGTCGGCGGCATCTTCACGACCGCTGCAGGCATGGGTGTCACGATTCCGGCGGCAGCGACGCCGACGACCGCGCAGCGCGACGAGCAGTGGAAGCTCGCCGGCGTTCCGGCGGTGAAGGTGATCGTCACGCAGTCCGGCTGGTATCGCGTCGCCAAGAGCGCGTTGCTCGCGGCGGGCTTCGATCCGGGCAGCAACCCGAACGCGATCTCCGTCTTCACCGATGGCGTGGAAGTTCCCGTGCTTGTGAATGCGAAGGGCGCGGGCAAGTTCGACACTGCCGACACGATCGAATTCTTCGGCCGCGGCATCGACACGGCCAGCACCGGCGGACGCGTGTACTACATCACCGCGAAGAAAGGCGCCGCGCAGCGCCTGAAGTCCACCGGCGGCCGCGGCAACAGCGGCTCGGCGGGTGCGGGCAGCTATCCGTACACGTTCGAGCGCATCGAGCGCACCGTCTTCTTCTCCGCACTCACGAACAACGGCGACCGCGACAACTTCTACGGTCCGGTGCTGATGCCGTTCCCGGTGACGCAGCAGCTCACGGTCGCCAATCGCGACACGATGAGCGGCAACGCGTCGCTCGAAGTGACGATCCAGGGCGGCACGGCGGGCATGGAGCACGTCGTGGCGGTGGAGCTGAACGGCTCGACGCTCGGTTACGTCCGCGTCGACAGCCAGCAGCGCCGCGTGGACACGTTCCCGCTCTCCGGCAGTCAGCTGAACGACGGCGCGAACACGCTCACGCTCACGGCGCAGAACGGCTGGTACGACATCAGCGTGCTCGAGTCGGTCCGCCTCACCTATCCGCACACCTTCCGCGCCGACAACGACGCGCTCGCGTTCACGCTGGCGTCCGGAAGCTCGGTGACGGTGAACGGCTTCACGAACGACAAGATCCGCGTGCTCGACGTCACCGATCCGGCGTCGCCGGCGCTCATCGACGGCACGATCGCCACGGCAGCCGACGGCAGCAAGTCAGTTTCGTTCGCCACCACCGGCAGCGGCACGCGCACGCTCTATGCGTTCGCCGACAACCGCACGCTCGCGCCGGCGCAGATCGCCTGGAACGAGCCGTCGTCATGGAACGCCGCCACGAACGGCGCGCAGTTGGTCATCGTCACGAACCGCGCGTTCCTCGCAGCGGCCAAGACGCTGAAAGCGACGCGCGACGCGCAGGGCATCTCCACGGCTGTCGTCGACGTGCAGAATCTCTACGACGAGTTCTCGTACGGCCACCACTCCCCGCAGGCCATCCGCGACTTCCTCGAGCGCGCGCTGGCCTCCTGGAAGGTGAAGCCGCGCTACATGATC
Organism: Thermoanaerobaculia bacterium; assembly: GCA_035688915.1. Lineage (GTDB taxonomy): Bacteria > Acidobacteriota > Thermoanaerobaculia > Gp7-AA8 > Gp7-AA8 > DASSMK01. The sequence goes on from DASSMK010000039.1 coordinate 16,209, forward strand.
CTTCTCGGCGATGCCAGCTTCGATCCGCGCAATTACCTCGGCATCGGCAGCTTCGACTTCGTGCCGACGAAGATGATCGCCACGGCGTACCTCAAGACGTCGTCCGATGATTGGTTCGCCGACTTTGCCGGCTCGGGCATCCCGTCTGTCGCCATCGGCCGCATTCCGGTGCGAACGGCGGAGCAGGCAGCGGGTGTGGTGAGCAAGCTCGTCGCGCGCGCCACGCCGTCGACGGAACCGTGGGCGAAGACGGTGGAGATCGTCGCCGACGCGCCGAACGGCTTCCCGTTTGATCGCGCTGCCGACACGCTCGCTACCGCGATCCCGTCGAGCTTCACGACCGACCGCATTTCTGTCGCGACCACGCCGTCAGTCAACGCGGCGGTGACGAATGCGTTCAACCGCGGCTCGCTGCTGACGACCTGGATCGGCCACGGTTCCTCGGAACTGTGGGGCTCGTGGATCTTCTCGTCCGGTGAAGCCGCAGCGCTGACGAACGGCAACCGCACGCCATTCGTCGTGGCCATGAACTGCCTCAACGGCATGTTCCACGACCTCTACACGTACAGCATGGCCGAAGGCCTGATCAACAACAGCACCGGCGGCGCGATCGGCGTCTGGGCATCGTCCGCGATGACCGGCACGAGCGGCCAGCTGGCCATGGGCAGCGAGCTCCATCGCCAGCTGCTCAACAACCCAGGCATGACCGTCGGCGACGCCATCCTCCTCGCGAAACAAGCCACCCGCGATCAGGACACGCGCCGCACCTGGATCCTCTTCGGCGATCCCACCTTGAAGTTGCGATAAACGAGACGAAGCGGCGGGCGGAAACGCCCGCCGCTTTCTCTTGCGCGCGGCTGGTGTACGCTCCCGCCGCAATGCGCCGACTGATCGCCTTCGCTCTCCTCCTCGTCCTCCTCGTCGCGTGCGGCGGTGGTGAAACGCCGCAGGCCCCCACCAGCTCCGCCGCGCCGAAGGCAGCGGTGCCGGCGCCGCCGACGATCGAGCAGGCCACGCGCGTCATTGCCGATTCGCCGGAGCTCGGCGAGTTCGAGTTCACGAATGCGGCGATCACCATTCCGTTGCAGAAGAGCGCGATGAACGAACCGTCGCGCGACGCGGCCAGGCGTCTGCAGAAGGCCGACTGGATCGCCATCGACGGCAGCGGCAATGTCGTGCTCACCGACAAGGCGAAGAGCGACAAGCGCTTTCTGCTCCGTCCGAACGGTTCGCTCGACGTCGTGCCGCTGGCGAAGAAAGAGTTCGGCGCCGTCAGCGCGGTGCGACCCGCGGCGGACGGCGCCGAAGCCGACTTCACCTGGAAGTGGGTGCCGAACGAGATCGGCGAAGCGCTGCAGCTGGCGCGCTTCGCCGGAACGCAGAGCGCGACCGCAACGCTACTGCACGATCAGTCGGCCGAGGGGCCGGGCTGGACGGTCTTGAGGATCTCGTCGACGACGGGAGTGGTCGATTCGCGCCAGTCCTCGCCCATCAGCAAGCCTGCCGTCGCCAAATAAAGCGCCACGTCGCGTGCGTCGAAGTTAGTCAATGTCTTGACCGCATCGCGAACCTGCTCGGTGGTCGGCGTCGGATACTCGTCGGCTTCGATCGACCCGTTCTCGTGCGGGATCTGCCAGTGATCCAGAAACGCCGCCAGCAGCGTCTTCTGCTCCTCGGTGTGGTACTGCATCAGCGCCATCTCGAGCGTCTGCTCGAACTCCGGCGATGCGAGGCGCGAAGCGAGGAGGTCGGCCTTCTTGTCGGGTGGCATCTTGCGAATCGTCTCTTCGCGGAAATGCAGCGCCTTGGCGAGCTGCATCTGCGCCATCAGCTTCGCCTGCATCTCACCGTGCCGCCAGAACGCCGACAGCACGCGCCGCCGCCGCTCCGCATCCGCAATGTCTTTCAGGATCGTACGAGCGTTCCACATGGGGGCGGAAGGATAGCGCAGGATGAGCGCCAGTGTTTCTTTTCTCGAACGTCGGAAATTCGCCCGTCCCTGTCCTTCTAAATGAGCGCGGTGGAGGTCTGCCCGCGATGCGGGTGCTTTCTTCCTTACACGTGTCAACGCCTGCGTCGTCCGGGCGACCTTCGCCGCACTCGTGAGGCATCATGCGTCCGCATGCCTGACCTCTCCTACCTCGCCTTCCAAACCGACTTTTCCTCGCCCGTCGTCGTCTCCGCGTACGACGAGCTGCCGCTCTGGTCGGCGATGTTCGGCCTGCTGCTGCTCGATGAAGTGCCGCTCAGCGGCGTGCGGCGCGCGCTGGACGTCGGCTGCGGCACCGGCTTCCCTCTCATCGAGCTCGCCGAACGCCTCGGCAGCGCGACGTCCGTGCACGGCATCGATCCGTGGAGCGCCGCAGTGGCGCGCGCGGCGGAGAAGGTGCGTTGCCGCGCCACACCCAACGTCACGCTGCACGAAGGCAGCGCCGCCTCCCTTCCCTTCGACGACGCCTCCTTCGACCTCATCGTCTCCAACCTCGGCCTCAACAACTTCGACGATCGCGACGCGGTGATCCGCGAATGCGCTCGCGTGGCGCGCAGCGGCGCCGTGCTCGCGCTGACGACGAACGTGCAGGGCCACATGCAGGAGCTCTACGCGATCTTCGAAGAAGTGCTGGCGAAGCACGAGCCTGCGCGCATCGACGCGTTGCGCGAGCACATCGAACATCGCGCGACGGTGGCGAGCGTCCGCGCGTTGCTCGAAAACGGCGGATTCGCTGTGCGCCGCGTCGTCGAGCGCAACGCGACGATGCGCTTCGCCAGCGGCAGCGCGCTGCTCCATCACTACTTCATCAAACTCGGATTCCTCGACGGCTGGAAAGCAGTCGTCCGTCCGCACGAAGAGAAGATCTTCCCGCTTCTGCAGCAGGAGCTCGACGCGCGCGGCGTGCTGTCACTGACGATTCCGATGGCTTACGTCGAAGCGGTGCGGTGACGTCGCGCGCTACTCGCGCAGCGCGTCTGTCATCTGCTCGATGAGCGCGAGCCACGACGCAACGTTCGCATCGCTCGGTGTCGCGGCGCGACGCACGAGCGGAATCGACGTCGCTTCGCCCGCGTCGCCGAGCTCCGAGATCGCGGGATAGCCGTACGTCGCGCCGAGTCCGGCCATACCGTGAAAGTGGCGCGACAGGCGGTCGAGCGCATCCGCGTCGTCGCGATGAATCTGCAGCGTCGCAACGAGCGCGCGCATCTCGTCGAGTCGCGACGCGGTGGTCTCGCGAAATCGCGCACGAAGCTCGTTCAGCAGCTCGTCCACGCGCTCATTCTGCGTCAGTTACCGAGAATTGCGCGCAATTCGGCGGCGAGGGAGAGAGGATCGAACGGCTTCAGCACGACCCCTTTCGCGCCGAGCGCCTTGAGCCGCTTCAGATCGGAAGCCATCGCTTTCGCGGTGAGAAACACGATCGGAATCGCCGCCGTCGCCGCGTCTTTACGCAACGCGGCGAACGTGGCCACGCCATCCATGCCGGGCATCATCATGTCGAGCAGAATGAAATCGGGCCGCTCGCTGCGCGCGCGCTCGACGCCTTCCGCGCCGCTGCTCGCCTCGATGACCTTCATGCCGCCCACGCGGCCGAGGCTGAGGTTGGCCACGAAGCGGACGTCTTCTTCGTCGTCAATGACCAGCACTTTCATGAGTGGTTGCTTCGTTCAGCATGCATCGCTCACCGCTCGGGGAGCAACTCCGAGCGGATCGACTGCGCAAGGATCGCGCTGCACGCCGCCGTCATGCTGAAGCGATCGGACGGATCGAGCACGATGCTGATGCGGCGCGGCAGGCGTTCCGGCGCAAGACGAACGTTCGCGCCGGCGACGACGACCGGCAGCTCGCGCAACTGCGGATCGCCCGCCAGCCCGTCCAGAAACTCCGCCGCTTCGGCGCACCCGCCGCTGCCGTCGACGACGATCAGCTCCGCCGGGTGAACGCGCAAGAGCCGCAGCGCGTCTTCCGCACTCTCCGTGTGCAGCAGCGCGCCGTTCTTCACTGTGTCGCTCACGCCGATGTTTCGATCGCCGACGCTGATGACGATCCTGCGCACATCGCCGGCAACGGCTTCGATCATCGGCACGCGGAACGAGAACGTCGTCCCTTCATCGGGCGTGCTCGCGCAGGAAATCGTGCCGCCGTGCTGTTCGACGATCGCTTTGCAGATCGCCAGTCCGAGGCCGGTGCCGCCTTTGGTGCGGGAGTCGCTGGAATCGATTTGCTGGAAGCGCTGGAAGAGTAGTCGTTGCCGTTCCGGCGGGATGCCGCGGCCGCGATCGGTGACGGCGATGTTCGCCCAGCCGTTCTCGATGGTCGCCGCGACGGTGATCACCGCGCCGCGCGGCGAGAACTTCACGGCGTTCGACAACAAGTTGACCATCACCTGGATCAGGCGCGCTTCGTCGCCGAAGACGGCGCCGTCTTCCGACTGCAACGCGATGCGCACGCCTTCCTCGCAGGCGACGCTGGCGATCGCTTCGATGGAGCGCTCCAGAATGCGCGTGAGCGGTGCGGCGCTGAACTCCAGCTCCAGCTTCCCGTTCTCGAGCTTCTCGAAATCGAGGATGTCGTTGATGAGCGTGATCAGGCGAATGCCGTTGCGCTCCGCGACTTCGACGAGCTGCTTTGCTTCCGGCGCGAGCTCGCCCATCACGCCCGAAGCGAGCAGGCCGAGTGAGCCGCGGATGGAAGTGAGCGGCGTGCGCAGCTCGTGGCTGACCGTAGCCACGAAATCCTTCTTCATCCGATCGACGGCGTGGCGCTCCGACACATCGAGCATGTGGCCGGCGAAGTGGCGTTCCTCGCCGATGGTGAACTCGAACAGCGAGAGCTCGCACGGAAACGTCTCACCGTTGCTCCGCCGCCCCATCACCTCGGTCACGCGACCGACGGCATTGCCGCGCAGGTGGCGGAGATAGTCGCCGTCGGAGGGGAAGCGTTGCGCGAGCAGCACGGAGCTGCTCTGGCCGATCAACTCTTCGGCGGCGTAGCCGAAGATCCGCTCCGCGGCGGGATTGCACGATTCGATGATGCCGCGGCTGTCGGTGGTGACCAGGCCGCCGAGAGAGCTGTCGATGATCGCGCGGAGACGCGCTTCGCTTTCGCGCAGCGCCTGTTCCGCACGCTGGCGTCGCGTCGCGAGCGCTTCTCGTTCCGCGATCTGCCGCCGCAATTCGAGCTGCACCATCACCTGTCCCGCCAATGCGCGCAGCGCGCCGTGCTGTTCGTCGGAGAGAGTGCGTGGCGTGTGGTCGATGACACAGAGGGTGCCGAGGTTGAGGCCTTCGGGCGTGGTGAGGGGGGCGCCGGCGTAGAAGCGGATGCGCGGCTCGGCGACGACCAACGGGTTGTCGGCGAAGCGGACGTCGATGCGCGCGTCAGGCACGATTAGGAGCTCGCGCGCATTCAGCGCGTGCGCGCAGAATGCGAGGTCGCGCGGCGTTTCGGCGACGTTCAGGCCGACGCGCGCTTTGAACCATTGGCGATGGTCGTCGACGAGGCTGATCAGCGCGATGGGCGTGCCACAGATCATCGAGGCGAGACGCGCCACGTCTTCGAAGCCCGGCTCCGGCAGCGTATCGAGGATGGCGTAACGGTCGAGCGCGCGAAGGCGCTCAGCCTCGTTCGCGGGAACCGGAGCGGCAAGCATCACTCCGACGGTATCTGCGGCAGGTTACGGCGAGATTACCTTGTAGCCGAAGCCGCGCACGGTGAGCAGCAGCTCGGGATCGTCGGGATTGCGCTCGATCTTCTGGCGGATGCGGCGGATGTAGACCGCGACGTTCTTGTCCGAGGCCAGCTCTTCATCGGCCCAGAGCTGGTCGATGAGGTAATCGCGGCTGACCGCTTTTCCCGCGCGTGCGGCGAGCATCTGCAGCAAACGAAATTCTTTCTGTGTGAGGCCGGCGGCTTTGCCGTCGATGAGTGCGTCCTGCAGCGCCGAATCCACGACGAGCGATCCGATGCGAATGACCTCTGCCTCTTCGCCGCGGCTGAGCTCTGTCGCGCGGCGCAATTGGGCGCGTACGCGCGCGACCACTTCGGCGGGCTCGAAGGGTTTGACGATGTAGTCGTCGGCGCCGATCTCGAGACCGGCTACGCGATCGCTCAGCTCGCGTTTCGTGCTGAGGATGATGATCGGCATCTGATGGCGCATGCGAATACGGCGGCAGCAGGAGAGCCCGTCGCCGTCGGGTAGCAGGATGTCGAGGAGGATGAGGTCGAAGTCGCGGCGATTCACTTCGCCGATCGCTTCTTCGACCGTGCCGACGGCGGTGACGACGAAACCTTCGCGCTGCAGCAGTTCCTGGAGCGTGCGCCGCGTCAGCGACTCATCTTCGACGACCAGAATCCGGCTCTGCATGATGGGCGCGTGCGAATGATAGCAGCGGGCGGCGCTTACTCGCTGGCGGCGCGGGCGTGTGCGCGCGGCGCGCCGCCGGCGTGCTCGCTCGCGCGATCCATCTTCACGTTGCCGTCGAAGCGCGCGCCATCGGCGATGGTGATGGTGTCGCACTGCACGTTGCCGTCGAGTTGCGCCGTGGCTTTCAGTTCGACGCGCTGCGCTTTCACTTCGGCGTGTACGGCGCCGCCGAGAATGACGTGGTGCACGGCGAGCGTGCCGTCGATGCGCGAGCCGGCGGTGGTGGTGAGTGTCGAGGAATCAGAAGTGAGTGCGCCGGCGAATGTGCCGTCGATGGTCAGCGCTTCGCTGAACGTGAGATTGCCTTCGATGTGAATGCTCTTGCCGAGCCGGGAGCTTTGCGACGGCGCGTCGGCGCGCTTCGCATCGCGTTTCGTGTCGGTCGCGCGTTCGAGCGGAGCTTCGCCGCGTGCACGCCGCCGCACGATCATCCCGATGATGACCGCGAGCACGACGACACCTGTGGCAGCTGCGATGAGGAAGCTGAAGCCGGACACCCGCGAGGATTGTAACGCGCGAATGCGGCAGGTGGGATGGTGAGCCCGGTAGGGATCGAACCTACGACCAATTGGTTAAAAGCCAACTGCTCTACCACTGAGCTACGGGCCCGCGCGTTTCGCGCGGCACGCACCTTACTGCGGGCGTGCGTCACAGGCAAGAGCGAACGCGAGTGACCAGGACTGCATTCCTCTGGTGTTCTCGCGATGCGTGGTGTTCCGGAAACAACCCCTGAAGGAGGCTAGGCCAACCAGCGCACCGGGCCGTGCCCGGTGGCGTCCCCAACGGGATTCGAACCCGTGTCGCCGCCGTGAAAGGGCGGTGTCCTAGGCCTCTAGACGATGGGGACGTTCTGGCGGGCTGGCCATGCGACTCGCTCGCGAGGTGCGCACGATACGGACGACGAATCGTCCTGTCAACCACGGCATCGCGCGCAACGCGCGACCCTGCTCATCCATTCCAGACTACGTCGAGCTGCTACGGACGGAGGAAGCGGCCGTCGTCGCGCTGCCGGAAAATCTCCTGCGTCTTCGTGTCGATGCGCCATTGGCCGAGGGAGCGGGCGCCGCCGTCGGCGCAGGAATCGTAGACCTCGAGCGTATAGCCGCGATTGCGAAAGCCGCGGCTGGCGATGTCGAGGCAATCGCTGGACGTGTGGTAGTAGTCGCGGGAGCGGATGTAGCTCGCCACGTGCGCCACCGCTTCATTCTCAGTCAGCGAAGCGTCGCGAGCGCGCGGTGAATCGGCGGCAGGCGTCGCTTCGGCGCGGCGCGGCGGTGCGGGTGGTGTTGTGATCGGCGGCGCTTGCGTCATCGGCGCTCGCGTCGGTGCGGTCGGCGCCGGCGTCGCAGTCGGCGCCGGAGTCGCCGCAACCGGCGGCCGCATTTCGACGGGCGCGTGCGACGCCGTGGCACTCACCGAACGCGGCGCGGCCTCGCCCACTTCGATCACCGTTCCGGGATCGCGTTGCGCGGGCGCTTCCGCGATCGTCGCGGTCTCTTCACGGGCAATGGTCTTCGTCTCGTTCCGTCCGCCGAACGGCAGATTCGCGAGCAGCAGCCAGCCGATGACGATCAGCGCGACGATGCCGATGGGCACGGCCATCCAGCTCTTCGACGCGCGCGCGGTACGCGGCGGCGGAGGCGCGTCCGTCACAAACGCGCGCTCCGCCGTCACCGGAGTCACCTTGACCGCCGCACCGCAGCGCGGACAGAACTGGGAGCCGGGAGGGAGGTCGGCACCGCAATTCGAACAGGTCATACGGTGGGGAGATATCGCAGAAAGCGTGCCCGTCGGAGAGTGATTAGGGGTTAGTGGTTAGTGATTAGAGCGCCCCGAGGCGAGACTTGCGCTGAGGTCGCCCGGCACGAACTAATCACTAATCACTAACCACTAATCACTCCTCCCCACTAGCATGCCCCCTCATGAACTCCGCCGCTGAACGCTACGTCCGTCTGGTGCTCGCCATGGGTGAGCACGATTCCGATTACGTCGACGCTTATTACGGCCCTGCCGAGGTGCGCGAGGAAGTGCGCGCGCGCAAAGCGAGCGTCGAGGAGATTCTCAGCGACGCTAACGATCTGCGCGACGAGCTCGAAGCCGCGCCGAAACCCGCCGAAGAGCTTCACGCGCTGCGGCTCGAATATCTGCGCAAGCAAACCTCCGCGCTCATCGCGCGCGCGGAGATGCTCGGCGGCCGCAAGCTCTCCTTCGATGAAGAATCGCAAGCGCTCTACGACGCCGTCGCGCCGCATTACGACGAAGACTACTTTCGCGAATTGAACGCGGCCATCGACAGGGAGCTGCCTGCGGGCAGCGGCACGCTCACCGATCGCGTGGAAGCGTTCCGGATGGAGTTCGTGATCCCGCGGGAGCGGCTCGACGCCGTCTTCCGCGCCGCCGTCGACGCGTGCCGCGCACGGACGCAGGAGCACTTCTCGCTGCCCGACGGCGAGAGCTTCACCATCGAGTACGTGAACAACAAATCGTGGAGCGGCTACAACTGGTACCAGGGAAACTTCCGCAGCCTGATCCAGGTGAACACCGATCTGCCGATCTTCATCGACCGCGCCATCGATCTGGCCTGCCACGAAGGCTATCCCGGCCATCACGTCTACAACTCGCTGCTCGAGAAGCATCTCGTGCGCGAGCGCGGCTGGCCGGAGTTTTCGGTGTACGCGCTCTTCTCCGCGCAGTCGCTCATCGCCGAAGGGAGCGCGAACTACGGCATCGACGTGGCCTTCCCCGCCGATGAGCGCGTGGAGTACGAAGCGCGCGAGCTCTTCCCGATCGCCGGACTCGATTCGTCGCGCGCCTCGCAGTACTACCGCGTGCACGACCTGATCGCGCGCACGGGATACGCCGGCAACGAAGCCGCGCGCCGCTATCTCAACGGCGAGATCGATGCAGACGCCGCCGCCGAGTGGCTGGTGAACTACGCCCTGATGGCGCCCGCGCGCGCCGCACAGCGCCTCCGCTTCTTCGACCAATATCGCTCCTACGTCATCAACTACAACCTCGGCAAAGACCTCGTGAAGAGCTACGTCGAGCGCGAATGTGGCGGCGACGCGGCCAAGCGCTGGACGGTCTTCGAGCGGTTGCTCTCATCGCCGCGCTTGCCATCCGGCCTGCGATGAGGCGTACCATAAGGAATGCCCCAAAACGCTGATCTGCCGCGCGACCGCGTGACGTCCGTCCTGCGCTTCCTCGTTCCTCTGATCATCATCGCCGCGCTGACCGTCCCGATCGCGCTGCTGCTGCGGAAGTCGCCCGAGCTGTACGACGCCTTTTATGTCTTCGCCGCGCTGCCGGCAGTGGTCGGCCTGCTGCACCACGTCGGCGAGCGCCATCGTTTCGAAGAAGGGAAGGCCGACGCGGAATCGCGCGCGCCCGGCCACTCCGCCGCACGCTCGCTCGATCGCTTCCAGCCCACCGCGTCCGCCGCGCTGACGTCGTGCCTGATTCTCTACATCGTCTTCCTGCTGTCGGCGCTGATCGCATCGACGGTCGCTCACGCCGCGAATACCGGCCTGCTGCTCGGCACGAAGTCGTCGCCCGAGCGCGGCCGCGCGCTGATGGGGATGATCTTCGCGGGCTACGGCGCGTACGTGAGCACGCTCTGGTACATGCTCGGCCGCATCAACGCGAACGCGCTGTCCGCGCGCTTCCTCGTCAACAGCGCCCTCAAAGCCGCCGCCGCCATGGTCCTCGGCTTCGTCCTGGGTCACATCGGCATCTTCAAAGCGCTGCAGTCGGGCTGGGACGTCGGCGCGCTGTTCCTCACCGGCATGTTCCAGGCTTGGGCGATGGGCTACCTGCGCCAGAAAGCAGTGGAAGTCTTCGGCGTGAAACAGAAAGCGGCGGAAGATCTGCCGGTGCAGTTGATCTCCGGCGTGGATGACGCGGCGGCGGATCTGCTCGATGAGAACGGCATCGCGACCGTGCAGCATCTGGCGACGTCGGATCCGATCGAGCTTTCGTTCCGCACGCTCTACCCTCTCGATCGCACGCTCGACTGGATCGACCAGGCCATCCTGACGATCGAGTTCGGCGGCGAAGGCATTGTGGCCATGCGGCAGACGGGCATCCGCACCGTCACGCAGCTCGTGTCGATCTATCAGCTGGCGATGACGTCGGCCGATCCGGAGACGAAGAACGCGGCGAGCGAAACGCTGAAGCTCGTGGCGCAGAAAATCGGTTTGCCGGAAGGCACCGTGCGGCTGAAAGCGGCGCTGCTCGACAAGAACCGCAGCATCGATGTCATCGAATCGCTTTGGTCGAAGAAGCCGGAGGCGCCTCCGGTCGGACCGTCGATGCTCTCGCTGAAGCCGCAGCAACCTTCCGTGTAGCGCGCGCTACACGGAAG
>DASSMK010000040.1:0-5159 GCA_035688915.1 Thermoanaerobaculia bacterium
GACGTCGGGCGCGCACTCCGGCAGCATGGCCAGCTGCAGCTCGCGCGCGACCTGCAGCTCTTCGCGCATGCGCAGCTGATCGCGCGCCTGTGCGCGGCGCTCCGTCCATTCGCCCACCGTGTGCAGGCGCATGCGGCGCGACGACGTCAGCTCGACGGTGAGACAGAGGCCGTTGATGAGCAGCGCGCCGATGTGCACGCCGACGATCTCCTTCGCCGGCAGCGCGGAGAGAAACGCCATCACCGGAACGAAGACGAAGAGATAGCCGTGAATCAGCAGCAACTCGGAGACGAGCAGGCGAAAGCCGAGGAGGAAGAAGGGGAAGCACATCGTCCAGCCGACCCAGCCGCCCTTCACGCCCGCCACCGCCAGGCAGAGCGCGTACTGCAGGGTGAGGTAGGTCAGCACCGCTGCGCTGACGTGGCGCTGCAGGTAACGCGCGGCCGCGTTGATGCGCGGCTTCTTGTCACGCAGGCGCACTTCGCGCAGGACGAAGAGCATCGAGACGACGAGCAGCGCGTTCGCACTTGCGAGGAGGGTACGCAGCACGAAGCCGCGCGTGCCGTGATCGACGAACTCCGCGATCACGACGAGCACGAAAAAGCAGAGCACACCCGTCAGCCAGCCGATGTTGCGCTGGTCGAATCGCCGTCGTACGGCGGCGTCGTCCGAGGTGCGGACGATGTCTTCGATCGAGAAAGCTTCCATGGAGGGGACCGCGATGCATGGTAGTTCGAATTCGCGTGCCTTCGGTTGCACGAGAGCGGATTTTTCGGTGCGGGTAGTGACGGCATGCCGTAACTGAACCTATATTGCTGAAACCGGTTCTCGAACGGAGGAGGGTGTATGAAGGCTGCCCGAAGTGTGTCTGTGCTGCTCCTGCTGCTGATGATGGCGTTCCCTGCTGCCGCACAGATCGAAGGGACGAATTGGTTTCCGATCGGGCCGGCACCGATCGAAGGTTTCTTCGCGGGCGGTGCGACAGGCCGCGGCACGGCGATCGCGGTGAACCCGATGAACGCGAACGACGTCTGGGTTGGCACCGCGGCGGGCGGCGTGTGGCACACGCGCAACGCGGGCGTGACGTGGGAGCCGGAGTCGGACTTTACCGCGGCGCTGGCCGTCGGCTCGATCGCACTCGACGGCTGCACCGCCACCGATTGCGCGAACATCTATGTCGGCACCGGCGAGAACGCCATCCGCCGCGACACGTTGTACGGCGCGGGTCTCCTGGTCGGCGGCACCACCGGCGGTGAGTTCCCGCAGTTTGTCTGGACGCAGCGTACGGGTTCGCCGGTGGCGGACTTTCGTTTCGGCTCGATCAATGACGTCGTGCTCGATCCAACGACATCCGGTGGGACGAAGCGGGTCTTCGTCACGTTCTCCAGCGGCGAAACGGCGGCCGCAACGGAATCGACCATCACCGCACCGGCGCCGATGGGCGGCTACGGCATCTATCGCTCCAACGACATGGGCGCGACCTGGACGAAGCTGACGGTCGCGGGCTCGAACAACGCGCGGCCGACGGATCTGGAGATGCGGCCGGACGATCACATGGTGCTCTTCGCCGGCTTTCTCGGCCGCGGCGTTTTCCGGTCCACCGATAACGGCACGACCTGGTGCCCGCTCAACGCCGGCATCGCCGCGCCGGTGGGCTGCCTGGCTCAGACGCTGCCGAACATCGGCTCGCTGCAATTCGATCACGTCGAAATCGCCATTGCGCCGAGCGCGAACGGCACCGTCTACGCGTCGTTCGGCCGCTGCGCGGATCCGCTGATCCAGAATTGCCGCGCTGCGGTGTGGCGCTCGACGGACGGCGGGATGACGTGGAGCCAGCGCAACGCGGGCGATCCGAACCAAAGTGATCTCACTTCGGGCCGAGGCTACAGCCGCTACACGCACGTGCTGACGGTCGATCCGGCCAGCGCCGACCGGCTGTTTCTCGGCGGCGTGCCGCTGTGGCGCTCGACGGATGGCGGCATGTCGTACAGCGAGTCGGACTCGAATCTCGCGCCGCCGCCAGGCAGTGCGATCCTGCACTCCGATCATCACGAAGTGGTCTTCGCACCGAGCCAGCCAACTCGCGCGTACACGACGGGCGACGGTGGGTTCGCGTTCTCCGACACGAGCGGCACGACCTGGCGGCCGCGCAACGACGATCTGCAGATCACCGAGTTCCAGGGCATCGGCGCGTCGCCGCTGACCATCTCCGTGATCGGCGCGTCGCAGGACAACGCCGGCCAGTTGTGGGACGGCGGCAGCCGCAAGTGGCGTCATCTGAGCTGCTGCGGCGACGGCGGCTTCGCGTTTCTCGATTGGGATGAAGCGCTGGTGATGTACGCCGGATCGAACTTCGGTGCGTTGAAGCGCTCGACCGATGGGGGCATGAGTTTCTTCGGCGTCTCCAGCGCCCTCTGGAGCGGCGACCCGCGCCTCTTCTACGCGCCATTCGTGCAGGGGCCGAACGCGGTCAGCGGCAACCATCCGCTCTTCTTTGGCAGCAATCGTCTCTTCCGCAGCACGACCAACGGCAACAGCTGGGAGCAGATCAGTCCCGTGCTCGCCACAGGCAATTTCCCTGAGATCGTCACCGCGACCGACACCGATGCACAGGTGGCCAATCCCACCGGCGGGCAGAACGCGATCACGGCCATCGCACAATCGGCGAGCGATCCGAATCGCATCTACATCGGCTACTACGGCGGCGAGGTGTTTCGCTCGGACGGCGCGCCGTGCACGATGGCGTCGTGCTGGAAGAACATCGGCGCGGGGCTGCCTGATTTTCCGATCACGCGCATCGCCGTGCATCCGACGCAGCCCGACACCGCGTACGTGACGATCTCCGGCTTCGGCAATCACGCGCGCGTTTGGAAGACGACCACCGGCGGCATGAGCTGGACCGCGGTGACGACGGGATTGCCGGCGGGTGTGCCGGCGAACACAGTGATCCTCGAACCGAGCACGCCGCAGCGCGTGTACGTCGGCCTCGACAGCAGTCCGACCGGATCGAGCCTCTATCGCAGCACGAACGGCGGCACGTCATTCGACGCGTTCTCGCAAGGGTTGCCGAACGCGCCGATCTATGAGCTCGCGGTCGATGAAACGCACGGCCGCATCTACGCGGGCACGCACGGCCGCGGCGCGTTCGTGCTGAGCAAACCGTTCATCAGCAATTTCGAAGGGTGGGTGAACGACAGCATCTGGGACATCCCGGTCTACGGCCACAACTTCCTGTCGAATAAGAACTGCACGATGAGCGTGCTGCAGACGAACGGCTCGGTCTGCGCGTCGGGATCGCTCGACGTGATGAACGGCATGATCCGCACCGATGCCGGCGGCCAGCTGGAGACGAGCAACGGCGGCATGTGGTCCGGCAAGAAGGTGGCGTGGGCGTGCTTCAACGGTACGTGCATGGGCGGTGTGCCGATCTCGAGTTGCTACGACGATGCGGATGGCGACGGCGACGTCGATCCACTCTCCACGATCGTGGTGAACTGCGAAGGACAGATCGCCACCGGCACCGTCGTCGGCTGCCCGCCGCTCAACAATCCGCCGAGCAGTTTCCTCACCGTGGCCATGGCCGCGGGCGGCGGAGGTGGCGGCGGTGGCCCGATGGCGCTCGGCACCGAAACGACATCCGCCGCAGAAATGCCGTCGGGTCGCGCTCGCGACGTTGCCGGCGTGCTGCATCTCGTCGCCAGCGTGCAGCGTCGCATCGGCACCGCCGCGCTCTGCACCGTGCGCGTGCCGTACTACGCGGGCGAAACCGACGAGCAGGTGCTCGAACGCGCGCAGGCAGCGGTGAATGCGAGCGCCACGTGCAGCGCGAACAATGTGCACGCGGAGCTCGATCGAGGTCACGCAGGCCCGGGCGAAGATGAATTCGCGCGCGTGCCGCGCCTGCTGCTGAACGCGCCGGGCGTGATCGGCGGCCAGTTGATCACCGCGATCCACACCGATCCCGGCACGACCACCGGCGCCTGCGTGCGCATCGACGGCGTGGGCGTCTCGGTCCTGCAGCAGTTGCAGGTGCTGAAAATCGGTGTGAACACGTTGCCCGCCGGCGCCGCAGGCGGCACGCTCACACTCGTCGAGCACACGCCCCTCGGCTCCTGCCGTCTGATCATTCCGATCGCGCAGGGACAGACGCGGTTGCAGATTGCGCAAGCGATCGTCGATGCCGTGCACGCTCCGGGAATCCCCGGTCCGCACGCCGAATGTCCGTCCGAGATCAACGCGCGCGACATCGTGCTGCGTGATGGCCAGCTGACGTCCGTGCAGGCCGACATGATCGAGCTGTGCACGACCGATACGAATGTCGGCTTCGATGTGCGGTCCGAGGAGCTGGCGAATGTGTATCCGGTGGCGGAGGCGGGGGACGATCGCGTCTCGCCTCCGGGCTCGCCCGTGGCACTCACTGGCGCGCTCTCGACCGATCCCGATTCGACGCCCGGATCGCATGACGACATCGCCTCCTACGAATGGTTCGATGTCACCTCCGGCTCGCCCGTGCTGATCGGCAACACAGAGATGCTCGCGGTACCGCTTGCGAGCGGATTGCATCGTTTGCGTCTGCGCGTCACGGATAAAGGCGGTCTCTCTGATTTCGATGAAACTCTCGTGAGCGTCGAAGAAGGCGGCGGGACCGCCGGTGCGGGTGGCCGCTGGCGCGGCAGTTTGCACGTCGGCTCCACGCATCCGCTCGGCGATCTCGCCAGCGTCTCGGACGCGAACATTCATCTGCGCGTCGACGCGAACTACGCGCTGCGCGATCGCTTGCGGCTGGTGCTGTTCGGCGGCTTCTCGCAAATGACGGCGGAAAGCGCGGCGGCGATCGAGCATCCGCGCTACATCAACGCCTCACTCGACGCGCAGTGGCTCTTCCCGAAACCGAGCGGCAGCGCGTTCTTCCTGGAAGGCGGCCCCGGAATCTACTGGCCGAAGAGCGGCGGCAGCGCCTTCGGCTTCGACCTCGGCCTCGGCTGGCAATTGCCGCTGCGCGTGCCATACCGCCTGGAACTCGGCGCGGACTATCACCGCGTCCCGGGCGACGACGCGCAGTTCGTGACGGTGCAGTTCGGCGTGCTGTTTCGGTGAACGGTGTTGGAGCGGCGGGCGCCCCCGCCCGCCGCGTTTTCATTTCTTCGCGAAGGACGGCG
>DASSMK010000041.1:0-9187 GCA_035688915.1 Thermoanaerobaculia bacterium
CCCGGCCGTATGACTGACTTTGAAGACCGGGTGCGGCGGATGGCGCGCGAAGCGATGACGGAGCTCGGGCGCGATGGCAGCGCGATCGACGATGTGGTCGAGCCGCCCGGCGCCGACTACTGCGTGATCTCCTTCACCGATCCCGGCCTCAAGCCGATCGAGATCCCCAAGCCGATGGGCGCCGGTGAGACGCAGGAGCTCGACGAGATCCGCCGCGCATTGCAGTACCGCTTCGGCAGCTGATGCGCTGACACATCAGCGCCCGCTTGTAGGACTTCGTCTGACTCTCACGCGAGGGCTCGTCGCGTATGATCGACGAAGGTCCATGAGCTCACAAACTAGCCATCGCCGGCGGCGGCGCCTTCTCGGCGTCGTCGTCACGAAGTCATTTTGCCTTGTGCCGTACCGGCTGCGCTTCCGGCTCGTCGTCGCCATCGCGCGCGTCGCGGCCTTCCTGCAGCATCGCTTCTTCAAAGTGAACATGGCGCAGTACCGCGTCGACGGACCGGGCGAAGTGATGCTCGTGCGCGCGATGGACGTGCTCACGCGCTACGGCTGCGAATTTGAGCCGGAGCTCGAATTCGAGCGGCACGACCTGCTCGAAGAGGGCCTGGCCGCTCGCCACGGCGTGATGGTCGTCGGCCCGCACGCGATGCTCAACACGCTCATCCTGCGCCACGTCATCGACCGCGGTTATCCCACAGTCGCCTTCGCGGCCATTCCGTACTACCCGGTGGCGGGCCGGCGTGAACCGATGCAGATGGTGCAACCGTCGAACGTCGCTCTGCTCCGCGCACGCAGCGCATTGCGCGAAGGAAAGATCGTCACGGCGCTGATCGACCGCCGTTCGCCCAACAGCTCCGCGATCATCTTCAGCGATCACCTCCTGAAGCTCGGCGTGCTGCTCGAGGCGCGCGTGCTCTTCTTCTCCACGCGATTGGATGGCGCGAAAGTGATCATGACGTTTCACCCGCCGGCGCTCGACGCACTCTCCGCCGAATTCGTCGCCTTCACCGAAGAGCATCGCCGGCGCCGCTCGACCTGCAGCTGCGCGTCGTGCCTCTCCGCCATCGCGGCGCGCGAGGCTGCAGCCGTTACGTAGTGACCGCGCGCTTGCGCGTTTTTCGCGGCACTGGCGCTTCCGCGCGGATCGGCACTCGCGGCGCTTCCGCTTCCGCCGGCGCGTAGAACGAGCGGCCGCGGATGTTCTCGTCCACCTTCAACTGAAACTGCAGCGCAGGAAACGCGCGCTGCTCGCAGTTGGTCCGCTCGCACAGCCGGCAGGTCACGCCGATCGGCACCGCCGCTTCCAGCTTGTCGAGATCGCAACCGTCCGCGTAAACGAGCTTGCGCGCGTCTTTCACCGGACAGCCGATGCCCACCGCCATCAGCGCATCGCCCGACGCGTAGCCGAAACTCTTGCGGATCGTGCGCGCCACGCAAAAGTACGCGGTGCCGTCGGGCATCGTCGACAGCTGCGTGCGGATGCGGCCGGGCGTGAGAAACGCCGCATGCACATCCCAGCGTGGACACGATCCGGAGAAGCGCGCGAAGCGGATGCCGTTTCCCGAGTAACGCTTGGAGATGTTGCCGGCGATGTCGACGCGCACGAAGTGAAACTGCACGCCGCTCGCTCCCGCTTTGCGCAGCGTGGTCAGGCGATGGCAGACCTGCTCCCAGCTGGCCGTGTAGTGATGCTGCAGCAGCTCGATGTCGTACCGCACTTCCTCGGCGATGCGATGAAACTCGTCGTACGGCATGAGCAATGCGGCGGCGAAGTAATTCGCCAGCGCAATGCGGCAGAGCTTCTGCGATTCCGGATGCGTGAGATTTTTCTGCGAACGCTCGAGGATCGTTTCGATCACGCCCGCCGCTTCCACCAATCCGATCTGATGCGCGACCTGAAACTGCCGGCTCCACGGCGGCAGCACTTCCGAAAGCGACAGCGTGCGCGACTCCGGATCGTAGCGGCGGATCAGACCGCGATCGCGAACCACCGGCGTGAGCACGACTTCGATGCCGTGCTTCGCGCGCAGGTACCCGACGAGCGAGCGATAGAGATCGGCGCGATCGGGCGCGGCGCGCTTGGCAATCGCCTCCGCCGCAGCTTCGAGCTCCGGAAAGTAATTCAGGTTCTCCTGGATCACATCCGACACTTCCTCCGACGGCAGATGCGCAGGATCGACACCCGAGAACGCGCGTCCGTCGTACAGCTGCGACGCGAGATCGCGCATCGAAGCAACGGACGTGCGATACGCATGAAACAGCGCGATGACGGCGCGCGCGAGCGGCTGGCTCTCCGCCAGCTCGCGCACTTCCGTCGTCGTCACGCCATGCTCTTCGAGCAGCGGATCGGCGAACACTTCCTGCAGCGAATCGGCGAGCCGCGAGTGACTGTCATCCGCGAACGCCTGCAGCTCGACCTGAAAGATCTGCGCGAGCTTCACCAGCAGATGCGCGGGCAGCGGCCGCTGATTGTGCTCGATGAGATTGAGATAGCTGGGCGAGATGTCGAGCTTCTGCGCGAGATCGCTCTGCGTGAGCTGCTCGCGCCGCCGCATGGCGCGCACTTTCGTTCCGAGCTTCGGTGTGGAGGCCATTGCAGGTCCTTCCGCGGGCGTGAATCGCGCACGCCTTTTGCGATGAGCATCGGCGGGTCTCGCCGAACGATTCATTCTACCGCTGTGGCCTTTACAGCGATTTACGGCTTTTCTGCCCGTAGTTTACAGACCGCGACAACACAACATACTGCTGAGCCACGTCTTATTGACGCTGGCGTGATCCCTGCTCATCTTGGTTCACAGTATGACTGAGCTAGCTGTCGCCGTAACGGACATCGATGTGCGCGGAGAGGTGCGGCCGGAGTGGGATGAGATCGTGAGCGACGAAGCGCTCGGGTTCATCGCCCTGCTGCACAAAGAATTCAATCCGCGCCGCGAAGAGCTGCTCGCCAGACGGGAAGAGCGGAAGAAGCGCCTCGATGCCGGCGAGCTGCCGGACTTTCTCGAAGAGACGCGCGGGATCCGTGAGAGCGACTGGACCGTCGCGCCGATTCCGCAGGATCTGCAGGACCGCCGAGTGGAGATCACCGGCCCCGTCGATCGCAAGATGATCATCAACGCTCTGAACTCCGGCGCGAACGTCTTCATGGCCGACTTTGAAGACGCCAATGCGCCGACGTGGGCCAACAACATCGAAGGCCAATTCAACCTGCGCGACGCCGTGCGCCGCACCATCTCCTTCGACTCCGGCGCGAAGCAGTACACGCTCAACGAAAAGACGGCCACGCTCGTCGTCCGCCCGCGCGGCTGGCATCTGCTCGAAGAGCACGTGACCATCGACGGCCAGCCGGTCAGCGCGAGCATCTTCGACTTTGCGCTCTACTTTTTTCACAACGCGAAGGAAGCGCTGGAGCGCGGCACCGGGCCGTATTTCTATCTGCCGAAGATGGAGTCGCATCTCGAAGCGCGGCTCTGGAACGACATCTTCGTGCGCGCGCAGGAGGAGCTCGGCATTCCGCAAGGCTCGATCCGCGCCACGGTGCTGATCGAAACGATCCTGGCCGCATTCGAGATGGACGAGATCCTCTACGAGCTCCGCGATCACTCCGCGGGACTCAACTGCGGCCGCTGGGATTACATCTTTTCGTTCATCAAGAAAATGCGCGCGCGGCACGACTTCATCATGCCGGACCGCGCCACGGTGACGATGGACAAGGCCTTCCTGGCCGCGTACGTCGATCTCCTCATTGCGACCTGTCACAAGCGCGGCATTCACGCGATGGGCGGCATGGCCGCGCAGATCCCGATCAAGAGCGATCCCGACGCGAACGCCGCGGCGATGGCCAAAGTCGAAGCCGACAAGCTGCGCGAAGTGCGCGCGGGACACGACGGCACCTGGGTCGCGCATCCGGGACTGGTACCGGTCGCCAAACAGATCTTCGACGAGCACATGCCGCAAGCGAATCAGATTGGCAAGACGCGCGACGACGTGCGCGTCACGCGCGACGATCTGCTGCGCATTCCGGAAGGCGCGGTCACCGAGAAGGGACTGCGCCAGAACATCAACGTCGGCATCCTCTATCTCGAAGCCTGGCTCGGCGGCCTCGGATGCGTCCCGCTCTACAACCTGATGGAAGACGCGGCCACCGCCGAGATCTCGCGCACGCAGCTGTGGCAATGGCTGCATCACGGCGCGAAGCTCGATGACGGCCGCGCCGTCGACGCGGAGCTGTACCAGCGCATCCGCGACGAAGAGCTCACCGCCATCCGCGCCCGCCTCGGCGACGCGCGCGTGCAGCAGGGCTTCCTCGATCGCGCCGCGCAGATCTTCGACGACCTGATCCTCGCTAATGAGCTGGCCGACTTCCTGACGTTGCCGGCCTATCGCGCATTAATTGAACTCGAATCAACCAACTAGTGGAGCGGCGGGGCTTGCCCCGCCGAACAAAGAACGCCGGCGGGGCAAGCCCCCGCCGCTCCAACAGACGGAGTCAAACGCAGATGGCGAAATTGAAAGAAGCACGCGACCCGAAGACGATCGAACGCGAATGGGAATCCGATCCGCGCTGGAACGGCATCACGCGCGAGTACACGGCGGAAGACGTGCTGCGCCTGCGCGGCTCGATCGACATCGAGTACACGCTCGCCAAGATGGGCGCCGACCGGCTCTGGCAGATCCTGAACACCGAGCCGTTCGTCAATGCTCTCGGCGCGCTGACGGGCAATCAGGCCATCCAGCAGGTTCGCGCCGGCCTGAAGGCCATCTACCTCTCCGGCTGGCAGGTCGCGGCGGACGCGAATCTCTCCGGCCACATGTATCCCGATCAGAGTCTTTATCCGTCGAACTCCGTGCCGCAGGTGGTGAAGCGCATCAATCAGGCGCTGCAGCGCGCAGATCAAATCGATCACTGCGAAGGCCGCAGCGGCACGCATTGGTTCGCGCCGATCATCGCCGACGCCGAAGCCGGTTTCGGCGGCGCATTGAACGCGTTCGAGCTGATGAAAGCGATGATCGAAGCCGGCGCCGGCGCCGTGCATTTCGAAGATCAGCTCGCATCCGAAAAGAAATGCGGACACCTCGGCGGCAAGGTGCTCGTGCCGGCGTCGCAGTTCATCCGCACGCTGCTCTCCGCGCGTTTGGCCGCCGACGTGATGGGCGTGCCGACGCTCGTCATCGCGCGCACGGATGCGCACAGCGCGACGCTGCTCACCAGCGACGTCGACGAACGCGATCACCCGTTCCTCACCGGCGAGCGCACGCCGGAAGGTTTCTTCCGCATCAAGAACGGTCTGGAGATGGCCATCGCGCGCGCGGTTGCATACGCGCCGTACGCGGACGTGCTGTGGTGCGAGACCTCCACGCCGGATATCGAGGAAGCGCGTCAGTTCGCCGAAGGCGTGCACGCGAAGTATCCCGGCAAGCTGCTGGCGTACAACTGCTCGCCGTCGTTCAACTGGGCGAAGAAGTTGTCGGCCGAGGAGATTGCGAGCTTCCAGCGGGAGCTGGGGGCGATGGGATACAAGTTCCAGTTCGTCACGCTCGCCGGTTTCCACGCGCTGAACTACTCGATGTTCGAGCTCGCGCGGCAGTACAACGAAGAGGGGATGACGGCGTACTCGCGCTTGCAGCAGGCCGAGTTCGCGGCGGAAGCGAACGGCTACACCGCCACGCGCCACCAGCGCGAAGTCGGCACCGGCTACTTCGATGAAGTGGCGAAGGTGATCAGCGCGGGCGAGTCGTCGACCGTCGCTCTCGCAGGTTCCACCGAAGCAGCGCAGTTCTGAGGAGGCGCACGATGGAAGACATTCGTACGTATCGCATGGATGAAGATCGCGATGGCCGCCGCGTGCGTGAAGAAGAACGCCGCGACGTCTGGTGGGAAACGCAGTCGGACGACGACGTCCCGTTCCACATCCCGCGCGACTGACACGCGAAAAACGTTGGAGCGGCGGGCGCCCTCGCCCGCCGTTTTTTTATGCACCGCGGTACCCCGGCGGGCGAGGGCGCCCGCCGCTCCAACGGGCGTGGCGAGGGCAGTTAAAATGCAGCGATGCATCTTGCCCTTGCTCTGACCACTCTTCTTCTCGCCAACGCCGCCACCACTCCGCAGGCGCCGAAAGCGCCCGCTGATCTCGCCGCGCCTCCCGCCACCGCTGAGAAATCCGAAAGCGGTTTGATCACCAATCGCCTCACGCCGGGCAGCAGCACCGAACATCCCGCGCCCGGCGACATCGTCAAGATTCGCTACAGCGTGTGGAAGTCCGACGGCAGCGTCGTCGATTGGACGCGCGCCAGCGGTCCGGCCATGATCGCCGTCGGCCGCATGCTTCCGGGCTGGAGCGAAGCCGTGCAGAAGATGGTGCCCGGCGAAACGCGCCGCGCGTGGATTCCGTCATCGCTGGGCGGCGGCAAGATTCCGGAAGGGCAGTCGTTCGTCATCGACACGGAGCTTGTCGGCATCGTCCATCCTCCGCAGACGCCCGCCGATGTCGCCGCGCCGCCCGCGGATGCGACGAAGACCGCGAGCGGTCTCGCGTACAAAGTGCTGAAGCCCGGCACCGGCACCGCGCATCCGTCGCGCCATTCGACAGTGCTCGTGCACTACAGCGGCTGGACGACGAACGGCCAGATGTTCGATTCGTCCGTCATGCGCGATCAGCCAATCGAGTTCCCGCTCGACCACGTCATCAAAGGATGGACCGAAGGTCTGCAGCTGATGACCGCGGGCGAAACGATGCGCTTCTGGATCCCGGCCAACCTCGCCTACGGCAACGAGCCGGGCAAGCCGCACGGGATGCTCGTGTTCGATGTGGAGTTGCTGGGGATCAAGTGAGGCAGGCTCACAGGCTCATAGGCCCACAGGCTCACAGTAAGCGCGCGCGGCGCGAGCGCCGTCGTCTCCGCGTGAGCCACAGGCCATGAGCCCGTGAGCCGCAAGCCACAGGCGCAGAGCGGTCCACTCGCGCGGCACCCCTCTGAGCCTGTGAGCCTATGAGCCTGTGAGCCTGACGCGGTTCCTACTGCGTGGCCACCCGCGTCTGCACGAGCGCGCGCGACGTGTCCGTCAAGCGCATGAACTCTTCGCGCGTGCCGTCGAGATCGACGCCGCGTGATGCGCGTGCCAGCTGCGCGACATCCGCGAACGACGACGTACCTTTGTGCGCGGAATTGCGCAGCAGCATCCCGAGCTCGGCCACCGCCGCCGCGAATTGCAGATCGGCCGACGCTGCGTACGCGCTCTTGCCGTTGTCGATTGCCTTCGCCGTCAGCAGCTGGCTCGTTTCACCGTGCGGTTCTTTGTAGCGCAGGCGCAGCGTGGCCAGCTCGCCCGCGGATCCCGACGCCACCGGTACGATCTCGTACAACGCGGTCACTGAATGTCCGGCGCCGAGCTCGCCCGCGTCTTTCGTGTCGTCGTCAAAGTCTTCGTTGTTCAGCGCGCGATTTTCGTAGCCGATCTGGCGATACGACGCGACGAGCGCAGGATTGAACTCGAGCTGCACCTTGACATCTTTGGCGATCGTCACGAGCGTGCCGGTCAGCTCCGTCTTGAAGACCTTCTCCGCTTCCTTCAGCGAATCGAGATACGAAAAGTTGCCGTTTCCCTTGTCGGCCAGGCTCTCCATCATCGCGTCCTGGTAGTTGTCGTCTCCGACGCCGATCACCGAAAGGAAGATGCCCGATTTGCGCTTCGCTTCGATGAGCGTATTGAGCTCTTCGATCGACGAGATGCCGACGTTGAAGTCTCCGTCGGTGGCGAGAATGACGCGGTTGTTGCCGTCGGCGAGAAAGTTCTCCTGCGCCGTTTTGTACGCGAGTTCGATCCCTTCGCCGCCCGCCGTCGAACCGCCCGCCTGCAGCTGATCGAGCGCGGCGAGAATCGTCGCTTTGTCCGCGCCGGACGTCGGCGGCAGCACGCGTCCGGCGGCGCCGGAGTAGACGACGATCGACACTTTGTCTTCCGCGCGCAGCTGATCGACGAGCACGCGGAACGCGGACTTGATCAGCGGCAGCCGCTGCGGGGGTTGCATCGAGCCGGAGACGTCGAGCAGGAAGACGAGATTGTTCGGCGCCATCTTCCACTGCTCGAGATTGCGTCCCTGGATGCCGATCCGCAGCAATCGGTTGTTCGTGTTCCAGGGACATCCCGCCACTTCCGTCGTGATCGAGAACGGCTCACGTCCCGCCGGCTGCGGATACGAATAGGTAAAGTAGTTGATCATCTCTTCGATGCGCACGGCGTCCGGCGGCGGCACCTGTCCGGCGGCCAGGAAGCGGCGCACGTTGGCGTACGAGGCGCGGTCGACGTCGATCGAGAACGTGGTCAGCTGCGCGTTCTTCGTGTCGGCGAACGCATGCTCTTCGACGTGCGCGTACTGCAATTTCGACTGTTGGATGGTCGCGGGTGCGTACGCGTACCCGGCCGGCGTGCCGCCCACCACACCGCCGATCACACCGCCGACGACGCCACCGACCACGCCACCTTGAACTTCGTTCGCCACCGGCGACGGCGGCGGCGCGCTGGCCACGCCGAGAGGCTGCTCCTGCCGCGCATCTTTCGCGACCGACGCCGTGTCCGTCACGACTGGTCCGCCCGAAGAGAGCGCGCCGACTTCCGCGGTTTTGCTGCTGCACGAGACCATGCACGAGACCATGACGACGAGCAGTCCTGCTGTTGCGATGAGCCGTTTCATGATGTCCCCCTTTGCAGGGGTTAGAACCGGCGGCGCGAAAAACGAAACCGCGTCAGTACGGCATGTCGTGATCGTGCAGGCCGAAGTAGTGCCCGAGCTCGTGGATCACGGTGTCGCGAATTTCATCCACCGCTTCGCGTCGCGTGCGCGTGATGCGCAGGATCGGGCCGCGGAAGATCGCGATCTGATCGGGGAGCAGCGGCAGCGCGTCGAACGAACGTTCCGTCAGCGCCACGCCGCGGTAGATGCCGAGCAGCTCGTCGCCTTCCTGATCGTCGTCGAGCACTTCCAGATCTTCATCGCTCGGTTCTTCTTCGACGACGATGGCGATGTTCTCGATGTGCCGCGCGAAATCGTCCGGCAGCTCGGCGAGCGCTTCTTCGACGAGTGATTCGAATTCCTGGCGCGTGAGATTCATCGGACGCGATGCTAGCGAAAAAGCGTTGGAGCGGCGGGCGCCCTCGCCCGCCGAACCTGTCGAAAAAAAGAAC
>DASSMK010000042.1:0-9505 GCA_035688915.1 Thermoanaerobaculia bacterium
CCCGCGGCAGCGGCACCCGTTGCCGCAGCCGCGCCGATGGCGGTCGAATCGTCGCCGTTTGCGATCGACGTGGAAGAGGATCCATTCGCACACATGGCGATCGTGGAGCCGCAAGAGGTGCACGTCGAATTCGACGATCCGTTCGCCACGCCGGCCACGGAGCTGCACGACGTCGACGCGGAGCGGCAGGAACTGCAGTCGATGCTGGCCAACGCGCGCGCGATCGTGGCGTCGCTGGAAGATGCGCTGGCGCGGGCGCGCGAGAACGAGCGCGCCATCGCGGCGAAGCTGTAGGGGCGGCCACCGCCCTCGGAGGCTCATGGGCTCATAGGCTCATGGGCTCATAGCAGCGCGGGTGTCGCGAGAGCCACGCTTCATGCTCGTGGCGCGAAAAGGCCGTCCAGGCGCTTGCAAGTGGCAGTTCGCGCTGCATGTGCTGCTATGAGCCTATGAGCCTGTGAGCCTGTGAGCCTAACCCCGCCGCGGCGCGCAAAGCGCGAGCGGCGGGGCGCGCGAAGCGCGCGAGAGGTACACTCCGCGCCGCAATGACCTGGTACCAGGAGTGGTTCGGCGAGGAGTATCTCGAGCTCTACTCCTATCGCGATGAAAACGAGGCGCGGCAGCAGGTCTCGTTTTTTCGCCAGCAGTGCGGTCTCGTGCGCGGTCCCGTCCTCGATCTGGCCTGCGGCATGGGAAGGCATTTGCAGGAGCTGCAAACGCTCGGCTATCAGGCCATCGGCTGCGATCTCTCCTTCACGCTGCTGCGCACCGGCGCCGAGCAGTACGGTCCGATGGCGCTCACGCGCGCGGACATGCGCGCGCTTCCTTTCTGCGATCGCACGTTCGACGGGCTGGTGAACTTCTTCACCAGCTTCGGGTACTTTCCGACCGAGGATGAGAATTTGGGTGTGGTGCGGGAGATGGCGCGGGTGCTGACGCCCGACGCGGTGTTTCTGTTCGACTACCTCAACGTCCATCGCGAGCTCGAAAAGATGGTGCAGCGCGAAACGCGCGAGACGCCGAGCGGCCCGGTGCGCATCGACCGCTGGTTCGACGGATCTGACCGCTCGTTCAACAAACGGATAACGATTGGCGACAAACGCTATCTGGAGCGCGTCCGCGGCTACGATCTCGACGAGATATCGGCGATGTTTACGGCATGCAATCTGTCGATCCGCTCTGCGTTCGGCGACTTTCAGGGGACGAAGTTCGACCACTCCTCGCCGCGGCTGATCCTGGTGGGGAGCCGCGCGCGATGAAGGTGCCGCTCGCACATTACCCGGGCATGAACCGGTTCGTGCTGGACTGGCTGGGCGGCGACACGCGCTTCCTGCCGCGTGGCACTGCACCTCGACGCGACAAATCGCCGCGCTCCGCCGCGCTCGCGAATGCGCTCATCGAATCGAATCAGAAGTGGGGACTCTTCGTCCGCGAAGACGTCGAACGCTGGCAGCGCGGTGAAGGCGTGACGCTCGTCGCGGGCCAGCAGGTCGGCTTTGCCGGCGGTCCGCTGTATACGCTCGCCAAGATCGCCTCGCTCGTGAAGATGAAGCGCGAGCTCGAAGCCGCCGGCACGCCCGCCACGGTGTTCTTCTGGCTGGCTACGGAAGATCACGACATCGACGAAGTGGCGACGCTCGCGCTGCCGATCGACAGCAAACAGCGCAACCTCGCGCAGATTCGCGTGAGCACGCCGCGCGAACATGTCGCGGTCGGCCCGCAGCGCATTCCGGAAGCGCTGGTGACAGAGCTGCTCGCGCTGCTGCCGATGCCGCGCCCGTCGTGGCTGCGCGAAGGGATCACGTTCGGCGATTCGTTCGCGGAGTTGATCGCGTCGGTCTTTCCGCGCGATGTTGTGCTCGTCGATGCGCTGCTTCCCGAATTGCGCCGCGCCGGCGAGCCGCTCTTTCGCGTCGCCTTCGGCATGTGGGACGCGATGCAGCGCGCGCTGCGCGACCGCTCCGCTGCGCTGCAGCACGCCGGCTACACGCCGCAGGTCGTGCCGCGCGAGGAAGACGGCGCGTACACGCTCTTCTTTGCGCTCGAGGAAAACGGCACGCGCCGTGTCATCGACGATCCCGCGCGCGTCGATCTGCCGCCGGAGCGCATCTCCACCTCCGCCATCACCCGCCCGCTCCTCCAGGATTTCGTCCTCCAACCCGACATCTTCCTCGGCGGTCCCGCCGAAGTGGCGTACTACGCGCAGCTCGCGCCGTTGCACGAGATGCTGGCCGTGACCATGCCGCGCGTGGCGTTGCGCGCGCACGCGCTCGTCGCGCCGAAACGCGTGCTGCGCGCGATCGATCGCTACGGCATCACCGCCGATGAACTGTTCGCCGAGCCGGACGCGATCCTCGCGGAGCGCGAGCCGGAAGGGGTGGCGAAGATTCGCGCGCTCGCGGACGACGCGCGGCGGGATCTCATCGCACGCATCGAACAGATCGGCGAGCTCGCGCTGCCGGCGGATCATTCACTCTCCGGCAAGATTCATCGCTCCATCGGTCACATCGAATATCACTTCGACAAGCTGACCGAACGCGCCATCAAAGGGCTCGTGCGGAAGGATCGCGATCGCTACGCGGCCGTGCGCGAAGCGGTGGCCACGCTGCATCCGGACGGGCACGTGCAGGACCGCATCGTGAGCTGGTTCGCCTTCTGGTGTACCAGCGGGCCGGCGCTCGTGGAGCAGCTGATCGCGAACGTCGAGCCCGATTCCAGTGTTTTCAACATCGTGGAGCTATGAGCGAAACCGTCGACATCATCTTCTTCGCCGCCCATCCTGACGACACCGAGCTCTCCGCCGGCGCGACTCTCGCGAAGTGTGTGAAAGACGGTCTGCGCGTCGGGATGATCGATCTCACGCGCGGCGAAATGGGCACGCGCGGCACTCCTGAAACGCGCCGCCGCGAAGCCGCACGCTCCGCGAAAATCCTCGGCGCGAGCTTTCGCCATCATCTCGATTTCGGCGACGGCAATCTGCAGACGGGCCGCGAACAGGAGCTGGAGATCATCGAGCTGCTGCGCCGCTACCGGCCGTCGCTCGTCGTCGCGCCGTATCCCGACGACCGCCATCCCGATCACACGCGCACCGGCCGCATCGTCACGGAAGCGGCGTTCTACGCCGGGCTGAAATCGCTGAAGACGAAACTGCCCGAGCACCGGCCGCAGACCACGCTGTACTACCTGCAGAACTACATGGTCACGCCGTCGCTCGTCGTCGACGCGACGAAGACGTGGAAGACGAAGATGCGCGCGGTGGCGGCGTACAAATCGCAGTTCTACGATCCTTCGTCGAGGGAGCCGAAGACGTTCATCTCCGATCCGAAGTTCCTGGAGATGATCGAAGCGCGCGGCCGCCATTTCGGAGCGCTGATCGGCACCGCGTACGGCGAGGCGTTCGTCTCCAAGCAGCCGCCGCGGGTCGACAACCTCATCGACGCATACGCGGGTCGCGAAGTCTGATGCGCATCGGAATCACCTGCTATCCGACTTTCGGCGGCTCCGGCGTCGTGGCTACGGAGCTCGGCCTGGCGCTGGCGAAAGGCGGCGACGAGGTGCACTTCATCAGCTACGCGCTGCCGTCGCGGCTCAACCTGATGCACGAGCGCGTGCACTTTCATGAGGTCACGGTCACGGCGTATCCGCTGTTCGATCCGTATCCGCCGTACACGCTCGCGCTGGCGACAAAGATGGCGGAGGTGGCGTCGTACGAGCAGCTCGACATCCTGCACGTGCACTACGCCATTCCACACGCCATCAGCGCGCATCTCGCCAAACAGATCCTCGGCTCCTCCCGTCCGAAAGTGATCACCACGCTGCACGGCACCGACATCACGCTGGTCGGCCGCGACGAGAGCTATCTGCCGATCACGAAGTTCGGCATCGAAGTCTCCGACGGCGTGACCGCGGTGTCGCAGTGGCTGAAGGAAGAAACGGCCGCGAATTTCTCGACGAAGAAAGAGATCGACGTGATCCCGAACTTCGTCGATCCCGATCGCTTCCACCGCCAGCGCAGCGCGTTCTGCCACATGTTCGGCGCACCGGGAGACAAGCTGATCTGCCACGTGTCGAACTTCCGCCCCGTGAAGCGCGTCATGGACGTCGTGCAGGTTTTCGCGCAGGTGGCGGCGAAGGTACCGTCGCGTTTGATCATGGTCGGCGACGGTCCCGATCGTTCACGCGCCGAAGCGTTCTGCCGCGAACATGGTCTCCGCGACCGCGTCTTCTTCCTCGGCAACGTCCCCAATCTCGAAGAAATCCTCGGCTCCTGCGATCTCTTCCTGCTGCCGTCCGAGTCCGAATCGTTCGGCATGGCCGCGCTGGAAGCGATGACGTCCGAAGTGCCGGTCATCGCCACGCGCACAGGCGGTCTGCCGGAAGTGGTCGAGGACGGCGTGACGGGCTACCTGCTGCCGGTCGGCGACGTGAACGGCATGGCCGCGCGCGCGATCGAGATTCTCAGCGACGACGCGCTGGCGGCGAAGATGGGCAAACAGGCGCGCGAGCTCGCGGTGGAGAAATTCGACGAGCGGAAGATCGTGCCGCGCTACCGCGAGTTGTACGACCGCGTGCTGTCGGAGTCGTAGTTGTCATCCCGAGCGTAGCGAGGGACCTGGGGGCGCGGGTGGCGCGACGAGTGATGTTCAGCGTGCCGCCCGCCCGACCAGGTCCCTCGCTACGCTCGGGATGACATCACCGCGGCATCACGGCTCGACGCGCAATCCGCCCTTCGGCCCCGCGTTGCCGTAAATCTCCGCGTAGCGCTCGTAAGAGTTGTTCACCTTGCGCACGTAGTGCTTGGTCTCGTCGAAGTTCACGGACGACAGAAAGTAATCATCGCCTTCGGCCGGCTGCGTGCGGCTCCAGAGCGCAACCTGCTTCGGCCCCGCGTTGTACGCCGCGCTGGTGCGGTAGCGATTGCCGTTGAACGTCTTCGACAGCTCGCTGATGTACTTGGCGCCGAGTCGGATGATGACGCGCGGGTCGTAGAGATCTTCCGGCGAAACGTCGACGAGACCGACGTCGCGCCCGATGTCGCGCGCGGTGGTGATGATGAACTGCAGCAGCCCGCGCGCGGCGGCTTGCGATTTCGCGCGCGGATTGAAGCGCGATTCCTCGCGCATGATCGACAACACGAGCACCGGATCGGCGCCGTAGCGTTTCGCGTCGTCGGCGATGGCGTCGTAAAAGTAACGCGGGTAGAGCAGCTCGCGGACGACGCGCGGCAGGAGGTCGGGGACGAAGTCCTCCGGCACGCGCTTCATCATCACTTCGATCGCGTAGATGGAGTCCTTCGATGCGCTGCCGCGGTTCAGCGCGAATGAGCGTGTGAGCGCGTTCGCCGCCGGCGCGAGCGGCCAGCGCTGCTCGATCGCGCCCGTCGTTTCGTCGTACAAACCCATCGCCATGAGCAGTGAATCGCGATCGTCTTTCGCGTTGGGAAATGCCGGCAGCGATTCCGGCTTCAGCTCGAGCACCGCGCGATAGGCGGGCAGTTGCGCGTAAATCGCGCGCAGGCGTTCCAGCTGCTGCGGACGATTCTGCGACGAGAGGAGGATGCGGTCTGTCTGGATGCGTTTGGCGAGCTCGAACTGTTTGGCGTTCAAGAGATTCGTGACCTGCGCTTCGCGCACTTGCAGCTCGCGCGCGAGCTTCGGCGCGAGCGCCGGCGAGTCGAGACGATCGCGCACGAAATAGGCGAAGTGATTCGGCGCGCTGGAGCGCAGCACGGCCAGGTATTGCGTGAACGCGGCGCCGAGGTCGCGGGGCTCGAGGGCGCGGCCACGCCAGTAGGCGAATTCGGCGCGATCGTATTCATCGAGCAATCGCGGCGGCACCGTGTTGAGCACGGATAGCGCGGCGGGTCCGTTGTTCGCCGCGACCATCGCGATCGCATACGCCAGCGCGGCGTCGAGATGCGCGCGTTCGTTGCCCGCCAGCTTCCGGATCAGCGCGAGATCGGCGGCCGCTTCGGCGTTGCGGTGTTGTTTGAGGCGCATGCGCAGACGCTGCGTGAGCGCGGCCAGCGTCGCCGGATATTTGCCCGGCACCGCGATGGCCTGCGTCATCAGCTGTTCCGCGGTTTTGTCGTCGTCGCGCAGCTGCGCCGCACGTGCGGCGTGCCAGAGGAACGTCACTTTCATCGACGCGACGCGCGTGAGATTCGCACCGCGCAGATAGGTCTGCTGCGCCTCGACATACTTTTCGTCGCCAAAGTAGCAGCGGCCCAGCGAGAACTGCAGGTCGTCCCACTTCGACGGGGCGGGCGGCGGTGGAGCGGCGGGGCTTGCCCCGCCGGGTTTCTTTGGTGTTGGTTTTTTTTGCGTCTTCTTTGGCGCAGCCTTCTTCGCAGGTGCCTTTTTCGCCGCAGCTTTTTTCGCTGGCGCTTTCGGCGGGGCAAGCCCCGCCGCTCCAACGGTTTTTGCCGGCGGCGCAGGCGGTTTCACGCTCTGCAGCGCCAGCGCGATCAACGCTTCCGCGCGATCGTAATGCCGGTGATTGCGAAACGTTTCGCCGAGCGTCACGCGCTGCTCGACGTTCATCCGCGCGATGAATTCCGGCTTGTCGAGGATGCGCGAGACGCGATCTGACGCATCGTCCGTCGTGCTCCCCTGCAGCAGCGCCAGACCTTTCGTCAGCGCCTCCTGCGAGTTGCCGAGCGACTCCACGATGCGCGCGTTGAGATCGCGCCGCAGCGCGCTGCTCGCGGACGGAAAGATCTTCGTCGCGAACGCGATCAGCGCGTCCTTTTTCGGCGCGAGGGACTCGACTTCCTCATCGATCGCTTCATCGCGCCACGGAGACTGCGGATACTTCGCGATCAGCTCCTGCCGGTCCCGGCTCGCTTCCGCTTCGTCCGCGATTTCGGAGTGGTGATAGAGGGCCAGATCGCGCAGCGGTGAATTCGGCGCGAGAAACGGCGCGAGCTGTTCCGCCGCTTCGCTCTTCTCATTGTTCTCGATCAGCGCTCGCGCGTGCAGATAGCCCAGCGACCACTTCGCATAGAGATCGGGATGTTTCTGGGAGATGCGTTCGAGCAGATCCGCCAGATCGTCCGGCGCGAGCACCGCGAACGTCGCCGACCACTGCTCGACCGGCGGCACGTCGCGCGGCGCTTCCGGCTTCACTTCGCCCGCCGGCGCGCGGAAGGTGCGGTGCCGCTGCACGCGCTGCCGCGTCGCGATCACTGCAGCGATGACGAGGATCAGGATGACTGCAAGCGCAGCGATGGGGATGACGACGCGTTTCTTCAAGATTCATCTCGGGCGAGCGTCCCCGTCAGGATGGCCTGCGGAGCTCGCCTGAGAATCTCGGCGCGTGCAATCGCATAGCCAAGAATGGCATCGACGAGCACGCGCCGCCCGTCGCGCGAGAGGAGGATCAGCACGCGCTTCTTCACCTCGCGCACCTCCACGATGTCCTCCCAATGCATCCACCGTCCCTCTTTGCCGAACAGCGTCAGCACGCGGTTTTCGTACTTCACCCCTTCGCTGCTGAGATGAATGCGATCGCCGTACTGCAGCATCATCGCCACGACGGTGCCGAGGAAGAGCAGCACCAGACCGAACATCGGCAGGAAGCGGTAATCGGTCGGATGTTCGGCCAGATACATGAAGAAGATGGCCGCCGAGCCGAATGCCGCCGCGCACGAAATGATCCGTGACACCGGCGGCCGTTCGAACGTGAGCACGTTGTCCTGTTTCATCGGTTACCGAGCGTTGACTCTATAATCCCGCCCCTTATGCGTTGGAGCCGTTACTTCATCAATACACTTCGTGAAGTGCCCGCCGATGCGGACGTCATCAGCCAGAAGCTGATGATGCGCGCCGGCATGATCCGCAAAGTTGCTGCCGGGATCTACACCTACCTCCCCCTCGGCCTCCGCTCCATCCAGAAGATGGAAGGGATCGTCCGCGAGGAAATGACCCGCGCCGGCGCGAGCGAACTGCTGATGCCCGCCATTCAGCCCGCCGAGCTCTGGGCCGAATCGGGCCGCTGGCAAAAATACGGGAAAGAGCTGCTCCGGATCAAAGACCGCCACGACCGCGATTTCGTCTTCGGCCCGACGCACGAGGAAGTCATCACCGATACGGTGCGCGACTCGATCAATTCGTACCGGCAGCTGCCGATCAATCTCTACCAGATCCAGACGAAGTTCCGCGACGAGGTCCGTCCGCGCTTCGGCCTGATGCGCGGCCGCGAGTTCATCATGAAGGACGCGTACTCGTTTCACGCGAGCCGGGAATCGCTCGACGAAACGTACGACGTGATGCGTGACGCGTACAGCCGGATCTTTCATCGCTGCTCGTTAGACCACGTTCCGGTCGAAGCCGATACCGGCAACATCGGCGGCTCCGCTTCGCACGAGTTCATGGTGCTCGCGCAGTCGGGCGAAGACGCTGTCGTTTCCTGTCCGAACTGCCGCTACGGCGCGAACGTGGAGAAGGCGACGTCGAAGTTTTTCGACGACGAAGTGGAACCGGCGCCTTCGGAAGCGATCGCGGAGCTGCATACGCCGGGAACGCAGTCGATCGACGACGTCGGCAAGTTCCTGAACAAGTCGACCTCCGAGCTCGTGAAGACGCTGATCTTCGACACGGACCTCGGCCCGGTGATGGTGCTCGTGCGCGGCGATCGCGAAGGCAACGAGGTCAAGATCAAGAATCACCTGAACGCGCAGTGGCTGGAGATGATCAGCGAGTCGCGCTTCGAGGAAGCGACCGGCGGACCGATCGGCTACTGCGGCCCGGTGAACACAAAGTGCACGCGCGTGCTGGCGGATCACTCGCTGAAGAATCGCAAGCGCTGGGTGGTCGGCGCGAACAAGAAGGACGCGCATCTCGATTACGCGGTGCCGGGCCGCGATTTCCCGGAGCCGGAGTACGGCGATTTCACGACCGTGCTCGCCGGTGATGCGTGCGTGCGCTGCGGCACGAAGCTGGAGATCTATCGCGGCATCGAGGTCGGCCACATCTTCAAGCTGGGCACGAAGTACTCGCAGGCGATGCATTGCGAGTTTCTGAATGAGCAGGGCACCCGCGAGCCGATGATCATGGGCTGCTACGGCCTCGGCATCGGCCGCACCGTCGCTTCCGCCATCGAACAGAGTCACGACGACGACGGGATCATCTGGCCGATGCCGATCGCACCGTTCGAAGTGGTCGTGACGAGCGTCGGCAAGGACGAAGCCGTGATCGCGAAGGCGACCGAGGTGTACGAGAAGCTGGCCGCAGCGGGCGTGGACGTGCTGTTCGACGATCGCGATGAACGCCCGGGCGTGAAGTTCAAAGACGCCGATCTGATCGGCTTCCCACTCCGCATCGCCATCGGCGCGAAGAGCCTGGCGAACGGCCAGATCGAATGGAGCTTCCGCAAAGACCGCGCAAAGCAACTCGGCGCGCCGTCCGAAGTGATCGCGCTCGTGGTTGAGCACGTGCGGAAGGGTAAGTAGGACGACGGGACGGGGGGCCTCCGGCGGCCGGGGCCACCGGGCCCGGACCCGGTT
>DASSMK010000043.1:0-2146 GCA_035688915.1 Thermoanaerobaculia bacterium
GCGCGGCGCCGCGCGACGTCTATGGCGTGGAGCCGGCGGCGGGCAATGACGGCGAACAGTCGTTTCGCTCCGGCCGCATCGTCACGATCGATCCGCCGAACACGATCGCCGACGGCGCGCGCACCCTCGCCATCGGCCAGCGCAATTTCGCCATCATCCGCGAGCATGTGAAAGATGTCGTCAGCGTGGACGATGACGTGCTGCTCGACACCGTGAAGTGGGCGATGTATCGCACGAAGCTCGTCATCGAGCCGACCGGCGCGCTGGGCATCGCCGCGCTGGCCAGCGGCAAGATCAAGCCGCGCGGTCCCGTGGCGATCATCATCAGCGGCGGCAACCTCGATTTCTCGCTGCTCTGCCGATGAACGGTTCGCGATGACCGGCTCGCTCTTCGATCCGCCCGACCTCGGCCCGCCTCCCACGCCGTCCGATGCACCGCTCGCGGAGCGCTTGCGCCCAAAGTCGCTCGCGGACATCGTCGGTCTCGAAGACCTGCTCGGCGAAAAGAAGTTTCTGCGCAACGCGATCGAGAACGATCGCATCCCCTCCATGATCTTCTGGGGTCCGCCCGGCTCCGGCAAGACCACGCTCGCGCGCATCATCGCGCGCACCACACGCGCGCGCTTCGTCACCTTCTCCGCCACATCCAGCTCCATCAAAGACATCAAGGCGCTGATGGAGGAAGCGCGCAAAGCGCGGCAGGTGCGCGCGTCGAAGACCATCGTCTTCATCGACGAGATCCACCGCTTCAACAAAGCGCAGCAGGATGCGTTTCTGCCGTATGTCGAAGCGGGCGACATCATTCTCATTGGCGCGACGACGGAGAACCCTTCCTTCGAGGTGAACTCCGCGCTGCTGTCGCGCTCGAAAGTCGTGGTCATCCCGCCGCTCGACCGCGAGCAGGTCGTCACCATTCTGCAGCGCGCGACGGAAGAGCCGAGCGTGAAGGCGTTCGGCATCGAGCTCACGAACGAAGCGCTCGACTTCATCGCCGCGACCAGCGCGGGCGACGCGCGGCAAGCGCTCACGTCATTGCAGCTCGTGATCGAAACCGCATCGCGCGAAGACTCGCCGATCGATGCGGCGAAAGCGACGGAGATGCTGCAGCGCCGCTCGCTGATGTACGACAAGTCGGGCGAAGAGCACTACAACATCATCTCCGCGCTCCACAAATCGCTCCGCAACGGCGACGCCGACGCCTCGGTCTACTGGCTCGTGCGCATGCTCGAAGGCGGCGAAGATCCGATGTACATCGCCCGACGGCTCGTGCGCGCGGCGTCGGAAGACATCGGCAACGCCGATCCGCAGGCGCTCGTCTTCGCCATCGCCGTGCAGCAGACGGTGCACTTCCTCGGCATGCCGGAAGCCGGCGTCGCGCTCGCGCAGCTCGTCACGTATCTCGCCGCGTCGCCGAAATCGAACGCGGCGTATGTCGGCTACGGCGCGGCGGTCCAAGAGGTGCGGCAGGGCGACAATCCGCCGGTGCCGCTGCACATCCGCAATGCGCCGACGCGGTTGATGAAAGACATCGGCTACGGCCGCGGCTATCAATACGCGCACGACTTCGCGGATCAGACCGCGCAGATGGAGTGTCTCCCCGATTCGCTGGCCGGCCGCCGCTTCTACGAGCCGAAAGACGCAGGCTTCGAGGCGGCGATCAAGGAACGGTTGGAGAAGATGAAGAAAGCGCGGTCGAACCGGCCTTGAGCGGCGCCGGCTTCCGATCCGGCCCCACGTTCACGTAGACCACCACCGCCTCGGTCACGATCACCCGCTCGTTCGGATCCTTCCCGCGAATCGCTTCGACCGTCACCTTCGTAGTGATCGACGTCGTGCCCATGCGCAGCGTCTCGGTCCAGAAGCTCACCACGTCGCCGACGAAGACCGGCTGGTGAAAGACGACCTTGTCCATCGACACGGTGACCATGAAGACGGAGCCCTGGCGGCGCGCTTCGATCGCACCCGCCTGGTCGATGTAGGAGAGGATCACGCCGCCGAAGATCGTGCCGTGCGCGTTCGTGTCGCGCGGCATCATCAAGACGCGGATGGCAGGCTCGGACCACTTGGCTGAAACTTCGCTCATGGATGATGTCGATCCTCAGTGGAGCGGCGGGCGCCCTCGCCCGCCAGTAGAAAACAGAAACGG
>DASSMK010000044.1:0-16165 GCA_035688915.1 Thermoanaerobaculia bacterium
CGGTCTCGGCTGGTATCGCAGAGGCGCTCATCACGACCGCCGGCGGTCTTCTCGTCGCCATCCCGGCCGTCTGGGCGTACAACTACTTCCAGAACCGCATCGATCGCTTCACTGTCGAGATGTCGAACTCCGGCTCCGAAATGGCGATCTACTTCATGAAGGAAGCGGGCGTCAATGAAAAAGCTGTCGGGTAGCTCGCTCACCAAGCTTACGCAGGCGGGCCTGAACTCCGACATCAACGTAACTCCGCTCGTCGACGTCTGTCTCGTTCTTCTGATCATCTTCATGGTCGTCACGCCCATGCTGCAGAAGGGTGTGCCGGTCAATCTGCCGGTGACGGAAGACCCCGAGAAGACACCTGACACCGAGAAGCAGTTGCAGATCTCGGTGAAGGCCGACGGCAGCGTCTACGTCGGACCGACCGTCGTCCGTAAAGAACAGGTTCAGTCGCAGCTCGAAGAGATCCATCAGCACACACCTGATCGTGAAGTCGCGGTCAAAGGCGACCGGCTCGTCAAGTACGGAGACGTACTGGACGTGCTCAAAGCCTGCCGCGAGGTCGGCTTCAACGACGTCGGTCTCATCTCCCAGCCGAAGAAATCGGCTGAAGGCAGCACCTAAGGACTAGTGACATGCAAGTAGGTGGCGGCGGTTCAATGAGGTCCGACATCAACGTCACACCACTGGTGGACGTTGTGCTCGTGCTCCTCATCATCTTCATGGTCATCACGCCGGTCGTCCAGATGGGCTACCTCGTCAAGGTTCCGCCCAAAGCGCCCGCGAACCTCCCTCCGTCCGCGGTGCAGGATCAGATCATCCTGCGCATCAATGACGGCGGCCGCGTCATGATCAACAAGGAAGAGATGACGATGGAGCAGTTCCCCAACCGGATCCGCGAGATCCTCCGCGGGAACACCAGTAAGATGGTCTTCTTCTCCGGCGCTCGCGACGTCGATTACGAAACCACCATGCGTTTCCTCGACGTAGCCCGCTCCAGCGGCGCGAAGAACATCGGCATCATCGTTGAGGATCCCTCGGCGGCGCCCGCGGCGCCCTGACGCTCGATCCGAACAGAAATCAGCAAACGAACGGCGGCTCCAGAGCCGCCGTTTTGTTTGTGTCGTACGGAGCCGACGCCTCGATGGCCGTCACCATGTCGGTGAGCAGCCGTGAGATCAGCTCGACGTCGAACGGCTTGTGCACGATGGAGTGCACCACGTTGCTGTCCAGCTGCGGCGCACCGTGCTGCGCCATCGCACTGACGATGACGACCGTGGGCCGGTGGGGGAGCGCAGCCAGCGCATCGACCACGTCGTAGCCACTCATGCGCGGCATCATCAGATCGAGCAGCAGCACGCGGTATTGACGCTCCTGCAGCCGCTCCAGCGCTTCCGCGCCGTCTGCGGCCGTATCTGCGGCGAAGCCGGCCCGCTCAGCCACTCGCTGGAGCAGCATGCGGATCATCGGGTCATCGTCAACGATGAGGATTTGCGTCATTTCTCTACTTCGGCGCGGGGTGCGACGAGGGCCGCGCGCGAACGCAGCTCATCGAGCTTCTGCAGAAGCTCCGTCGTGCGTGTTGCCGAAACGTCCGTGCTGTCGAGGTCCCGCTGCAGATCGGCACGCTGCTGCTTCAGTGAGCTCAGGATCTGGCTGAGACTGTCCGACAAGGGCTTATCGTCGCGTTGCGTCACCGGGTTCGTTCTCATTTCCCGCCCGCCCTTCACACCCGTGGGATTTGTTGTCAGCGGGGTGCAATTGCAACGCCAAATAATCGTGAATCGCCCTGTGCTACGTCACGTTACCGACCGCTGACGCCGCGGCCGGTGTTTTACGGAACATGCCCAGCACTCGTTCCTCGGTTCGCAGGAGCGCGTCGAGCGAGAAGCGTCCGCCGCCGAGAAACATGACGGCCAGGCTCATCGCAAGGAGCGCGAGCGGTGTTTCGATGCCTCGCAGCGCCACAAACAACTTGATCGAGCCGGGCTGGACCTCGTACAAGGCATCAGGCAACTGCACGAGAAACGTGGCCACGGCCATGGTGCAAGCCAGGAGGAACGCATCGAGACGCGTGAGGAGTCCGAGGATCAGCAGCGCGGCGCCGAAAAACTCGGCGTAGGCGGCGATGTATCCGAGAAAGGCGGGAAGACCGTAGGTGGGAACGTCGGCGGCGAAGGCGGCAGCACCGCCGCTGCCGAAGACCTTCGACCATCCATGCGGGATGAAGATCAGTCCCGTCACGATGCGCAGAATCAACGCGGCGATGTCGCTGGATCTATTCGACGGCCACATCCTCATGAGCTCTCCTCGGCAGGCACTCTCCGGCGGAAGTGGCACTCGGCCGACCGCCTGATCGCTCCCGTCGTTCTGTTCGTGTCCTTCTATGTTGCCACACTCCTGACGCTGGCCTGGCTCCGGCTGCCGAATCCGCAGGTCATCGCGCTCACCGCAGTCTGCGTGGCCACGCTGCTGACGGTAATGATCTGGGAGCGCGGACGCTGGTCGCTCGGACTGTTCGTGCCGCCGCAACTCGCGTTGCGCGAGCTCGCATTCGGACTGGCCGCCGGCGCCGCGGTGATTGGTGCGTGCGCGGCGCTGATCGTGGCCACGACGAGCTTACGCCACGCGCCCGGCCGCGGATTTCCGTGGCTCGAACTGTTCACGGTGTTCATCCCCGCTGCGTTGCACGAAGAGCTCGTCTTCCGCGGCTACGTCTTTCAAAAGCTCTGGCGCTGGCGGCGCGGGTTCGCGTTGCTGTTCGTCGCGTTCATCTTCGCGGCCCTGCATATGAACAACACCGCCGTCACGATGCTCGGCATCGGCAACGTCTTTCTCGGCGGCGTGCTCCTCGGCGTCGCGTACGAACGCTACGAACGACTCTGGTTTCCGATCGGACTGCATCTCGCCTGGAACCTCATGAGCGGCCCGATTCTCGGACACGAAGTGAGCGGCTACGTCAGCGACGCGACGCTCTTCGTCACGCGCGGCGAAGGGGCGGCGTGGCTCACCGGCGGGGACTTCGGCATCGAAGGCAGCGTGTGGATGACGTTCGTCGAGATCGTGGCCATCGCGGCGCTCGTTCGCCGCAATGCGTCGCTGCGCGCGCGTGCAATGCGAAACAGTGCATAACGGCTGAGGCAATTTCCCTCGCAAGCGGCCGGTTGATAGCCACTTATGCCGTTTACAGCACTGGGCCTTGGCCCGCAAATCACCAAAGCCGTCCGCGAGGTTGGCTACACCGAACCGACACCGATCCAGACCCGCGCCATTCCCGTGATCCTCACCGGGCGCGACGTCATCGGCATCGCGCAGACCGGCACCGGCAAGACCGCCGCGTTCGTTTTGCCGATTCTTCAGCTTCTCATGCAGCGCACGCCGCGCACCGCCACGCGCCGTCCGGCCATGCGCACGCTCATCGTCGCGCCGACGCGCGAGCTCGTCGTGCAGATCGAAGAGAACGTCCGCGCGTATGCGAAGCACGCGCGCATCCGCTGCGCCACCGTTTTCGGCGGCGTCGGCGAAGGTCCGCAGATCGCCGCGCTGCGCGCCGGAGCGGAGATCGTCATCGCCACACCCGGCCGTCTGATCGACCTCACGCAGCAGGGTCACGTCGACTACTCGCAGGTCGAAATCGCCGTGCTCGATGAAGCCGACCGCATGCTGGACATGGGCTTCCTGCCGCCCATCCGCCAGATCGTCCGCTCGCTGCCGAAGGACCGGCAGACGCTCCTTTTCTCCGCCACGCTTTCGAAGGAGATCGAAGCGCTGACCGCGGAGTTCCAGCAGAACCCGCAGATCGTGGAGATCGGCAAGCGCTCCAATCCCGCGGACACTGTCGCGCAGTTCGTGTACGAAGTGCCGAAGAGCCGCAAGCTCTCGCTACTGCTGCACCTGCTGCAGGATCAGGCGCTCGACTCCGTGCTCGTGTTCTCGCGCACGAAGCACGGCGCCGACAAGATCGCCAAGAAGCTCACGGCGTCCGGCATCAACACCGCGACGCTGCATTCGAATCGCAGCCAGAATCAGCGCCTCGCTGCGCTGAAGGGCTTCCGCACGGGCACCGTTCGCGTGCTCGTGGCCACGGACATTGCGGCGCGCGGCATCGACGTCGAAGGCATCTCGCATGTCGTGAACTTCGATTTCCCGCCGCAGCCCGAGGATTACGTGCACCGGATCGGTCGGACGGGACGGGCGCAGGCGATTGGCGATGCCATCAGCTTCGTGACGTCCGATGACGCCGCGGCGCTGCGCGCACTCGAGAAGTTCATCAGCCGCGGCATTCCGCGCAAGAAGGTCGAGAACTTCGACTACACCGCCGACGACACGCTCGAGCCGTCTGCACTGACGCGCCCGCCGCGTCATCTGCAGCAGCGCGGACGCTCCTCGCAGCAGCCGCGTTCTTCGTCGAGCGCGCGTCCGTCGTCGCAGAACGGCCGACCTTCGCAGCCCGGCCGTTCGTCGCAGAATGCGCGTCCTGCCGGCGCGTCGTCGCGTCCGTCATCTTCGCGTCCTGCGTCGTCCTCTTCGACGCCGTCCGCACGCCCGCAACGCCGCCGCACCTGGTAACGCCGCGCTGAACGTTGGAGCGGCGGGCGCCTCGCCCGCCGTTTCCCACGGTCTCCCGCCCGGCGGGCGAGGGCGCCCGCCGCTCCAACGGTCTGGCGTCGAATATCATCCGCGCGCCAAACGTTTTCGACTCTCCGAGGTGAATCAGTGAAAGACATCGTCATCGTGGACGGCGCCCGCACGCCGATGGCCGAGTACAACGGCCACTTCAGCGACGTCAGCGCCATCGATCTCGCCGTCATCGCGGCGAAGGAAGCACTCACTCGCTCCGGCTTCGCGCCGGAAGAGATGGATCACGTCATCGTCGGCAACGCGCTGCAGACTTCGGGCGACGCCATCTACGGCGCGCGCCACGTCGGCCTGAAAGCCGGTGTGCCGAAGCATGTGCCCGCGCTCACCGTCAATCGCCTCTGCGGCTCCGGCATCCAGTCGGTCGTCAACGCGGCAGAACAGATTCAGCTCGACGAAGCGACGACCGTTCTCGCCGGCGGCATGGAGAACATGTCGCAGGCTCCGTTCGTCGTTCGCGGCGCGCGCAAGGGTCTCCGCCTCGGCCAGGCGCCGATGGAAGACTCGCTGATGGTCGCGCTGCTCGACACCTACGCCGGTCTGTACATGGCACAGACGTCCGACAATCTCGCGCGCAAGTACGAGATCTCGCGCGAAGAGCAGGACGAATACGCGCTGCGTAGTCAGCGCTGCGCGGACGAAGCGCTCAAAGCGGGCCGCCTGCAGGAAGAGATCGTGGCCGTGCCGGTCGGTCGCAAAGGTGAGCTCATCACCGGCGACGATCACATGCGTCCCGACACGACCAAAGACGGACTGGCCAAGCTCAAGCCCGCGTTCGCGAAAGACGGCTTCGTCACCGCCGGCAACGCCAGCGGCATCGTCGACGGCGCCGCGATGGTGACGGTCACCACCGCGGAGAAAGCGAAAGAGAAGGGGAAGACTCCGCTCGGCCGCATCGTCTCGTGGGGCATCGCCGGTTGCGATCCGGAGATCATGGGCATCGGTCCTGTTCCGGCCACGCAGATCGCGCTGAAGAAGGCAGGCATGAAGCTCAACGATCTCGATCTCATCGAGATCAACGAAGCGTTCGCCGGCCAGATCCTCGCCGTCTCGAAAGAGCTCGGCATCGATCAGGAGAAGCTGAACGTGAATGGCGGCGCGATCGCGCTCGGCCATCCGCTCGGCGCTTCCGGCACGCGCCTGCTCATCACGCTGCTCTACGACCTGCGCCGCCGCAAGCAGCGCTACGGTCTCGCCTCCGCCTGCATCGGCGGCGGCCAGGGCATCGCCATGATTGTGGAGAGCCTTGCGTAAGCAGACGCTCCTCAGGATCGCCGTGCTGCTGCTGCTCGTGGCAGCAGTCGCGGCGCTTTGGTTCACGCCGCTGCGCGGCTACTTCACGCGCGACAACGTGCGCATGGCAGTGGAGCACTTCCGCGGCGCGTGGTACGGCCCGCTGATCTTCATCGCTGCGTACGCGGTCGGCTGCATCTTCGCCATCCCTGCCACAGTCTTCGTCGTCAGCGCGGGTTTCATCTGGGGCTGGCTTCTCGGCGGAACGTATTCGATGATCGGTGGCGTCCTCGGCGCCACCGCCTCATTTCTCGTCGGCCGCTATCTCGGCGAAGGACTGCTGCTCCGCTTCGGCCGCCTCGGCCAGCGCGTCGCCAAGCAGGTCGACCACGCGGGCTTCAAATCGCTGCTCGTGCTGCGCCTCATCCCGATCTTCCCGTTCGCGGTGCTCAACTATGGAGCGGGTGTCGCAGGTGTGCGCCTGCTCGACTACGTTTTCGCCACCGCTCTCGGCCTCGCGCCGTCAAACTTCGTCTTCGCCTACTGCGCGGACGCGCTGTTCAACGGCACGATGAGCGAAGGCGACGCGCTGAAGCGTCTCTTCACCGTGGCCGCGCTGATGCTGACGATCGTGCTCGTGCCGATGGCGCTGAAGAAGTTCGTGCGGCGCGACGTGGCCAGCGAGTAGGCGAGGCGCAGCGCGCGGTATTCTGTCGCGCGATTGTTCGCCGCTCTTCTGCACGTGTCCGTGCTCATGGCCGCTCTCGCGACGCCGCCGGTCTTCGAAAAGGGCGACGTGGTAATCACGCAGTACATCGACTTCGTCTGGACCCTTCCGGTGGCGCGACCGGCGATGCATCTCACTCGCGATGCGCAGCCCAAGGCCGCGCTGGATCGCGTCGTCGACGTGGCGTTCATGAGCGATCGCGTCTACGTGCTCCGCGAGTCGTCGCTCGACGTCTTCGACCGGTCGATGCACCTCATCGCCAGCCGCGAGATGTATTGGAAGTTCGACATCGAAGCCGGTTCCAACGGCCGGCTCTATCTCGCCGGGCTACCATACCAGGGGATCCGCGACATCACCGTCCTCGATCGCGACGGGCAGGAGGCGGAAACGCTGCAACTGCCGTTCGTGTATGGCCCGATCGACGTCGCCGGATGCATCCTTTTCAGCGACGACTGGCAGCAAGTCAACCGCTACGATGTGTGCCAGCACAAGGCATTGAGCAGTATCGCCGCGCCGGGTCTGCTCTCCAGCGCCGGCTTGCCGGACGGCGGAGTGGTCGTGGGCGGACGTGGCTTCCTCGACGTTTACGACGCAAGCGGCACGCACTTGCGCCGCAGAACGATCGGCGACGGCCACTCCGGAATCGGACCGATCGCCTTCGCCGACGATGGCCGTTCGATCTGGCTGTGGCAGGGAGGCGACGTTGCGAAAGTGAGTCTCCGAGGCGGCGGCGAATTCGCGCGCGTTGATGCGCCCGA
This sequence comes from Thermoanaerobaculia bacterium, assembly GCA_035688915.1. GTDB lineage: Bacteria > Acidobacteriota > Thermoanaerobaculia > Gp7-AA8 > Gp7-AA8 > DASSMK01. Next base: position 7,354 of record DASSMK010000044.1, read on the forward strand.
AGCGTACTTGCTCGCGGTGGCCGACGAACAGCGCCCCGGCAGCGCCGCCGCTCTTGCTTCGCTCGAAGCCGTCCCCACGCTGTCCATCCCGTCGCTCGCCGCACTCGCGTTCCTCCTCGTCACCTTCGCCGTGCTCGCGCTTCGCGCGCGGTAGCACCAATTCCTGTGCACCCCCCTGTGTTACACTCGTCGACCCGCGCGCAGTCCAGGCGGGTCTTGAGTCATGATCGAGATCCAGATCCATCCGAGCGACATTCGTCGCCGCGTCCGGTACTTCTTCTTTGACCGGCGCCGCGTCGTCATCGGGATCATCGCGCTGTCCTTCGTTCTGGCCGGTCTGATCGGCTCGATGGCGGCTGCGCCCACGGTCATCCGGCGCGTCTACAAAACCAACTACCTGCACAACATGCGCGAAGAGCGCGACATCCAGCGCGAGCGTTTGCGCGAGAACGTCGTGCAGATGTCGTCGCTGGAGCGCAGCCTCGAAGCGCATCGCGTTCGCGTCGAAAAGCTCATCACCGTCTACGGCCTCGAACGCACCCTCGGCACCGGCGGTTTCTCCACGCCTCTCCGCAACACCGCGGAGTCGGCGACAGGGGAGGAGCTCGACGACGCGCATCGCCGCGAGCTCTCGCTGCAAACGGCCATGCGCCGCCTCCAGCTGCAGCTCGACCTCCTCACGCAATACGAAGAAGCGAACGCGGAGATCGTCCGTCACACGCCGTCGATCCTGCCGCTTCCCGCCGATCAATTCGTGCTCACCTCGCCGTTCGGCAACCGCATCTCGCCGTTCACGCGCACCAGCGACTTCCACAAAGGTCTCGATCTCTCCGCGCCGACCGGCACGCAAGTCTTCGCCACCGCCGACGGTGTGGTCACGTTCGCCGGACGCTATCCGCTCAGCCAGAGCGTGGCCTGGTGGCGCTTCGGCAACGTCGTCGTCGTCAATCACGCCAATCGCTTCATCACGATTTACGGTCACTGCGACGAAGTGCGCGTGCGCGCCGGGCAGAGCGTGAAACAGGGCGAGATCGTGGCCACGGTCGGCTCGACCGGCTGGAGCACGAACTCGCATCTTCACTACGAAGTGCGCGGCGATCTCGAACAGCCCGGTACCTATGTACCCATCGACCCACGGATCTACATCCTCAACTACCAGTGGACCAACGAAGCGCTCCTGCTGATGCGGGCGCGCACGAGCAAGGACTACAAGAATTTCGATCCGCTGCCGTCCGCGTTCATGGGAGGCTCGCCCGCCCGGAGCGCGACTGGGAATGGGAGAAGGAGGTCGTGATGACAGCAGCCACCGATCAGGCGAATTTCCCCACCATGATCATTCCGCGCGGCACGGAAATCCGTGTCAACGCGCATGGTCAGCTCTCCATCAAAACTCCCGGCAATCTCGTCATCCAGAACTCCGGCACGTACTCCGAGATCGAGTCCACCAACGGCTCGATCCGTATCGAAGAGAACGTGACCGTCGAAGCCGTCTCCATCCGCGCGGGGCAGGCCTGCTTCATCCAGGGCACGCTCACCGCGTGGAAGGTGCACGCCAAGCGCATCGCGCTCGAAGACCGCGCGCGCGCCTTCATCATGCTGCAGGAATCGGAGCATCTCGAGCTCGCGAAATCCGCGCGCCTGGTCGGCAACTTCGCGAACGAGAAAGAGCTCTTCTTCATGATGGGCAAGTTCAGCCCGCAGCTGAAGGAGCTTCCGGGCGCGATGGACGTCGGCGGTCAGACGCCGGCCATCGAGACGCGGCCGACCACGATGAAGATCCCCGCCATCAACGTGCAGCCGAACACCACCGCCGACGATCATCTGCGCGTCGCGCAGGTGCTGATCGAGCGCGAGCTGGCGCGGCCCGACGTGCCGCCGAACGAAGCGGAGCCGCTGCGCGAAGTGCTCTTCGGTCTGCGCGAGCGCAATCTGCAGCGCGTGAACAGCGTCTACCGCGACGCGTTCGCCGAGCTGCGCGCGCAGAACGACAACGTGCGCCAGGCCTACGATCATCTGGAAACCTACTTCGCCAAACAGACGTAGTAGCGATCGATGAGTGATTTGACGGGAGGAGCGCCATCACGCCGCTCCTCCTTTTTTCTGCCCGTCGCCTGGCCCGTCATCCTCGCCGTCGCCGCGGTGAAGTTCGCTCTGCAGTTCTACGCGAGCGGCTACTACCACTACTTTCGCGATGAGCTCTACTTCATCGCCTGCGGCCGTCACCTGGCGTGGGGCTACGTCGATCACGCGCCGCTGATCGCGCTCTACGCCCGCATCGGCGAGATGCTCGGACCGTCGCTGCGCGGCTTCCGCCTGCTCTCGACGCTCTTCGGCACGCTGCAGGTGATTCTCACCGGCATCATTACCGCGCGCCTCGGCGGCAACCGCATCGCGCAGGCGCTCGCCTGCATCGTCGTGTTCCTCACGCCGGTCAACCTCGGCATCGACAGCATTCTCTCCATGAACTCCGCGGAGCACGTGATCTGGCTGGCGTGCCTGCTCGTGCTCATCGAGATCGTGAACACGGGCAATGAGAAGCTCTGGCTGCTCTTCGGCCTCTGCGCCGGCATCGGCCTCGAGAACAAGCACTCGATGCTCTTCCTCGGCTTCGCCATCACCGTCGCGGTCGTGCTCACGCCGCTGCGCCGTTCGTTGCTGAAGCCTTGGATCTACGCCGGCGGCGCGCTGGCGGTGCTGATCTTTCTGCCGAATCTCATCTGGCAGTACCAGCACCATTTCCCGACACTCGAGCTGCTGCACAACGTGAAGGTGTCGGGCAAGAACGTGGTGCTGGGACCGTTCGCGTTCATCGTCCAACAGGCGATGATGCTCAACCCGTTCTCCGCGCCGCTCTGCCTTCTCGGCCTCGGCGCGCTCTTCTTTCACCGCGATCTGAAACGCTATCGCGTGCTCGGCTGGACGTACGTCGTTCTCCTCGCCACGTTCATCAAGTTCGAAGCGAAGGATTACTACGTCGCGCCGATCTATCCCGTGCTCTTCGCGGCGGGAAGCGTCGCTGTCGCGCAGTGGCTCGCCAATCGCCGCGCGCTGCTCGGGCTCGTGTTCATCTTCATCATCGCCACAGGTTTGATTCCGATCCCGCAGGCGCTGCCGATCCTGCCGCCCGAAGGAATGCTCGCGTACATGCACCGTCTCGGCATCAAGCCGCACGCGACGGAGCGTTCGCACACCGCCGCGTTGCCGCAACTCTTCGCCGATCAATTCGGATGGGAAGAGCTGACGCAAGACGTAGCGAAGGTCTACAACGCGCTGCCACCCGCGCAGCGCGCGAAGACCGTGATCTATTGCGGCAACTACGGCGAAGCCGGCGCGATCGATTTCTACGGCCCGAAGTACGGACTCCCGCACGCGATCAGCGGACATCAGAACTACTTTTACTGGGGCACGCACGGCGCGACCGGCGACTCGGTGATCCTCGTCGGCGATGATCCCGAAGCGGACATGTGGATGAGCCTCAAGCCCGTCGCGAAGCACTACCACCCGCTCGGCATGCCCTTCGAAAATTCACGGCCGATCTATCTCGGAATCGGTTTGAAGAAGCCGCTGAGCGAGGTTTGGCCGAGTGTGAAGTTCTGGTACTGAACCGAGTGGTCAGTGATCAGTGGCCAGTGGTCAGTTCCGCGAGCGGTGCCTGTCGCGCTGCGATGGCCGTTCGAACAACTGACCACTGACCACTGGCCACTGACAACTCGTCACGCCCACCACGGCGCCGGCGGCTGCGGCCGCGTGCGCCGCCGCGTACCGCCCATCAGCAGGATCAGCACGATGCCGGCGACGAAGCCGCCGATGTGCGCAAAGTAGGCGACGCCGCCGCTGTCCTGCGCATCCGCAACGCCCAGCGATCCGACGCCGCTGAAGAGCTGCAGGACGAACCAGAAGCCGAGGATGATCACGGCGGGGATGCGGCGAACGGTGATGAAGAAGAAGATCGGAATGAGCGTCATCACCTGCGCGCGCGGATAGAGGATCAGATACGCGCCGAGTACGCCCGCGATTGCGCCGGACGCACCGATCGACGGCAATCGCGACGTGGGGCTGAAGAACGCGTGCGCGAGCGTCGCGAAGATGCCGCACAGCAAATAGAAGAGGAGATAGCGGCCGTGGCCGAGGCGGTCTTCGACGTTGTCGCCGAAGATGGCGAGATAGAGCATGTTGCCGCCGATGTGCAGCAGCCCGCCGTGCAGAAACATCGAGATGAAGATCGTCAGCAGGTCCGGCACCCAGCCGCCGGGCAGCCAGAAGCGGGCGGGGATGAAGGCGACGGCGAACAGTGCATCCTGCAGGCGCGTGCCGAGGGTGAGCTCCCAGAGGAACGCGGCGACGTTCAGCGCGATCAGCACGTAATTCACGAGCGGAACGAGCCGGCGGGGATTGTCGTCGCGAAGAGGAATCATCCGTTCACTTCAGCCGCTGCGCCGCGGCGGTGGGATCGACGATCTCAACAAACGTGCCGGTGGAGAGCTCCAGCCCCGCGAGAGTCGTCACTCGGGGAAAGAGCTCGATGTACCAATGCGCTTTCGGCGCGCCGCGAAAATTCTGGAAGAGCCAGTTGTACGAATCGCCGAGCGTGAGCATGGCGCGTGACGCGCGCACGAGCAACGGCGCAAGACCGTCTGCATTCGACACCTCGTTCGCATGCACCTTCGGCACGATCCACTGCTGATAGGGCATGGTCGACGACAGCGGCGCAAACCAGACGAACGACTCGTTCTCGTCGATGATCAAGTCGCGCGCGACAGGCTGGCAGAGCGGACACTCCTTGGCGCGCGCAAAGCCTTCGGCCTCGAGCGCAATGCGCGGCGGCACGAACGGCAGCGGCACGAGCTGCGAATGCACGTGCGGAATCGACGCTCCGGCGCGCGATCCGTGATTCTTGAACAACGCCACATGCGCGGCATGGCCGTGCGCGCGATAGCGATCGAAGCAGAGCGCGACCGCATCGTCCGGCCGTTCGATCGTGTCGAACGAATCGCCGTGGCGATTCGATTCGACGATCACTTCCGCGCCGTCGATCGGCGGATATTTGTTCGGAAATGCCCGCGCGCGCCACGGCTCGCCGATGTGCGCGAGCTCCGGCGGCGTTGCCTTTTCGTTCCCCGGGCAGAACGGACAATTCGCCGCATCGTCCGCGCGCTCAGAGTCGCTGAATGCGTGCGGCCGCTCCGCGCGTTCCGGCGCAAACAGCAGAGGCTGGCCTGTCAGTATGTGCTCACGAATCACGCCGCGCGAATGTATCATTGAGGAAATCCCCATATTTATCGCCCATCGGGTCCCAGGAGAGAGCCATGTCCGAACACGCCGTCAACAACGTCGAAGGTGTATCCCCGCTGCAGAAGTGGCTCGTCCTCCTGATGGCGATCGTCTTCGCCGCCTTTCCTCTCGCCTTCGCTCTCGAGTTCGAAGCCCTCGGCGTGCACCTCGGCCTCGAAGCCAGCGCGTTCTTCTTCTCGCTCGCGTTCCTCCCCGGCGCCATCGGGATCGTCTACCACCTCGCCAGCGCGAATGCGCACCGCGAACGCGAACAGAAAGCCGTGCAGCAGTACTACAAAGTGCGCGACGCGCGGCCGCAGGCGCGCGAGCATGAGCGCAACGTCGCCGCCGTCGAAACATCGACGCCCAGCGCAGTCACCGCCATCTCGTCGTCACTCTTCCTGACCGGCATCTTCCTCTTGATCGCCGTCTTCGCCGGCTATCACCGCCACAGCAGCGACATGCGCGGCGTGCAAGGCATGATGTACGCCGGCCTCGGCGCGTACGTCGCGGTGCTGTACTACATGGTCGGCCGCATCTACGCGAACGCGCTTTCGCCGCGGTTCCTGATGACGAGCGCGCTGCGCACCGCATCCGCCGTCGCCATCGGCTGGGTGCTCGGCACCGTCGGTGTCGGCGCCGTCGTCTCTGGCACGAGCGCGTCGGAAAACCTCGGCGCGAACTCGGTGCTCTTCCTGGTCGGCCTCTTTCATAACTGGGCGATCAACGCGCTGCGCACACGCGCGATGAAGCTCTTCGGCGCGGAGCAGCCGGAAACGTTCGACGTGCCGATCGAAAGCGTGGAAGGCATCAACGACACCACCGTCGATCTGCTCAACGAATACGGCATCTCGACCGTGCAGCATCTCGCGACGAGCGAGCCGGGCGAGCTGTGCGACCGCACGCTGCTTCCGATGGAGCGCATCCTCGATTGGATCGATCAGGCCATTCTCGTTCGCCAGCTCGGACGCTTGATCTCCGTCGCGCGTCCCCTCGGCCTTCGCGGTTCCGTCGACCTCGCACTCGCGCACGTCCGCGCGAACGGCAACGGCGACACCGATTCCGCAAAGCTGATCGCGAGCTTGGCGGAGAAGGCGGGACTGCCGCCGTCCGCCGTCGCGAACATGGCGCGCTCGATGCGCGAAGACTACATGGTCAACCTGATCTACGAGCTGCGCCACGGGCGTTCGCTTGAATCCGAGACGCAGGACAAGACTGCGGCGGCCGTCGTGCCGGTGACGTCAGATGTGGCGGCGACGCCGCGGCTGCAGGTCTCGGCGTCGGCTACGCCAGCTTCTTCGCCAGCCGAAGCCTCTGCATGATGCCGAGGACGGCGAAGACGAACATCAGCACGGCCAGCCACTCGGCGATCGTGAGCGTCGCGAATTGCATGGAATTCCATCCATTCGCGAAGAGGATGTACGACAGGATCGGGTAGACGATCAGCGCGAGCACGAATTCGCCGCGGCCGATGGCGTTGTAGTTCCGCTCGTGCCACGTCGCTTCGATCTGCGTACCGATGTAGCCGTTGAGCGCGACGCCGATGATGGCGATGGCCGTGAGCTCCGCCCGCACGGCGCTGCCGAGCAGCCAGCCTGCGGCGACGGCCGTGTCGCTGACGCGATCGCAGAAGTGATCGAGAAAATCGCCGTAGCGCGATTCCTGCGCCTTCACACGCGCCACGATGCCGTCGAACGCGTCAGCCAGTCCGCCGACGGCGATGAAGAACAGCGCTGCGAGAAAGTGCCGCGTGTAGAGCAGCGCCGCCGCGACCACATTCAGCGCAAGCGCGAGCAGCGTGATGTGATTTGGTGAAAGAGGCGAGCGGCGCGCGAGCGGGCCGAGCCAGCGATGAAGGCGGTCCCGCCAGACGTGCACGCGGCATTGTAGACGCCGCGTGCAGTCGCGCCGCGATTCGCTAGTAGATGATCACTTCGTCGCCCACGTTCGCCATCGAGTACAACCGGGCGATGTCTTCGTTCGCCAGTCGCACGCAGCCGTGCGAAACGCTGCGTCCGAGCTGCGAGACCGCTTGCGTGCCGTGCAAGGCGTAGCCGTCGCCGAGGTTGAGGCGATGCGTGCCGAGGACGTCGGGGAACTGGCGCTGGTGCGTGCCGACGGGAGGGATCACGATTGCGCCGCCGCGGATGATCAGCTGTCCCGGCTCGAGCGGCACGCCGTCCGAGGTGACGTCGTGGCCGGAGACGGAGAGATCGCCGAGGTGCTCGCCGGGCTGCAGACGGACGACGCCCAGGCCTTCGTTGCGCGCCTGTTCGATGAAGTGCCAGTCGGGCGGCACCCACATCGGATTCTCTTCCTTCGACAGAATGCGGAAGCGGCCCACCGGCGTGCGGAAGACCATGGTCTGGCCGTCCGCTTCGAGCTTGGTTCCTTTGCCGGTCGAGCAGATCGCTTCGAACACGAGCTGGCCGTTGCGGCGTGCGTAAACCTTGTTTTCGGCGGTGGAAACCGTGATGACGAAGCTGGTGTCGTTGACGTCTTCGATCTGCTTGGCCGTCGTCGCCACTTCCGACTGCAGATTCGTCACATTCGTCGACGCTTCGGCCATCGTGCGTTGCGCGTCGGCGATCTGTTTCTTCACCTGCTGATCGATCAACTCGTCGATCACTTTCACGTTGCGGAACTTCTTCTCGTCAGTGAGGGTGATGGCGTTCGCGGCCACCGCGTAGCCGACCAGGCAGAGCCCGGCCACCAGCAGCGCCCACGATCCGAGTAATCCAATCCAGCGTTTCATTCGATAGGGGATCTCTCAGTAGATGTAGACCGGCGTTCCCTTGTGGAGGCGCGGCCAGATGGCGCGAAGATCGGCGTCGGACATCATGAACGAGCCGGGCTTCGCAGTCTTGAGCGGACTCGACGCGTCGGGCGGCGAGTGAATCACATATCCGTTGGGGAGAAAGACGACGTACTTGCCGAGACCGCCGGTGAGCGTCGGCGATGTTGCGGGCGCGGGCTGGCCGTTCATCGCGTACACCCAGTCCGGCACTTCCCACGCGTAATCGACGTACTTGGCTTCCACGCCGAACGCGCCCTTGAGCGGCACGAACGTCCAGCTCTTGCCGTTTCCGGTGATGGTCTTCGAGTCGCCGACGGTGAGGTCGCCATCGCGCAGCGTGGTATCGCCGTAGTTGAAGCGCCACTTCTTCTTCGCTGTGTCGATCGAGAGATAGAAGTCTTCCGCCTTCAGATTGGCGATCATCTTCTTGCGGCTCTCGAGCTCGCGCTGCAGAGCGTCACGCGTCAGTCCCATCTCGGCGAGCTGCTCTTTGAGTTTCTTCACGTCGTCCGGCGTGCGTTGCTCTTCCTGGATGACGTGCTTGAACTCGGTCTCCACACGCTCGCGGCGCGTGCGCGCGAAGATGACGCCGCCGATGCCGAGGACGATCAGCAGCAGGTTCAGCCAGAGCGGAGGCCGCGGAAAGGATCTCCGTTCGCTCGTTTCGGGACGTTCTTGGTGACGGCGATCTGACATTTCTGTCAATCGCTTAGGCGAGCGGCGTGCCAGAGGCCGTTATGGAAG
>DASSMK010000045.1:0-26924 GCA_035688915.1 Thermoanaerobaculia bacterium
GAAGGAAAAGAAACGCGCGAGTTCAACGGACGCCAGTACGTCCTGGAGCGCGGCATCGTCGGCGACTTCTCCCTCGTCGCCGCCTGGAAAGCCGACCGCCTCGGCAACCTCGTCTTCCGCAAAAGCGCGCGCAACTTCAACCCAATGGCCGCGACGGCAGGAAAGATCTGCATCGCCGAAGTGGAGCAGCTCGTCGAGCCAGGCGAGCTCGAACCCGATCACATTCATACGCCCGGGATCTTCGTGCATCGCGTGGTCGTCGCGCCGCGCGTGAAGAGGATTGAGCAGCGGACCGTCCGCAAGTGATTAGGGGTTAGTGGTCAGTGGCAAGTGGTCAGTGGTCAGTTCGCAAGTATGAGCTCTTACCGTGATTTGGTGGCGTGGCAGAAGGCGATGGATCTCGTCGAAGAGGTTTACTCGCTCACGGCAGCATTCGTCGCTGAAGAACGATATGGACTGACTGCGCAGATGCGTCGTTGCGCCGTCTCGATTCCATCGAACATCGCGGAGGGCCACGGTCGGCTGACTACCAAAGACTGGCAACATTTTCTGTCGCAGGCGCGCGGATCTGCGCAGGAGCTTGAAACGCAACTGATCCTCGCCGCGCGGCTGCGCCTCGCGCGCGAAGATCTCGTGTCGCACGCTATCGCCCGCGCGGAGGAAGTCGCCCGAGTCATCAACGGTCTTCTCAACTCGACGCGAGCACGACCCGCTCGGAAGGATTTCAACTGACCACTGACCACTGGCCACTGACCACTTACGTCGGCCGCCAATCGGAGAACAAATGCCCCTCACCAGAGATCAAATCGTCCGCCGCGCCGCGCAAGAGCTCCAGGACGGCTTCTACGTCAACCTCGGCATCGGCATGCCGACTCTCGTCGCGAACAACATCCCCGAGGGGATGGAGGTCATTCTGCAGAGCGAGAACGGCATTCTCGGATTGGGGCCGTTTCCCTCCGATGACGAAGTCGATGCGGATCTGATCAACGCGGGGAAGCAGACCGTTACTACGTTGCCCGGCGCTGCGTTTTTTTCGAGCGCGGATTCGTTTGCCATGATTCGCGGCGGGAAGGTCGACCTTTCGATTCTCGGCGCGATGCAGGTTTCGAAGAACGGCGACATCGCCAACTGGATGGTGCCGGGCGCGATGGTGAAGGGGATGGGCGGGGCGATGGATCTCGTCGCCGGCGCGAAGCGGCTCATCGTGACGATGGAGCACGTCACGAAGAAGAAAGAGAAGAAGATTCTCGAGCAGTGCGCGCTGCCGCTCACCGGCGTCCGTTGCGTGAATCGCATCATCACCGACTACTGCGTGCTCGACGTCACGCCGGATGGGCTGGAGCTGATCGAGCTCGCGCCGGGCGTGACGGCCGAGGAAGTGCAGGAGCTCACCGAGCCGAAGCTGATCGTGCGCAACGTCAAAGAGATGTCAGTTTGAAGCAGCGCTCCGCGGATCCGAATGCGCGCATCGCGCTGCTGATCTTCGTCGCGGCGAAGGTGCTCGTGTTGTGGTTCGGCGTCCAGGCCGCGCTGCTGATGACGAACCAGACGCTCCCGTCGAACTGGCTGGAGATCTGGCATCGCTGGGATTCGCTGCATTACGTTTCGATCGCGCAGGACGGCTACCAGGCCACCGGTCCGGCTGCGGCGTCACTCGTTTTCTTTCCGCTGTTTCCGTGGACCATGCGCATCGTCGCGTTCTTCGTGCGCAATCCGATCGTGGCGGGCTTCGTCGTCTCGACCGTCGCTTCGCTGATCGCCGCGATGTTGCTGTATCGATTGGCCGCGCTCGATGAACCGGCGACGCGCGCACGCGAGATCGTCTTCTTCCTGGCCATTTTTCCGACGTCGTACTTTCTTCACATCGGCTACACCGAATCGCTCTTCCTCGCGCTCGTCCTCGGCTCGTTCTACGCGGCGCGGCAGGAGAAGTGGGCCATCGCCGGAATCACCGGCGCGCTGGCAGGACTGACGCGCGTCAACGGCTCGCTGCTCCTGCCGGCACTGGCGGTGGAAGCGTTCATGACCTGGCGCCGCACGAAGAAGTTCGACATCCGCTGGCTCTGGATTCCGTTCATCGCGGCCGGATTCGGCGTCTACCTGCTGGTCAACAAACAGGTGGCCGGAAGCTTCTTCGCGTTCCGCGTCTACCAGCGCGACGTCTTCAATCACAAGCCGGGAACGCCGTGGTATGCGATGTACGACGCCTGGCTCTCGATCTGGGAACGCACGCCGTATGACGCGATTCAGGTCGGCTGGCAGGAGTTCCTCTTCACGTCCATCGCCATCGCGGTGGTGATCTGGTCGTGGATGCGCCTCCGCGCGTCGTACGCCACCTGGGCTACGCTGAACCTTCTGCTCTGGACCAGCGCCGGTCTCCTCCTCGGCGCCCCGCGCTATGTGCTGACCGTCTTTCCGGTCTTTTTCTGTTTCGCGCGTGTGACCGAAGAGCGTCCTGTGCTGCGCTCCGCGATCGTGATCTGGTCGCTGCTGTGGCTGGCGATGTTTGAAGCGTTGTTCGTCGCCAACAAGTGGGCGTTCTGATTCAACGTCATTAGACGCGCACGATAATGACGTAAAGAAGGTTCGATGACGAACCTTTCATCCTTATGAAAGGCACCTTCGTCTCATCGTGAGTGGGCTTCACGTCATTGTGCCCTTCCGCCTCTCAATAGGTGTGTATTCTCCTCGTGACATCGAGGAGGCCCTTATGAAGCGAATAGTTGGTGCACTATTCATTTTCACGGTGCTCTGCGGTTCGAGCGCCTTTGCGCAGTTCGAGGTCGCTCCGCCGGCGGACAGTCCGGGAGGGGCCGACGGCGGCGGTGCGTATTCTTCGCAGTTGAACCTGAAGCCGCACGACGGCATCGTGATGAATTACGCGAAAGTCGTGTATATCTTCTGGGGGAGCTTCGACAGCAGTAGTTACACGTCGGAACTGCAGGCCTTTCGCTCCCACTCGAGCGGGATGATGGCGCACATGTCTATGCTCCGTCAGTACAACGCATACCAGGGAAGCCTTGTCGACGCGCAGCCGGATATCTTCGATACCTCGGCGCCTCCAACGGCCGTCTACGATTACATTGCGCAAAACGAGGTGAAAAAGTATTTCGCCGGACACTATGACCCGAACGTCATCTATACCCTGATCCTGCCGAACGGCTCCTACGCCGTGACTTCCACCGGAGTGTCGTCCTGCGGAGGACCGGCGTCGACACTGGGCATGTGCGCTTATCACAACTCGTTCCGCGACACGGCGACGAATAAAGACATCAAGTACTCAGTCATTCCCTTTCCGAGCTGTGCGGAGTGCGCGTATAGTCAACAAGGTCTCGCCTCGTTTCAGGCCGCGGAAGTTTTCACCGTGCACGAGACGCGCGAAGCGATGACCGATCCGGTGCTCACCAGGGGCTGGTTCGACGACGACTATCAAGAGGCCGATGACAAGTGCACGGGACACATTGACCCCAGTAACCTATTCCGCGTCGTCACAATCCCGGATCCGTATGACATCGGCTACAGTCCTCGCGATCCCGGCCATTACTTCTGGTTCCAGAAGGAGTGGTCGAACCAGGACCATGGCTGTGTTCAGTGAACGGCGTTGTTCTGTAATAAGGCGCGGATCTGATTGAAGAACTGCCGCGGCGGGTCGCGCTCGAATGGAGCGTCGCCCGCTGCGGGCCAGTTAATCCGAAAGCGCGTTGTCGCGCGGATCGATCTCTCCGGGCGCCGGCGGAAGTCTGCTGGCCGATGCGAGAACGAAGCCGGGGATGAGGAAGATCAGGAAGAACAGATCGAAGCGGCTGGTGAAGAGTCCCCACGCGCCAAATGCAATGTACGCCGCCGCGATGATCGTCACCGGCACAAGCGACGGACGTTCGCCGCGCAGGCATTTCGCGAAGAGGTAAATGGCGATCAGGCCGAACGCCACCATCGCCACGCCGCCAAAGTGCCAGCCGACGGCGAACATCTGAATCAGCTCCGCAGACGCGTGCACCGCGTCGAGCTTCGCGCGCACGGACGGCCATCCCATCAACGAATGCGCGCACGCGCTGAGCAGCAGCGCGACACCGGCGACGATTCCGAGAATAGCCTGACCGCGGCTGATCTTCGGCATCAGACGCTCGCCGGCACAGCCTGCGGCTTCGCCGCCGGCCGCTGGTGCTTCGCCACATACGCCTCGGCCGCCGCCGACTGGAACATCTCCAGCGTCTCCACGTCGTCGTCACTTACCGGCGTGAGCGCGATGTCGCGGAACTCCATCCGTTTCGCATCTTTCTTGATCGTCACGTAGAGCTTCCGCAGACGGAAGTAGAGCGACGAGAACCTGGCGATCTTCGCCACCGAGTCGATGAAGAAGCGCGGATAGAACGTGAGCGGCGATTCGAGGGCGAAGCCGGGACGGCGGTCGCGCCGGAAGCGCTTGCGCAGAAAGCCGCCTTCCAGCGGATGAATCCCTTCGATCTGGATCGAGCCCATGAACCACGTGATCAGCAGCAGCGCGTTACTGGCGTGGCCGCGCATGGCCACGATGCGGCGCAGCACCGAACGCATGTGGTCCATCGTGTAGTAGGTGTTCCACGCCATCTTGTACGCGTCGCGCCATTCGTCGCGAGACATCTTCGGGTGCGGCGCGCAGGCGTGATTGAGGTCGTAGCTGTTGAGGTCCGGCTCCAGCTCCACGCCCTGCTTCACGAGCGTCTGATGATCTTCCGATCCCGGCAGCGGAGTGAGGAAGAAGAACTCCAGCAGATCGACCGGCAGTTCGCGCTTGATGATCTCGATGTCGTGCCGGATGGATTCGAGCGTATCTCCGGGAAAGCCGAGGATGTAGCCGGCGTAGGTGATGACACGGGCGGCCTTCCAGGCCAGAAGCATCTTGCGGTATTCGGTGATGCGGTTCTGCCGCTTCTTCGCGCCGACGAGTGAATCGGGATTGATGTTCTCCAGGCCGATGAACACGCGGCGCACTCCGGCGCGCGCAGACTTTTCGATGAAGTTCGGGATCTTGTGGCAGAGCGTGTCGACCTGCAGGATGAGCGTGACCTTGATGCCGTCCACTTCGCGCAGCTTGATGATGCGATCGAGGATCGGCTCCCAATCCTGATTGCGCGCGAAGTTGTCGTCGGTGATGAAGAAGCTGTGCAGCCCTTGCGCGACGTTCTCGCGGATGATGCGCTCCACGTCGTCCGGCGAGCGCCGGCGCGACTTGCGGCCCTGCACGTTGATGATCGTGCAGAACGAGCATTGGAACGGGCAGCCGCGACCGGCGTCGAAGCTCGTCAGGCCTCCGGCCGTCTTCCACGCGCTCAGCGCGGTGATGAGCGGAATGGGCGAGCCTTCGATCGACGGCAGGTCGGCCATGTGGTTGTACATCGGCTTGAGCGAGCCGTTGTACGCGTCGAGCAGCACCTCATCGAGGCGGCCTTCGGCTTCGCCGGCGAAGATGGAGATGCCCATCGCTTTCGCGCGATCGAGATCCTTGTCCTTGCCGCCGAGCATGGAGATCACGCCGGAGACATGGAAGCCGCCGATGCCGACGGCGATGCCGCGCTCGCGCAGAGGCTTGGCGAGATCGAGCGCGCGCGGGAACTGATTCGACTGCACGCCGACGAGCATGACCATGCCGCTGCCGGCGTCTTCGATCATCTTCGCCAGCCGTTCGGGGCGGATGCGCGTGTTCGTTTCGTCGAACGTATGGATGTCGAAGGTGACGTTCGGTCCAAGGATCTGGCGCTCGGCGGAATCGCGGGCCAGACCGTAGAGCGCGGCCAGCGAATTCGAGGGAATGGCCGAGCGATACCACTGGATCACGTAGCCGTCATCGTCGTAATGCGACGGCTTGACGAGCACGAGGCAGAAACGCGTGGCGGTACCGGCGCGAGCCGCGGGAAGAGTGGTCATGGGCGTTCCGCGCAATGATAGCGCGGCTGCGGCGCCGCCGGCACGAACGGCCGGAACGCGCTGTGCAGCGGACTCACCCGCGTGAGACGTGCGCTGTTGCTGCTGTTGTTCGTCGTCGGGGCGTGTGGGAAGCGCGAAGCGCCGGCGCCCACCAAGCCTGCGGCCGCGCCACCGGCTGCGCGCGACGCGCAGACGAAGACGATCGAAGCGGCTCCGCCGGCACCTCCGCCTGCGCCGCCGATCGATCGCGATCTGCCGAAGATCGTGGAGTCGAAGGAGCTGCGCGTGCTCTTCACCTTCAACTCCACCGGCTACTTCATCTATCGAGGCGCGACGATGGGCTACGAGTACGAGTTGCTCAGCCTCTTCGCGCGCGAGCAAAAGCTGAAGCTGCGGCCGGTGGTGGTGCGCGACAGCCGCACGCTCTTCGATCAATTGAATGCAGGCGATGGCGACGTCGTCGCGGCGCAGGTCGTGGCAGGTGCCGCGGAAACGCGCGTGGCGTTCACCAGCGGTTTGTATGAGACCGCACCGGTGGTCGTGCAGCGGAAAGGGGAGCTGCCCGCGACGCCGTCGAAAGAAGTGGCGGGCGCGCTGGCGCGCGAGCGGCGTGAGACGCCCGATCCGCAGGGCGTGCGCATTCGCGCGCGCTTGATCGCGGAGCCGAAGCAGCTCGCGGGTGAGCGCGTGCATCTGCCGCGCACATCGCCGTATCGCGCGCGACTCATGGAGCTGAGCGACGAGCTCACGAACGACATCGAAGTTGTGGAAGTGGACGCCTCTACCGATCAGCTCATCCAGCAGCTGTCCGAAGGCGACATCGCGTACACGGTGGCCGCGGAGAACGTGGCTGCGCTGAAAGTGGGGGAGTACTCGAACCTGCTCGTGAAGCCCGCAGTCGGCCCGCCGCAGCAAGTGGTGTGGGCCGTGCGCACGAACGCGCCCGCGTTGCGCGCGAAGCTCGACGAGTGGATCGCGGCGAAGCGCAAGAGCGGGCTGCTGAACGTGCTCTATCGCAAATACTTTCTCGACCGCCGCGGCTTCGTCACGCGCGCGGAGAGCCGCTATCTCACCGCGGAAACGGGACGCCTCTCACCGTATGACGATTGGTTCCGCGAGTACTCGAGCATCCCGGGTTGGGACTGGCGTCTCGTGGCGTCGCAGTCGTATCAGGAATCGCGATTCAATCCGCGCGCGCGCTCGTGGGCCGGCGCCGCGGGGCTGATGCAGATCATGCCCGCCACGGCGCGAGAGCTGCGCATCAATGCGAGCGATCCGCGGCAGAGCATCGAAGGCGCGTGCCGCTATCTCTGGAAGCTCGACCAGCACTGGAAGGTCATCTCGCGCGAGAGCGAGCGCATCAAGTTCATCCTCGCCTCGTACAACGTCGGCACCGGTCACGTGGAAGACGCGCGGCGGCTGGCGAAGAAGTTCGGCGACGACGCCGACGACTGGGACGACGTGTCGTACTGGCTGATCCGCAAGTCGAAGCGCAGCGTCTACAACGATCCGGTGGTGAAGTACGGCTTCGCGCGCGGCACCGAGCCGGTCACGTACGTCGATCTCATTCTCGATCGATACGAGCACTACCGCGCGTTCGTAAAAGCGGAACCGGATGTGCCTGCCGCACCGCCCGCCACAACACCTGCCGAAACGTCCACAGCACCTCCCGCGCCGAACCAGCTGCCGCCGCAGCGGTTGCCGTGAAGTTGCCATCGAGCGTGTGCAATGGGGCTGTGGAAGACTGTGGAAAACCGCCGCAAATGTAACAGCGAAACTCATTGCCAATCGCGGTGGCGCGACCTACGTTGAAGGTCACTCAGAACGGACGCTCCATCGCAGATGTCAACGAGCTGAGTGAGCCGAGAATGGCGCGATGGGCCATCGAGGCAACGGCGGCGGCACGAACGCTTCATCGCGGATGTCAACGTGCCGAAGCCGGTCGCGGCAGCGCGATGAGCTGCCGGGGCAACCGAGTGGATGCGAACGCTCTGCAGCGGATGTCAACGCATCAATTCGGTGGTCGCGATGACGCGCAGGTCATCGGGACACGGGAGTTGCACGAACGCTTCATCGCGGATGTCAACGTGCAACACTCGAGACCGCGGCGGCGCGATGGGCCGTCACGGCAAGATTGACCCGACACGGATGCTTTATCGCAGATGTCAACGTGTCGAGCCGGTTGCGATGGTGCGATAAACCATCGTGACGACATCGCGGCGCGAATGCTCTCTTGTAGCTGTCAACGCGCTGAGAACCAGGCCCCGGGGGACAAGAGATCCCGGGGCCGTCTTGTTTTTAGTGATTAGTGATTAGGTGTTAGTGATTAGAGGCGCGTACCGCACTCGCGGCGAGCGCGCCACGAGCCGCTCTAATCACTAATCACTAACCCCTAATCACTCAGACCCGCACGTACTCATAATCCACCGGCATCCCATTGATGCCGCGATCCGGCGGCGCGATCCAGTTCGCCACTTTGCCTGGCTCACGCACCGGCTGCATGAGCGACTGCACGTAGATCTCATCCGCCGCAGTCGGAATCCAGTTCGGCAGTCCCGCGGCGAATGCTTCCGCGCTGATCGGATTGCCGGCCGGATCGGTCGGAACGTTCGCCCACGCGCCGACCGTGCGGCGGAAGCGCGGGCTCGGCAGCCGCAGCTCGACGTCGATGCCCGCTTTCTTCAGCAGACCGTTCCAGCGGCGCACGCCATTCTCGCAATCGCGCACATACGCCGCGCGCATCACTTCGTTCATCGCGTTGCGCATCGACACGGACTCGGTCTTGACCTGTCCGTTCTCCGGCACGTCGATGTCGTAGTTGCCGTTCGCGACGTGATCGTCGTACAGCGATTCGTCAGGACGTCCTTTCAATCCGTTCGCGAAGTAGCTCGCCGCATTCGACGAGATCTCCGAACCGAACAGATCGAGCGCGGAGCTGAACCAGAAGTTCATGTACTTCTGAATGGTCTGCAGATCGATGACGCCCGCCGCCCGCACCTTCTCCACGTCGTCCGTCTTCAACTCGTTCATCACCTCGGCCGTCCGACGAACAACACGCCCGATGCCGGTGTCGCCGACGAACATGTGATGCGCTTCTTCGGTGAGCATGAACTGGCAGGTGCGCGCGAGCGGATCGAAGCTGCTCTCCGCGAGTGCCTTCAGCTGGAACTTGCCGTCGCGATCGGTGAAGTACGCGAACATGAAGAAGGAGAGCCAGTCGCGGATCGGCTCGTTGAATGTGGTGAGGATGCGCGGACGATCGGCGTCGCCGGCGTGACGCGCCAGCAGCATCTCCGCTTCTTCGCGGCCGTCGCGGCCAAAGTACGCGTGGAGCAGGTAGACCATCGCCCAGAGATGACGGCCTTCTTCGACGTTGACCTGGAAGAGGTTGCGCAGGTCGTAGAGCGACGGCGCGGTCTGGCCGAGGGCTCGCTGCTGTTCGACGGAGGCAGGCTCGGTGTCGCCTTGCGTGACGATGAGGCGGCGCAGCGTGGAACGATGCTCGCCCGGCACGACCTGCCACACCGGCTGGCCGATGTGATCGCCGAAGCCGATGGTGCGATCCGCATTGCGATCGGCGAGGAAGATGCCCCAGCGATACTCGGGCATCCGCACCATTCCGAACGTCGCCCATCCTTCACGATCGACCGACGTGGCCGTGCGGAGATAGACGTCGTTGTTCTGAAAAATGGCGGGTCCGAGCTCTTTCCACCAATCGAGAAAGCGCGGCTGCCAATGCTCGAGAGCACGCTGCAGCGTGCGGTTGCTGGAGAGGTCGACGTTGTTGGGGATGCGCTCGTCGTAGTTGATGGTCGTCATGATTTGAGCTCCTGGGCGACTGCTTAGATCCGCTCCCATGAGAAGCGCGGTTTCGTTCCACTGCCGAACAACTTGAGTGCGCCCTGTTCGCCGACGGCGTTCGGGCGGATGAAAATCCAGTTCTGCCATGCCGAGAGGCGGCCGAAGATTTTGGTGGCCACGGTTTCGGCGCCGCCGAAGCGAAGGCTCTGTTCCATTCCGGTGAGCGCGTCGGGGGAGAGGCTGGCGCGCTCTTCGATCGCGAGGCGCAGCTCGTCGTCCCAATCGAGATCGTCCGGCGCAAACGTCACCAAGCCCGCATCCATCGCATCCTCGGCACTCATCCGTACCTCGCGCTCCAGCGATTCGGGCACCGCGCCGATGAACCGCGTCTGCAGGCGCGTGCGCTTGTTTGGCATCGCGTACGGACCGAAGTTCATCGACGACAGCGCGATCTGCGGCGCGCCTTCTTCTTCCGTCAGCAGCATGTAGCTGCGGTCCGCCGCGAGCGCGAGCTCGAAGAGCGTGCCGGCGAAACAGGAGCCGGGATCGATGACCGCGTAGATGCTGCGCGAGGACACTTCCAGGCGGCCGAAAACGCGGCGGACGTTGTTGATCGTCTCGCGCACGAACCAGTTCTGCGCGTGCTGTTCGAGCGCGCGGTCGAGGCGCAGCACGGCGTCGATGTCGCCGCGCGTCTTGAACACCCAGATGCCGCCTTCGCGCACGTTCGTGCGGAGATGCAGGATCGCGTCGTCGAGTTGCCGCGCCATCGCCAGCGGCCACCACTCCGCGCCGCGCGCGAGAATCGCGTCGGGCTCCGTCGCTTCGTCCGCGGCCGGTCCGCTCACGGTGATCGTGATGACGCGCGCCTCCTGCTCGATGGCGACGTCGACGTGCTCGTAGTGAATGCCTTGGTCGTCGATCGTGCGCTGCAGCGGCGTGAGCGTGACACCTTTCGCATCGGCAGGACGATCGGTTTGCTTCGCGAGCTTGAGCGCTTCCTCTTTCACCTTGTCGGGAAAGAGGCGCGGCGGCGCGATCTCATCGACCAGCCCCCACGCTTTCGCTTTCGCGCCACCGACGCCTTCGGCTGTCGTGCAGAAGACGTCCGCGAGGTCGCGGCGGATGTGACGCTTGTCGACGAGCCGCGTGAGGCCGCCCGTTCCCGGCAGCACTGCGAGCAGCGGCACTTCGGGGAAGCTGACGGTGCTCGAACCGTCGTCGACGAGCACGATCTCATCGCACGCCAGCGCCAGCTCGTAGCCGCCGCCGGCCGCTGTGCCGTTCACCGCGGCCACGAACTTCAGTCCCGAGGTTTCGCTCGAGTCTTCGATGCCGTTGCGCGTTTCGTTCGTGAACTTGCAGAAGTTCACTTTCGTCGCGTGCGTCGCTTTGCCGAGCATGTAGATGTTCGCGCCGGCGCAGAACATCCGTTCCTTCGCGCTGGCGATGACGACGGCGCCGACTTCGGGGTGTTCGAAGCGAATGCGGTCGAGCGCATCGCGCAACTCGATGTCGACGCCGAGGTCGTACGAGTTGAGCTTCAACTTATAGCCTTCGTCGATGCCGGCGTCTTCGGCGACATCGAGCGAAAGGGTGGCCACCGGTCCGTCAAAGGAGAGGCGCCAGTGCCGGTAACTGGCCGGCTCACGGTCAAACGTGATCATGCTTACTCCAAGAAGTGATGCGGAATTATAATTCCGGCTTCTGGTGCGTCAACACGCACTATTTCGCCGGAGGTGAAAGTCGCGCCAGCAGCTCGCGAACAGCCTCATCCACGC
This sequence comes from Thermoanaerobaculia bacterium, assembly GCA_035688915.1. Taxonomy (GTDB): domain Bacteria; phylum Acidobacteriota; class Thermoanaerobaculia; order Gp7-AA8; family Gp7-AA8; genus DASSMK01. The sequence goes on from DASSMK010000045.1 coordinate 11,487, forward strand.
TACGTCCGGTGGTGTCGATCGTCGAATCCGCACGCGCGTAGAGCTCGCTGCGCTCGTCGAGGATGCGCCGCAGGTCGTCCATCGCGCGATCGGATCCCGCCATCGGACGCCGGTCGCCTTGCGCGATGACGCGCTGCATGTGCTCCTCCGGTGTCGTGCGCACCCACACGGTGTAGCAGCTGCGCAGCAGCAATTCGTATGTGGTCGGCTCGGAGACGAGACTGCCGCCGGTGGCGACCACGAAGCGCGGCTGCGCGGCGAGGAGCTCCTGCAGCGCCTGCAGTTCGTAGCGGCGGTACGCTTGCTGGCCGTACAACTCGATGATGGCGCCGAGAGCGGTGCCGGAGAGGCGTTCGATTTCGCGATCGAGTTCCACGAACGGCATCTCCAGCTCGTGCGCGAGTGCGCTGCCGAGCGTCGTCTTACCCGCGCCGCGCAGGCCGACCAGCGCGATGCGGTGCGTGCGCGAGCGTTCCGTATCCGCCGCGAACCAGGCGGAGAGCGACGCGTACGCTTCGGTGAGTTGCTCGGGCGAGAGGCGCGCGAGGAACTGGCGCACGAGCGTCATCTCCGGCGAGAGCGGTTCGTCCTGCATCAAGCGGCTGGCGGGAAGTCCGAGCGCCGACGCGATGTGCCGCAGCAGCAGGATGGAGACGTTGCCTTTGCCCGCTTCGAGCTGCGTGAGATACCGCTCGGAGACTCCGGCGTGCTGCGCGAGCAGCTTGCGGCTCATGCCGCGGCGTGCACGCTCGCCGCGAATGCGCTCGCCGAACGCGCGCAGAAACGCGTCGTCGTGCTCCGTCAGTTCCGGTTCTCGGGCCAAACGGAGGAATTATAGTGCTGGCTTGGCCGGTGCGATCGAGCCTCTATAATCGCGCGCATCCCGAGGTCACCATGCTCTTCATTCCACTCCGCCGCGATGACGAGAAGCGACAGGCGCCTGCGCTCGCGACCTACCTCATCATCCTCGCCAACATCATTGGGTTCGTCCTCTCGTCGCTGCCGCACGACTTCACCAATCCGGCCGACGACTTTGCGCGCACGCTGTCGACGTACGGCTTCGTGCCGGCCGAGCCGACCATCATTGGCCTTTTGGCGTCGATGTTCCTCCACGCCAACATCCTCCACCTCGCCGGCAACATGCTGTTCCTGTTCGCGGTCGGGCCATCGGTTGAAGAGGCGTTCGGGCCGATCGGGATGACGGGCTTCTATCTGATGGGCGGCTGCGTCGCGACGGGAGTGTTCAAGCTGTTCCATTGGGACAGCACCAAGCCGCTCATCGGCGCTTCCGGCGCGATCGCCGCGGTCATGGGCGTCTACCTCGTGCGCTACTGGCGCAAGAAGATGCGCTTTCTGATCTTTCCGTGGTTTCGCATCGTCTCGGCCGCCGCGCAGGTCGTCCTGCCGCTCTGGTTTGCCGAGCAGCTTCTCGTCGCGTACTTCGAGCTCGGTGGCAACGGCACCGGCGTCGCCGGCACCGCCCACCTCGGCGGCTTCACCTTCGGCCTCGTCGCCGCGCTGACGATCGGTGTCATGCCCGAGCGCGAGAAGCGTTCGTACAAGGAGCTCGTCAAAGTCTCGGACACGATCGATCACGCGCTCGCGGACAATTTGTATCAGGAGGCGATCGCGGCGGAGCTTCGCGGCGACATCGCCGGTGCGCGAAAGATCGCGCGGGAGCTGCTGCTGGTGAGGCCCGACGCGGAGCACGCGCTGCAGCTCGCCGTCGATCTCGCGGTCACCGCAGACGACGACTCGGGCATCGACGCACCGGCCGCGCGGCTGCTCAATCTCTTCATCAGCAACGGCCGTGTGAAGGATGCGAACGCGCTCGTCGCGCAGCTCGCGGGCGAGGAGTCGGTGCGCGTGCTGCCGCGATTCCTCGCGCGCGCGGCGGCGTGGTGCGACAAACGCAACGAGCACGCGAAGGCGGCGCGGCTGTATCGGAGGCTCGCCGAGATCCGCCCCTTCGGCAAGGAGGGCGTGGAGTCGCTCGTCAACGCCGGCGTTTCTCTGCAGCGCGCCGGCGACGCCGCGGCGGCACGCGCGGCGTTCGAGGCTGCGCACACGCACGCCGGATGCACGCCGGAATGGGCGACCGTCATTCGCGACAAGGTGGCGTTGCTCGAAGGCTGACGCGACGAAACGTCAGGTCACGTGCTCGATGACGATGCGCACGCCGATGGCGATCAAGCCGATGCCGCCGGCGATCTCCATCGCGCGTCCGAAGCGCGCGCCGAGAAAGCGGCCGAAGGCGGCGCCGGCAGCGCTGAAGAGGAACGTCACGATGCCGATCATGAAGAGCGAGATCGCGGCGCTGGTGCGTAGCGTGGGAAGCGAGACGCCGACGGCCAGCGCGTCGATGCTCGTGGCGATCGACAGCAGCACGAGCGAGCGGATGCCGGAGACGACCGGCGCGCGCTCGTCATCGTCCGCGAACGCTTCCTTGATCATCTTTACGCCGACGATCGGCAGCAGCGCGAGCGCAATCCAGTGATCCCACGCCGCCCAGACGCTGCCGAGTGCCGCACCGCCCGCCCATCCCAGAGCCGCCATCAACGCTTGTGAGCCGCCGAACGCGAACGCCATTGCGAGTGCGTCGCGAAAGGTGATGCCGCGAATCGAAGCGGCGATGGCGACGGCCGTCGCATCGGCGGCGACGCTGCACGAGAGGATGAGAAGGGCGATCATTGCGCGTCGCGAAGCGACTGCAACGCGCCGCGCACGATCGACGCCAGCTCCGCATCCGCGGCGATGCCTTCCGCGTCGAGCTTGCGGCCGCTCAGGTTCACGTCCGCTTCCAACACGACGTTCCACGACATCGTGCGCAGCGTCTCCGCGATTTGCGCGTGCGCGAACTTGGAGCGCGGCGACGCGTTCAGCAGCGCCACTTTCTTATCGACGAGCAGACCGTCGGAGACGAGCCAGTCGAGAAAGTTCTTCAGCACGCCGGGAACGCCGTGCGCATATTCGGGACTGGAGAGCACGATTGCATCACACGCGCGCAGTGTGGTGCGCAGCTCCGCGATGACCGGCGGCGGCTCGTCTTCGTCGAGATCGGGATTGAACCAGGGGAGTGCGAGATCGATGAAGACGACATCATCGTCAGGCGCAAGAAGCGCGACGGCGCGCAGCAGCGACGCATTGGAGGACGCGCTCCGCAGGCTGCCGGAGACCGCGGCGATGCGCATCGCGCGTCAGACCGTTTCGGCGGCGGCGGACGGTTCGGGCTTGCGCCGCATGTCGAGGAACAGCAGCGCGATGCCGATGCAGATCGCCGAGTCGGCCACGTTGAAGGCGGGCCAGTGATGCTCGCGGCCGCCGTAGCGCACGAAGACGTCGAGGAAGTCGACCACGAAGCCGAAGCGGAAGCGGTCGAGCAGATTGCCGATCGCGCCGCCGAGAATCAGGTGCAGGCCGGTTTGCAGCACGCGGTCCGTGACAGCGGAGCGGAACGCGTAGACCACCACCACGCAGAACACGGCGATGGCGCCGCCGTTCAGCAGCAGCGGCACGAGGCGCGAATCGGCGTTGGCGCCGATGCCGAACGCGGCGCCGGTGTTGCGCACGTGCACGATCTGGAAGAGATTCGGGATGATCGGAATCGCTTCATGCAGATCGATGCGCGCGGCCACGAGCCACTTCGTCCAGAGGTCGAGGACGATCACTGCGATGGAGATGATCAGGTAGTGGAAACGCTTCAAACGAGAGCTCCTGCCGCTTTTTTCTCTTCGATCAGGCGATCGAGCTCGACGCGCACGCGGCCGAGAATCTCATCGTACGTGAACTGGCCGAGCGACTGCTCGCCGCGCTTGAGATTGACGTAGCTCGGAGCGCACCACATGCCGAGGTCGGCGTCATCGGTTTCGCCGGGTCCGTTGACGCGGCAGCCCATGACGGCGATGGTGATGTCGTACTCCTTCGCGTACGCCGTCATCTCGCGCACGTTGTGAGCGAGGTCGACGAACGCATCGTTCTCCACGCGCGAGCACGACGGGCAGCTGATGATGTTCAGCCCTTTGTGCTCGAAGCGCGGAACGGAGCGGAAGCGGCCGGCGGCGATGTCGTCGAGCAGCTGGCGGCCGACGGTGATCTCGTCGCCTTTCCGTTCGAACGGCAGCGTCAGCGAGACGCGGATCGTATCGCCGATGCCGCGCGTCAAGAGCTGTTCGAACGCGATGCGCGTCTTGATGATGCCGTCGGGCGGCATGCCGGCTTCGGTGACGCCGAGGTGGAGCGGGACGTCGGGACGCGCTTCGGCGAAGCGGACGTTCGCGTCGATGACTTTGTTCGGATCCGAATCCTTCAGCGAGACGCAGTACTGATCGAAGCCGATGTCGTCGAGCATCGCGCAATGTTCGAGTGCGGATTCGAGCATCGGCGTGATCGAGTCGTCCTTCGGATACTTGCTCAGCTTTTCGGGATCGACGGAGCCGCAGTTCACGCCGATGCGCATGGCGCAGTCGTGGGCGCGCGCGACGTCGACGAGGTACTGCACCTTCTCGCGCACCGGCTTCTCTCTCTCCAGATGGTAGAGGTGGCCAGGGTTGTAGCGCAGCTTCTGCACGTACGGCGCGACCTTCTCGGCCAGGCGATAGTTTTCCTGGAGATCGATGGAGAGATTGGCGTTGGGACGCGCGTCGCGAATCTCTTTCAGCGCCGCGACATCTTTCGGATTGTCGACGGCGATACGGATCACATCCGCGCCGGCGGCCTCGAGCAGTTCCACCTGGCGAATGGTCGCCGCGATGTCCTGCGTACGGGTTGCCGCCATCGACTGCACGGCGACAGGGTTCGCCCCGCCGATTTTCACATTGCCAATCCGGATCTCGCGCGTTGTACGTGCCACGGCGTAGCTAACGCGCGAGGGGAGCAAAGATTCCGGCGCCACGCACTGTAGATTTACCTGTGTACTTGCAGAGATCGACACTTTTTCGCTACTGTTACGGAACGGGAAACGAGGCGGGCGCGGCGTGGCCGTGACAACTTCCCATCCTCCGGCGGCGTCGTGCGGCTGCCACCAGTAAGCTGATTCGCAGGGTCCCCCAGGAAGTCAATCGAACAATCTGCTAGCCGCGGCAGCTCTGTCGCCGCGGCCGATGGGAGTCTTCATGTCCGTCCGTCCCGGCATCACGGTCGCGCGTCTGGCCGCGCTTTGTCTTCTTTTCGTCGCAGCGCTCGCTGCACCGGTTCACGCGCAAACGTGCACCGCGCCCGCAATCGTGCAGGCCGGCGGCACCAATCCGAGCTGCGCGGGGCAACCGGTGACGCTCGACGCCGGCGCGGGATGGGCGACCTATCAATGGTCGACCGGCGCGACGACACGCTTCATGACGGACGCGCCGACCGATACGACCGCGTACACCGTTACAGTCACCGACGGCAACGGATGCAGCGTCACTTCGCAGCCGCTGCAGGTGGTCGTCAATCCGGCGCCGCCGCCTCCGGGCATTCATGTGAGCGAAGCGGCGATCTGCGGCGACGCGATCGGCCACGCCGAGACGTACGCCACCGGCACGCTCTTCTGGACGCTCACCAACGCCACGCTGCTCTCCCCGCAAAGCTCCTCGGCCATCGAATACCGCGCCATCAGCGGCGGACCGATCACGCTGAGCGTGACGTCGACGGATGCGAACGGCTGCACGTCGATGACCGATCCGGCCACGGTTTACGCGCTGCCGGCGACGCCGCCGGAGCTGTCCGGTCCGACGTCCATTTGTCCTTACCAGAGTCAGACCGTTTCCATCGCACCGCCTCCCGGTGCCGCGTCGTGGGAAGCCGTCAGCTGGACGATCTCGAACGGCGCATTCCGCAGCAACTACGGCGACGTGACGACGCTGACGACGACCACACCGACGGCCACGTTCTACGGCAACGGCACAGCGGACGTGGTCATTCAGGCCATTGGATACAAATCGTCGTGCGGCACCGATCCGGCCACGCTTGTGGTGCCGCTGCGGTCGGTGGCCGAACCGGTCATCCAGACGGTGACCGAAGTCTGCTCGTACCAGCGGGCCACGGCGACAATTGCGCCGCCGGCGGAAGGCACGTGGAATATCGTCTCCTGGTCGATCACGAACGGCTCCTTCTCGACGCCCTACGGCAGCTCGACGTGGGCGAACGGAGAGACGGTCCAGTACTCCGGCAACGGCAATGGTCCGATCACGCTGCAAGTGACGGCGGAGGACAGTTTCGGCTGCACGACGCCTCCGGGCGCGGTGCAGGTCGCGCTGCGAACGATCCCGGAGCCGGTCATCGAAACGGTGACGGAGGTCTGTCCGTACAGCAGCGCCACGGCCACGCTGCGCGCGCCCGCCGAAGGAACGTGGAGCATCATTTCCTGGTCGATCACGAACGGCTCGTTCTCGACGCCCTACGGCAACTCGCAGTGGGCGAACGGAGAGACGGTCCACTACCACGGCAACGGCAATGGTCCGATCACGCTGCAAGTGACGGCCGAAGACAGCTTCGGTTGCACGTCGCCTCCCGCGGCCGTGCAAGTGGCGCTGCGAACGATCGCCGAGCCGGTCATCCAGACCGTCACGCAGGTTTGTCCCTATGCGCGAGCCACAGCGACGCTGCGCGCGCCCGCGGAAGGGACCTGGAACATCGTCTCCTGGTCGATCACGAACGGCTCGTTCATCACGCCTTACGGCAACGCGTCGTGGGCCAACGGAGAGAGCGTCGATTACTACGGCAACGGCAATGGACCGATCACGCTGCAGGTGACGGCCGAGGATAGCTTCAACTGTACGTCGCCACCGGCGGGTGTGCAGGTGGCCATTCGTACGATCGCCGAGCCGGTCATCGACACCGTGACGCAGGTTTGTCCCAACAGCACCGCCACCGCCACTGTGCGCGCGCCGGCGCAAGGGACATGGGACCTCGTGGCGTGGTCGATCACGAACGGTTCGTTCATCACGCCCACGGGTCCCTCGTCGTGGACGAACGGAGAAACCGTCACCTACCGCGGGAACGGCAACGGTCCCATCACGCTCCAGGTCACCGCGCAGGACAGCTTCGGCTGCACGTCGCCTCCCGGCGTCGCGCAGGTTGCGATGCGCACGATCCCCGCGCCGGTCATCGACACGATCGCCAGGGTCTGCCCGAACGTGCCGACGACGGCGACGGTGCGTGCACCCGCCGAAGGATCGTGGGACCTTGTGGCATGGTCGATCACGAATGGCTCGTTCGTTACGCAGAACGGCTCCTCGTCGTGGACGAACGGGTTGAGCGTTACCTATGTCGCCAACGGCGCGGGACCGGTCACGCTGCAAGTCACCGCCGCCGACAATCTCGGCTGCACCGCGCCCGAAACCTCGGCGCAGGTGGCGCTGCGCACTGGCGAAACGCCGGTCGTCTCCACGGTCACCGAAATCTGTCCGAATCAGGAAGCGACAGCGACGCTGGTCGCGCCTGCGGACGGCTCATGGCAGGACGTGGCGTGGTCGATCACGAACGGTTCGTTCATCACCGACTTCGGCACGTCGCAATCGGCCAGCGGATTGATCGTTCGCTACACGGCGAATGGTTCGGGTCCGGTGTCGCTGAGCGTCTTTGCGCGTGACAGCTACGGCTGCGACGCGGCGACGGAGGGCGGCGCCACCGTCAACATCAAACAACTCACTCCGCCGGCCATCAACACCACCTATCCAACCGCCTGCGGCGCGCAACAGCAGACCGCGAGCGTGGCCGCTCCGGAAACAGGTTCATGGCAAACGGTGGCCTGGTCGATCACCGGCGGCGCGTTCCCCACCGGCGCGAATGCCTATGGCCCCAGCGTCACATTCGTGCCGGACAGCAGCGGCCAGCCGGTCGTGCTCACCGCGACTGTGACGAGCACCGAAGGTTGCTCGACGACCGCCACGAAGACGCTGCAGCGCGATCCGGCTACTCCCATCGTGGTCATTGACGGTGGCAGCTGCCCTAACGGCGCACACATCGCCAACCTCTCCGATTACCCCGCCGGTACGACCTTCAATTGGGGTGCGTCGAGCGGCGTGCCTGTCGGCCCTGTGAACGGCACGACCTTCACCTTCGCCGGTGTGAACGCTGGCCTCTTGACGGTGGGGGTGGAAGTCACCACTCCCAGCGGATGCCTGGGTTACGGCAATACCACAGTGCAGGCGAACGCGACGCCGTATGCCGACTTCGCTTTCGGGACCGGTCCGATCTGCGTCAGCGACAGCGAGCGCGTGGACGTGACGACTGCGCGCAACGTCAGCTCCTACTTCTGGACGGTCACCGGCGGACACATTCAGGGAGCCGCCAACGGTCCATTCATCCGCATCTTCGTCGAGTCGAGCACGATGATCGTGAAGCTCATCACCACCTCGGCCAACGGCTGCACGTACACCGTCACCAAGACCGTGAACGCCGGCACCGCGCCGGCGGGCGGCATCACTTCATATCCCGCCTCCGTGTGCGCTGGTTCCACTGCGACCGCGTCGACGACGGCAAACGGCGCTACGTATACCTGGACCCTCACCGGCGGCAGCATCGTCTCCGGTCAGGGCACGCCGAATGTCACGTTCACCGCGGGCAGCGGCACATCGATGACGGTGCAGCTCAGCAAAACGGGCAGCAACGGCTGCGCAATGTCCGATTCCAAGGGGATCGCGATCTCCACCGCCACCGCCAATATCACGGCGAGCGGTGCGACGACGTTCTGCGAAGGCGGCAACGTCACACTCACCGCGAACACCGGCACTTCGTATCTCTGGTCGAACGGCGCCACGACGCAGTCGATCGTTGCGAGCAGCAGCGGCACGTATAGCGTCACGGTCACGCAGGGCGCCTGCTCCGCAACGGCGTCGCAGAGCGTCACCGTCAATCCTCTGCCAGCCACGCCTGTGGTGACCGCCAGCGGCTCGACTGCACTTTGCCCCGGCGGTACCGTCACGCTCACTGCGCCGGCGGGCTACACCTATCTCTGGTCGAACGCCGCGACGACGCAATCGATCGCGGTGACGGACGCGGGCAGCTACAGCGTCACCGTGACGAATGCGAACGGCTGCAGCGCAACGAGCACTTCGACGAACGTCACGATCAACACGCCGCCCGCTCCGACTGTCACCGCGCCGTCGAACGCCTGTCCGTCCGGTCCGGTCAGCGCCAGTGTCAGCAACGCCACCGCAGGTTGGACCTACGTCTGGTCCGCCACGAACGGCGCGATCAGCGGCAGCGCCACGGGCAGTTCCGTCAACGCAACGATGGGCGCCGCCGGCAACACGACGCTCTCCGTTATGGTGACGGATGCGAACGGCTGCAGCACGACGAGCAGCGCAACCATCCAGCCGTACGCCGTCACGCTTCCCACCATCACCACGCCGAGCGACACGATCTGCACGAGCTCGTACAACAACGCGTCCGCGCCCGCGGGCTACGCCACCTATCAATGGACCGTGAGCGGCGACGGCTGGGCGTCGAACGGCTGGAACACGCCGGACGTGATGTATCAGGCCACGAGCGGCGCGACGACGACACTCACGCTGCGCGTCACGGACGCGAACGGCTGCGTGCTGACGACGACGAAGACGCTCACCAATCAGCCGCTCGAGAAGCCCGTGATCACCTTCGCGGACGCGCAGGTCTGCATGGGCATCGAGAGCACCGCCTCCGTCACCAATCGCACGTACGCGAGCTACTACTGGTACGCATACGACGGCCAGATCATCGGCCGTAACGATCAGCAGACCGTCCACTTCAAGGCCGACAATTCGTACGGAACGGTGCTCTTCTGCCGCGTCTCGGTGCCGAATGCATGCATCACCGAAGGTTCGGGATCGGTGACGGTGCGGCACCTGGCCTCACCGACGATGACGGCGCCGACCGCGCTCTGCTCCGGCCAGAGTGGCAACGCGGCGGTCAACAATCCGTCGCAGTACGCGACGTACTGGTGGTCGATCACGAACGGCTCCATTCCGGGACCGCAGAACGGCGCGACCGTGCAGTTCTACGCGGGCGCGAGCGGCAACACCACTCTGTCGCTGACGGTGACCGACGCGCAGGGCTGCAGCGCCTTCCAGTCCACCACCATTCCGGTGAGCGCGGTGACGGGCCCGACCATCACCGCGCCGCCGCAGGTCTGCACGTACACCACGAATACCGCCAGCGCGAGCGGCGGCTTCGTGTCGTATCAGTGGTCGATCGAGAACGGCTACTTCCGCGGTCCGAGCGATCAGCAGGACGTCTCGTTCCAGCCCGCCGGCGTGCAGCCGGTGACGCTGACCGTGATCGGCACCACCGCGGCCGGTTGCCGTCCGCAGACGTCGCGCACACTCGACGTCACGTACAACAACCAGCCGGTGATCACCGGTGCCGGCTCCAGCTGCTATCCCGCCACGCACACCCTTTCCATCCTCGGCGACCCCGGCTACGTCAGCTATCTCTGGTCGAACGGCGCGACGACTCCGACGATCACGGTCGGCACGACGGGCGATTACTCCGTCGTGGTGACGGCGGCGAACGGCTGCCCGATCGAATCGGCGCCGGTGCACGTCGACATCTGGGATCTGCCGGCGAAGCCGGACATCACCGTCAGCGGCCCGACGACGTTCTGCACGGGCGGCTCGGTGACGCTCACCGCTCCCGCTGGCTATCAAAGCTATCAGTGGTCAAACGGTGAGATGACGCGCTCGATCACCGTGACGCAAAGCGGCTCGTACAGCGTGCGCGTCATCGATGCGCATTGCTTCTCGCCGTGGTCCGATGCGGTGAGCGTGACGGCCAACGCGCCGCCCAGTGCGTTCATCACGCAGACGCCATCCACGGGCGGCTTCTGCCCGGGCACCACGACCATGCTCACCGCCAGCGCGGGAAGCTCGTGGCTCTGGTCGACGGGTGAGACGACGCAGTCGATCATCGTTTCGACCGCCGGCAACTACAGCGTCACGGTCACGAACGCGAGCGGCTGCAGCGCGACGAGCTCGCCGCGGACGATCACGCAGTTCCCCGGTCCGACGAAGCCGGTCATCACCGCGAACGGACCGACGACGTTCTGCGACGGCGGCAGCGTGACGCTGTCGGTTCCGGCGCCGCCGTCCGGCTACGCATACACCTGGTCGAACGGCTCGTACGGAAACTCCATCACGGTCACGAGCTCCGGCACGTACAGCGTCACCATCGCCGGCGGCACGTACGGCTGCAGCGCGACGAGCGATCCGGTCACGGTGACGCGCAATCCGATCCCCACCGCGTCGATCACGCCGAGCGTCCCGACGTACATCTGCGAAGGCGGCAGCACGACGCTGACGGCGAACGACGTTCCGGGCGCGACGTATCTCTGGTCGAACGGCGCCACCACGCGCGTCATCAGCGTGACGACCGCCGGCTATTACACCGTCACGGTCACGCTCAACGGCTGCTCGAAGTCGAGCGGCACGACGTACGTCGGCGTCAATCCGCGTCCGGCCAAACCGTCGATCTCCGCCTCCGGCTCTACATCGCTCTGCCAGGGCAGCAGCGTCACGTTGAGCGCGCCGAGCGGCTATTCGTCGTACCTCTGGTCGACCGGCGCCACGACGCGCTCGATCGTGGTTTCGCAGGCAGGCTCGTACTCCGTCGCGGTCACGGACAGCAACGGCTGCACGAGCGATTCGAGCGATGCGACGGTGGTGACGGTGAATCCGCTGCCGGATGCAACGGTCACGGCGAACGGCCCGACCACCTTCTGCGCGGGCGGCAATGTGACGCTCAGCGCAGCCGACGGGGCGGCCAGCTATCTTTGGAACAACGGCGCCACGACGCGCGACATCACGGTCGCATCGACCGGCTCGTACTACGTGGTCGCCACCAGCGCGGCCGGTTGCTCGCGCACCAGCACGACGACTGCCGTGACGGTGAATCCGCTGCCGACTGCCACGCTGACCGCGGCAGGCGCCACGACGTTCTGTCAGGGCGGCAGCGTCACTCTGAACGCGAGCGGCGGAGGCACGTACCTCTGGAACACCGGCGCGACCACCAGCTCGATCGTCGTCACGCAGTCCGGCACGTACGGCGTGACCGTCACGAACGCGAACGGTTGTAGCGCCACACCGGCGCCGATCACTGTCACCGTCAATCCGCTGCCGGCCGCGCCGGCGATCACCGCGAACGGTCCGACCACGTTCTGTGCAGGCGGCTCGGTCGTGCTGACGGCATCGAGCGGCTACAGCGCCTATCGCTGGAACACCGGCGCGACGACGCAGTCCATCACCGTCTCGAGCTCCGGCAACTACACGGTGACCGGCACGGGCGCGAATGGCTGCACCGCCACCAGCACCGCCACGAGCGTCACCGCGCTCGCGCAGCCGGTCATCGGCTCATGGGGCAACACCGGCAACGTCTGCTGGAGCAACACCGGCTACGTCGCCCAGGTGCAGCAGGTGGCCGGCTGGACGTACGCCTGGACGCTCACCGGCGCGACGATCACGAGCGGGCAGGGGACGTATCGCATCACCTTCAATCCCGACGCGACGGCCACGAACATTCACGTTTCGGTGGTGGCCACCGACGCGAACGGCTGCACGAGCGCGCCGCGAGTGTGGGACATCGCCGTGACGAACCCAGACGCCACGATCACGGCCAGCGGGCCGACTTCGTTCTGTCAGGGCGGCACGGTCACGCTGACCGCCGCCGCGGGCTACACCTATCTCTGGTCGACCGGCGCGACGACGCGTTCCATCACCGTCGCCAACTCCGGCACATACACGGTGCGCGTCAGCAGCACGACCAACACCGGCTGCAGCAAACTTTCCGATCCGGTGGTGGTGACGGTCTCGCAGCCCACCACGCCCACCATCAGCGCCAGCGGCGCCACGACGTTCTGCGAAGGCGGCAGCGTGACGCTGACCTCTTCGCCGTCGGCGTCGTACCTCTGGTCGAACGGCGCCACGACGCAATCCATCACCGTGAACGCGTCCGGCTCGTACACCGTCACCACGACGGATGCGAACGGCTGCAGCGCGACGTCGGCCGCGAAGGCGGTGACGGTGAACACGGCCACTACGCCCACCATCACGGCCAGCGGTTCCACGCTGCTGTGCGAAGGCGCGAACGTGACGCTCACGGCCAGCGCGGGCGCAACGTATCTGTGGTCCACGGGCGCGACGACGCGCTCCATCGCGGCGTATCTGCCCGGCTCCTACAGCGTGACCGTGACCGACGCGAATGGCTGCAGTGCCACATCCGCTGCCACGATCGTGACGACTGAAACTGCCACCGTGCAAGTCTCGGGCGATACGACCGCCATCTGCCCCGGCGGCCAGATTCACCTCACCTCGAACGTCACCAACGGCACCGCCACGTCGTATCAGTGGTACGGCTTCGGCGGCACGCCGATCGCGGGAGCGACCGGCCCGTCGCTCACACTCACGCCGTCGCAGTCTTCGTATGCGTTCCTGCGGATCGGCACGACAAACGGCTGCACGGTGCAGAGCAACACCTTCACCTACACCGTGCACCAGCCGGCGGCGACCATCACCGCAAACGGCCCGACCACGTTCTGCGAAGGCGGCAACGTGGCGCTGACAGCGAACGACGGCGCGTCGTGGCTCTGGTCGAACGGCGCAACCACGCAATCGATCACCGTCGCGAACTCCGGCGCATACAACGTGACCGTGACGGACGCGAACGGCTGCAGCGCGACGTCCACCGATACGGTTGTGACGGTCAACGCGCTGCCGTCGGCATCGATCAGCGGCCCCTCTTCGTTCTGCACCGGTTCCTCCGTGACGCTCACCGCATCAGCCGCCACGTCGTACCTCTGGTCGACGGGTGCGACCACGCAGTCGATCACGGTCAGCGCGGGCGGCACGTACAGCGTGACCGTGAGCAACGCGAACGGTTGCAGCGCTTCGGCGTCGCAGGTCGTGACCGAAAACGCGCTTCCTTCTGCATCGATCAGCGGCCCGTCGTCGTTCTGCACCGGTGCGTCGGTGACGCTCACCGCGGCGGCGGCTTCGTCGTATCTCTGGTCCACCGGCGCGACCACGCAATCGATCACGGTGAGCGCGGGCGGCACGTACAGCGTGACCGTGAGCAACGCGAACGGTTGCAGCGCTTCAGCCTCGCAGGTCGTGACCGAAAACGCGCTGCCGACTGCGTCGATCAGCGGTCCGTCGTCGTTCTGCACCGGTTCGTCGGTGACGCTCACGGCGTCCGCGGCTTCGTCGTATCTCTGGTCGACCGGCGCGATCACGCAGTCGATCACGGTTAGCGCGGGCGGCACATACAGCGTGACCGTCACCAACACGAATGACTGCACGGCCAGCGCGTCGAAAACCGTGACGGAGAACGCGCTGCCGTCGGCCTCGATCAGCGGCGCGTCCTCATTCTGCACGGGCAGCAACGTGACGCTCACCGCATCGGCCGCGTCGTCGTATCTCTGGTCTACCGGCGCGACCACGCAGTCGATCACGGTCAGCGCGGGCGGCACGTACACCGTGACCGTCACGAACGCGAGCGGCTGCACGGCCACCGCGTCGAAAACCGTCACGGAGAACGCGCTGCCCACTGCATCCATCAGCGGCGCATCCTCGTTCTGCACCGGCAGCAACGTGACGCTGACCGCGTCGGCCGCGTCGTCCTATCTCTGGTCGACCGGCGCGACCACGCAATCCATCACGGTTAGCGCGGGCGGCACGTACACCGTGAGCGTCACGAACGCGAATGGCTGCACGGCCAGCGCGTCGAAGACGGTGACGGAGAACGCGCTGCCCACTGCATCCATCAGCGGCGCATCGTCGTTCTGCACGGGCAGCAACGTGACGCTCACCGCGTCGGCCGCGACGTCGTATCTCTGGTCGACCGGCGCCACCACGCAGTCGATCACCGTCAGCGCAGGTGGCACGTACACCGTGACGGTCACGAACGCGAGCGGCTGCACGGCCAGCGCGTCGAAGACGGTCACGCAGAACGCGCTGCCGTCCGCATCCATCACCGGCGCATCCTCGTTCTGCACCGGCGGCAACGTCACGCTCACCGCGTCGGCCGCGTCCTCTTATCTCTGGTCGACCGGCGCGACCACGCAGTCGATCACCGTCAGCGCGGGCGGCACGTACAGCGTGACTGTCACCAACGCGAATGGCTGCACGGCCAGCGCATCGAAGACCGTCACTGAGAACGCGCTGCCGACGGCATCCATCTCCGGCGCATCCTCTTTCTGTACGGGCAGCAACGTCACGCTGACCGCGTCGGCCGCGTCGTCCTATCTCTGGTCGACCGGTGCCATCACGCAGTCCATCACTGTGAGCGCAGGCGGCACGTACAGCGTGACTGTCACCAACGCGAATGGCTGCACGGCCAGCGCTTCAAAGACCGTCACTGAGAACGCGCTGCCGTCTGCATCGATCAGCGGCGCGTCTTCTTTCTGCACGGGCAGCAACGTGACGCTCACCGCGTCGGCCGCGACGTCGTATCTCTGGTCGACCGGCGCCACCACGCAGTCGATCACCGTCA